>SKKL01000009.1 GCA_007121465.1 Acidimicrobiales bacterium | reverse complement strand
CGCCTCCCGCCTCGCCGTCCTGCGCGATGCCCTCGGTTCGGTCGTGCCCCTCGGCGAGCGCTGAGGGCCCCACTCGCTCCTCTCCACGCGGATCTGGGAACCTGTGTCGGTGACCACCGCATTGTCGACCTGGCGTCGCATCCCCAATGATCCCGACGACTGGTTCAGCACCGAGGAGCTCGATCGCTCCCGCGCCTACCAGAAGCCCCTCGGTCGGCTCCGCATCATCCGAGGAGCGCTCACCGCGATCACCATCGTGCTGTTCATCGCTCTCGAGGCCGGGCCACGGCTGGTCGAGTGGGTCGGTGCGACCAACTGGGTCGTCCAGCTCCTCGTCGTCATCCTCGCCCTCGAGCTGCTCTCGCTCCTGTACAACCCCGCCCTCGACTGGTGGGTCGACCTCGTCCACGACAAGGAGTGGGGTCTGTCCAACCAGACCCCTGGCGGTTTCGTGTCCGACCAGGTGAAAAGCCTGATCCTCGGTGCGGTGATGTACCTGATCCTGTTGGTTCCCCTCTACGCCCTGATCCGGGGTGTCGAGCTCTGGTGGTTCTGGGGGTGGATCCTTCTCGTCACCTTCACCGTCGGCATCGGGTTCCTCTACCCCGTGGTGATCGCGCCGATCTTCAACAAGTTCACCCCGCTCGAGGACGAGGATCTCAACGGGCGCATCGCCGACATCGCCGAGCGGGCCGGGGTCGACCTCGACGGTGCCCTGGTCGCCGACGAGAGCCGCCGGTCGACCCGCGACAACGCGTATGTCGCCGGGCTCGGTGCCACCCGTCGGGTGGTGCTCTACGACACGATCCTCGAGCACCCGCCCGAGGTCGTCGCCCAGGTCGTCGCCCACGAGGTGGGTCACTGGCGACTCAACCACCTGCGTCGGCAGATCCCCCTCGCGGCCGGTCTCGCCCTGGCGATGATGCTCGCCCTGTGGGCACTGTCGGAGTGGAGTGGCTTGTGGTCGTGGGCGGGGGTCGAGGGGCTCGGCGATCCGACCTCTCTGCCCATCCTCCTCGTGGCCATCCAGCTCGGGTTCGGGACGATGGGCGTTCTGTCGTCGCTGGTGTCGCGGGCCTTCGAACGCCAGGCCGACGTGCAGGCGCTCGAGCTGCTCGGCGACCCCGACGGGATGCGCGACATGATCCGGCGGCTCCACGTGAAGAACCTCTCCGACCTCGACCCCGGGCTCGTGAAGCGGGTGCAGGCCACGCATCCCCCCGCGGCCGAACGGCTCGCTCTCGTCGACGCCTGGGTCGGCACGCGGGCGGTGTAACCGGAGCGCCCCTCGGCGGTCGAGTGAGTGACACGACGAACGGGAGAAATCTCATGGCCGACGAACTGATCATCCACACCGACGGCGGCACCTTCCGCGTGCCGGTCGAGGCCCTGGAGCCGTTCCGCCTCGAGGAACCCGAGGTGTCGGGCTTCGACTTCGCCCGGTTCGGAAACGTCGGCACCGTCCTGGCGCCCATCGCCCCTCGGATGATCCAACCCGAAGGCGGGGGCGACGACCTGTTCTCGCCCCGGATGATCGGGGAGACCGAGAAGAACCTCGGACCGCGCCCCTGGGGCTGATGCAGCGCCCAAACCTCCGACGTCGAGTCTTCCCACCTCGTTCACCCGCCGTTCACTCGACAACAGGATTCGGGTAACCCCGTCCCCTTAGCGTTCCCCTCGTGAGTCACGCGACCCGAGGAGACACGATGACGGCAGGATCGATGACGGACCTGATCCAGCAGCCGACGACTGCCGCGAGTCGACCAGCCGAGGAGGGTCCGGTCGACCATGTCCTCGAGGTGACCGGCCTGGCGGTCCACTACGGCAAGTTCACCGCCGTTCGTGACATCACCCTGGATCTCCCCCGCAATCGCATCACCGCCCTCATCGGGCCGTCGGGCTGTGGCAAGTCCACCGTGCTGCGGGCCATGAACCGGATGAACGACCTGGTGCCCAACGCTCGGGTCGAGGGTCAGATCCTGTTCAACGGCGAGGACATCTACGCCCCCGACGTCGACGCCGGCGAGGTGCGCCGCCGCGTCGGCATGGTGTTCCAGAAGCCGAACCCGTTCCCCAAGTCGATCTACGACAACGTCGCCTACGGGCCCCGCCTCAACGACTACAAGGGCGACATGGACGAGCTCGTCGAGCGATCGCTGCGTGAGGCGTTTCTCTGGGACGAGGTCAAGAGCAAGCTCGACCAGTCCGGTCTCGCCCTGTCCGGTGGGCAGCAGCAGCGTCTCTGCATCGCCCGGGCCATCGCGGTGGATCCCGAGGTCGTGCTGATGGACGAGCCGTGCTCGGCCCTCGATCCGATCGCCACCGCCCGCATCGAAGACCTGATGATCGAGATGGCCGACCGGTTCACCATCGTGATCGTCACCCACAACATGCAACAGGCCGCCCGGGTGTCGCACCGGACCGCCTTCTTCAGCATCGACATGGACGACGAGACGAAGGACCGCACCGGCGGCCTCGTCGAGTACGACACCAGCGACGTCATCTTCAGCCGCCCGAACGATCCCCGCACCGAGGCCTACGTGTCCGGCCGCTTCGGCTGACCCTCACCCGCTCACCTCTCACCACACCCGGCGCTCGACGTCCGCCACGCCTGGCGGTGCCGTTCGACGCGCCCTGCCAGATCATCCCCACCCCCCAATCAACCATCAACACCCCTACAGAAACCAACACAGGAGACCTACGTGAAGATGTGGAAGCGAGCACTCGTGCTCCTCACGGCCCTGGCGCTGCTCACCGCAGCCTGCGGCAACGACGACGACCCCAGCCCGACCCCCGACGGCGGCGGTGACACCGGTGGCGAGACCGGCAACGGCGGAGGCGACTCCGACGAGCCCGGCGACCTCTCCGGCAGCATCGAGGGTGCCGGCGCCACCTTCCCGAACCCGGTCTTCCAGGACTGGACCTTCGAGTACACCAACGACGTGCAGCCCGGCGTGTCGATCAACTACCAGTCGATCGGTTCGGGCGGCGGCATCGAGCAGTTCCTCCTCCAGACCGTCGACTTCGGTGCCTCGGAGCGCTACCTGCGCGACGACACGCTGGAAGAAGCCGCAGAGGATCGTGGCTGCCCGGCGATCCAGGTTCCGATCCTGTTCGGTTCGGTGACCATCGCCTTCGGTGACGACCAGTTCGACGGGCTGGTCCTCGACGCCGAGACCATCGCGGCCATCTTCGAGCGCGACATCGTCAACTACAACGACCCGGCCATCGCCGCCCTGAACCCCGATTTCGATCTTCCCGATCTCGATATCATCCCGGTTCACCGCTCCGACGGGTCGGGCACCACCTCGGTGTTCACCACCTACCTCGAGTGGGCCGCCGGTGATGGCTCTACCAACGACATCAACGGCGACGAGGCCAGCAACTGGACCCTCGGCTCGGGTACCGAAGTCCAGTGGCCGGCCGGCACCATCGGTGGCCAGGGCAACGAAGGCGTCACCGCCGGCATCGAGCAGAACGAAGGCGGGCTCGGCTACGTCAACCAGGCCTATGCCCTCATCAACGACCTGCCCACCGCTGCGATCGTCAATTCCGACGGCAATGCGGTTCAGGCCACCATCGAGGCCACCACCGAGGCCCTCGAGGTGCTCGACGTGCCCGACAACTTCCAGTTCGACATCCTCGGCGTGGGCGGTGGCGGCTTCCCGATCACCGGCGCCGTGTGGATCTTCCTCTGGGAGTGCGGCTACGACGACGTCACCGCCGACATCCTGATCGATTACTGGACCTGGGCCACCCAGTCCGACACGGCGATCCAGCTCGCCTCCGATCTCGGCTACGCCCCGCTCGGCGAGGGACTTCGGCCCCGGGTGCTCGAGGCCATCGAGCTCACCAACAGCCAGGACTGACCCATCCGATGGCCCCGAGGGGGTGGTGAGCCATGCGCAGCTCACCACCCCCGCGGGCCGTCGGATGGATCAGTTCTGG
>SKKL01000069.1 GCA_007121465.1 Acidimicrobiales bacterium | reverse complement strand
TCGTTGATCGCCTCGATGCCGAGCTCGGGAGGGACCTCCCGCTCCTTCTTCCAGTCCGTCCACTCGTCCTGCTCGCGGGCCACCTTCTGGGACAGCGACGCGATCTCCGCCTCCAACTCATCGAGGCGCTTGGTGGCCTCCTTGACCTCCGAGGAGAGCTCGGCTCCCCGGCTGCGCCGCTCGAGAGCATCACGGAGCTCCTGGTTCGACTTCTCGATCCGAGCGGCACACTCCTCCACCTCGATCGCGGTGGGCTCGGGGGACAGGCCGAGTTGCAGGGCGGTGGCCCGCACGCTCGTGCGCAGCATCTCCACCTTGTCCTGGGCTTCCGACGCCGCCTGCTCGGCTTCGATGATCTGGCGGGCGACCGCCGCCCCCGAGGAACTGCGGCTCATCGATCGGCCACCGACGAAGACCAGACCCGAGACGACGAGCAGCCCGACACCCACCGCGCCGAGGCCCACGGCGAGGGGCCCGGCCCCTCCGACCAGCGCGGCGACGCCGAGGGCGGCGAGGACCGCCCCCGCCACCGCGGCGACGAGCGCTCCGATGCGACTGCCCCGACCGACGGTGACCGAGGCCGGGGCGACGGCCCGCAACCCGGTCAGGGACCGGTTGGCCCCTTCGAGGCGCGCGCTCTCGGTCCCGAGGTCGACGAGGTGCGCTCGGAGCTGGCGCAACGCCCGGGACTCGCGAGCTGCATCCTCGGCCGTGGGCAGGCGGGGAATCGACTCGCTCTGCTCGTCGATCGCCGTGAGCTTCGTCTGCTTCTCGGCACGGGAACGAGCCAGTGCCACCCGCTCCTCCTGGAGCCGCTCGAGACGGTGCTCCATGTCCTCGAGGCGGTGTCCGCGGCGTCGAACCTCCTCGGCGGCGGGGATCGAGGCGTCGAACTCGGCCAGATGACGCCGGTCCCAGTCGGGACCGAGGGTGGCGAGCTGCTCGTCGAGCAGCTCGCGCTGTCCGTCGATGGTGTGATCGAGGTCGGCCAGCCGGTTCCGGCGACCGTCCTCCAGGGCGGTCTCGGCCATGAGGGTCCGGACCTCGGGGGCGACCGCCGCCAGCCGATCGTCGATCTCGACCGCGTCGCGCTTCTTCTCGGCAGCGCCGACCGCGACCGTGGCCTCGTCGAGAGCCCGTCGACCGGCGGCCAGCTCGGCGGTGACCCGCTCGAACCGTGCTTCGGTCGTCTCGTCGACTCCACTCGGGACCTCGAGGTCGGCGAGTTCGTCGTCGATGTCGGCGATCCGACTCCTGAGCGGCCACACCTCGAGCAAGGAGGTGAGACGGCGCTGCTCCTCACGACACCGGTCGACGTCGGCCCGGGCGGTCTCGGCGTCGCCGGCCAGGCGGTCGACCTCCTCCCGCCGTCGGCTGAGATCGGACGCCTGGGCCTGGGCCTGGGCGAGCTCGCGGGAGACATCACGCGCCTGCTCAGTGAGGTCCCGGATCTCGCATCGGCCGCGGGGCCGAACGAGCGCCGCCCGGCGGGCATCGAGGGTGACCAACGCGTCGCGGGCCGACCGGCCGGCGCCGACCACCCCCGCGGAGAAGATCCGCTCTCGGACGGCGTCGGAGTCGATGAACTCGAACGCGTCGAGTTCGGTGAGCCCGAACGCGAACACGTTGGCGAACAGGGTCGAGTCGGCGCTGCCGAGAAGTCGGGCCATCTCGCCGGGCTCGGCGGTGGAGCCGTCAGGCCGACGCAGGGTGAACGACTTGGGATCGACGTAGCGCTCGGCGGTCCAGGTGCCGCCGGACTCGTCGACGAGGAACACTGCGCCCCCGTGGCGACCACCGTTGACCGGCTCGTGACGGCGAGCCCTCATCCGGCCGTCGGGAAACCCGAAGAGAACGCCTCGGAGGAAGGCGAGAAGAGTGCTCTTGCCCGCCTCGTTGGGGCCGGTGACGAGAGTCAGACCGGAGGGGAGCTCGTCGACCTCTGCATCGGAGAAGATCCCGAACCCGTCGATTCGCCAGCCCGCTATCCGCATCCGAGCTCCTAGGTGTCGTCGTTCGAGACGAGGTCGACGGCGAGCTCCTCGGCGTCGCGCCACCGCCCGGGGTCGTCGGGGCGGGGCAGAGCATCGCCGAGGAGATGCACGAGGTCCGAGGGGAGCTCGTCGCCCCACTCCGCCACCCGAGCCGTCCGGGCCTCGTCGTCGGCGAGGAGCAGAGCGGCTTCCTCGACCAGGTCGGCCACGAAGTCGTTGCGCCCGAGCAGCTCGTCGAGATCCTGGACCGGCCGCGTCGCGACGTCGACGCGGTCCCACCACAGGAACGGGGCGGCGCTCAGCTGTTCGCCCCGGAGGGTGTCGACCAGCTCGGCGACGGCCCCGGGCCGGTGCAGGTCGCCGTGGATCGGTCCACGACCGATGAGCTCGACCCGCAACAGGACCGATCGCCCGTCGGCTTCGGCCAGGCGTCGGTGCCCGAGGTCGACGAGACGGTCCCGGAGAGTGACCAGGTCGGCGACACCGTCGATCGAGTGCTCAGCGTGCTCGAAGCGGATGCGGTCGAGCTCCACGAACTCGGGCTCGTGGATCATCCCGGCATCGTCGACCTCGACGACGAGCGCTCCCTTCGCTCCGCGCTCGGTGGCCCGGGGGTTGCGGCCCTGCAGGTTGCCCGGGTAGACCACCCAGGGATCACGGTGGAGCACCTGGCGGGTGTGGACGTGGCCGAGGGCCCAGTAGTCGATCCCCGACCCGCGGAGATCGTCGAGGGTGCAGGGGCTGTAGGCGTCGTGGTCGGGATTGCCTCCCACGTTGGCGTGCAGGACCGCGATGTGAGGTCCGGGTCCCTCACCACGCGAGATGCGTGCGGCCAGGTTCTCGGTGACTGCCTTCGTTCCGTAGCTGATGCCGTAGACGGTGGCGAGGGCCATCCCGTCGCGCTCGACCACCACCGACCCGGGCTCGTCGGTCGGAAAGTGGGTGACCAGCTCGGGCCACTCACGAACCGCCGACCAGCCCTCGTCGACCGGATCGTGGTTGCCCGCCACCACGAAGGTGCGGATCCCCCGGTCGGACAGCTCACGTAGCCCGCGGTGGAGCTCGATCTGGGCCCGCACCCCGCGACGCGCGCCGTCGTAGATGTCTCCGGCGAGGATCACGAACGCCACCTCCCGGGAGATGGCGAGCCGGACCAACGCGTCGAAGGCCGCCAGGCTGGCGTCGCGCAGTTCGGCGGCGACCTCGGGCGCGGTGGCGCTCAGCCCCGAAAACGGCGTGTCGAGGTGCAGGTCAGCCGCGTGCACGAACCGAAAGCCCATAAGTCGCCGCCATCGTAGGACAACGTGACCAATCGGTAAGGTGGAAGTCCGAGAACGTGCCCACTCGTGGGGAGGAGGGCCATGACCGACCGCTACGGACCACGCACCGCTCTGGTCGTGGTCGACATGCAGAACGACTTCGTCCACTCCGACGGCTCACTTCACGTCACCGGCGCGCCCGACGCCATCGGTCGGGTCAACGAGGAGATCGCCGCCGCCCGGGCCGCGGGGTCCCCGATCGTGTTCACACAGGACTGGCACCCACCCGACACTCCCCACTTCGTCGAGCGGGGCGGCACCTGGCCACCCCACTGCGTGCGCGACACCTGGGGCGCACGACTCCACGACTCCCTCGACGTGCCCTCCGATCCCCTCCTGGTCCGCAAGGGCACCGGGTACGAGGACGGCTACTCGGGGTTCACCGTGTGGGACCTCGACTCCGACGCCGAGGTGCCCACCGAGCTCGACATGCTCCTTCGGGACCGTGACGTCGACCGAGCGGTGATCGTCGGGGTGGCCACCGACGTGTGCGTCCGGGCCACCGCCCTCGACGCCCTCCGACTCGGCTACACCACCGAGGTGGTCGCCGACGCCACCGCCGCGGTCGACCTCGAACCGGGCGACGGTGACCGGGCCCTCGACGAGATGGACGAGCGTGGCATCACGGTGTCGGCTC
>SKKL01000212.1 GCA_007121465.1 Acidimicrobiales bacterium | reverse complement strand
GCCCGCTCGTGCAGACTCGACTCGACGCGCACCAACCAGGCGTCGCGTCCTCGAAGCCGCGACTGGACACGAGCGACGAGCTCGTCGAGCTCGACCGGCTTGGCGATGAAGTCGTCGGCACCGGCCTCGAGGCCCGAGATCCGATGGTCCACATCGGCATGCCCGGTGACCAACAGGACCGGCAGCGTGGCCGTCTCGGGCGCCGACCGCAGCCGTTCGAGCACCGTGGTCCCCGCGAGATCGGGAAGCGCGTTGTCGAGCAGCACCACGTCGACGTCGTGGCTGGCGATGAGCTCGAGGGCCACCGCCCCGGTGTCGGCCTCGAGCACCTCGAACCCCCGCCGCTGCAGGGCGCGCACGAACATGTGTCGCACGGGCGCTTCGTCGTCGACGACGAGCACGGTGGGCTTGGCCGGGGTGGTCATCTCGGGTCCTGCTCATGGGGTTCGGTGGACCGCACATCGAGACTACCTGCGTTGGTCCGAATCGGAGCGGTGATCACAGAGCGGCCGTACCCGCCTCGACCAGGGCGCCGAGCAGCGTCGCCGTGGTGAACGGCTTGGAGAGCCAGACCACGTCGGCACCGGTGCCATCGAGAACCTCGACGCCACCCCCACTCGCCACGACCAGCGGAACACCCGGCGACACCTCTCGAATCCGGCCCACCAGCTCGACCCCTGACACCCCCGGCACCCCGAGGTCGGTGATCACCGCGTCGACCGACGACGCGGCGAGCAGCTCGAGGCCCCGGTCGCCGTCGGCGGCGATGAGGACCTGATGCCCGGCACTCTCGAGCACCCGACGCACCAAGGAGGCGATGGCCGACTCGTCCTCGATCACCAAGACGACCCCGGGCTGGGTTCCGGACCGGGAAGCCAGCTCCGGTCGAGCGTCAGGCGACGGCGCGTCCGCCGGTGGAGCGTCGGCGAGGGGGAGCAGCATCTCGAAGGTGGTCCCCTCGCCCCCTGAGGTGTCGACATCGAGGCGACCGCCGTGGTGCTCCACGACCGCCCGCGACGTGGGGAGTCCGAGCCCGGTGCCGATGCCGGGCGCCTTCGTCGTGAAGAAGGGCTCGAAGAGTTGGGGGAGGTGGACCGCATCGATCCCCGTTCCCGTGTCAGACACCGAGATCCTCCCGTAGGCGCTCGGGACGCTCGCCTCGGAACGGACGACGACGTCGGTGGCGACCACGAGCCGGCCCCCGGACGGCATCGCGTCCCGGGCGTTGGTCACCAGGTTCAGGAGGACCTGCTGGAGCTGGGTGAGATCACCGTCGACCCACACCGGCTCGTGACCGAGCGTGGCCTCCATCTCGACGTCGGCAGGCAGGCTGTCCCCGACGATGGCTCGCACCTCCGACACCACGTCGCGCAGGTCGAGCCGGTCGCGCCGACCGCTCTCACCACGAGCGAAGGCGAGGAGCTCCCCGACCATCGCCGAGGCGAGACGGGTGCTGCGCCGCACCTGGTCGAGCAGCGCCGCGTCGTCGGCGGAGATACCGGCCCGAGCTTCCAGTTGATCGAGCGCCAGATGGATCGGAGCGAGGACGTTCCCCAGATTGTGGGCGATTCCCCCGGCCATGGTTCCGAGCCCCTCGAGGCGGGCCAAGCCGCGTCGTCGCTCGTCCCACAGCCGACGCTCGGTGACGTCGCTCACCCCGCCGAGCATGCGAACGGCCCCGCCGTGGTCGTCGCGCAGGACCGTGCCCCGGTCGAGGACCCAGCGCACCGCTCCCGACGCGTCGAACATCCGGTACTCCTTGGTCCACGGCCCACCCGCAGACACCGCCGCGTCGAAGTCGGCCGCCACCCGTTCCCGATCGTCGGGGTGGACCATCCCGAGCCATTCGTCGAGGGTCCCCTGGATCTGGTCGGGGCGGTAGCCGAAGCTGGCGGTCAGTCCCTCGCTCCACCACAGGGACCCGTCGCGCAGGTCGTAGTCCCACAGCGCGTCGTTGGTGGCGTTGCACAACATCCGGAACCGTTCGACCAGGTAGGCCGGATCGACCGCGCCCAGACCGCGTGCGTCGTCGCCGCCATCTGCCGCCGTGCCGGTCGCCTGGGGCTCGTCAGTCATCATGCCCCCCGAGGAGTTCATGAAATCCGTCTGGTTCCCCTCGCTGGCGGTCACCCTAGCTCCACTCCGGCGGGAGCGAACGGAGAGGTCATGACGGGCGACACGACGCGGGACCACGCCCTCCCGGTCGGCGTGTGCCGGGCCCTGATGAGGGTCAGCGCTCGTCGAGGGTCACGATCTCGGGGAGGATCTGACTGATCGAGCCCCGCAGCGTGGCATCGGCCAGATCGTCGAAGGCGGTCTCCGAGCCGTTGAGGATCACCACCTCGGCCCCAGCCGACTTGGCCACCGGGACGACCTCGGCGATCGGGTAGACGGTGAGGGTCGATCCCACCGCCAGCATCACCTCGCACTCGTTGGCCGCCACCTCGGCCCGGGCGAGAGCCCTCTGGTCGAGGGACTGGCCGAAACTCACCGTGGCCGACTTCAAGATCCCCCCGCAGCTCCGGCACGGCGGGTCCTCCTCACCGGCCCGCACGCGTTCGAGGGCTCGCTCCATCGGGGCGCGATCGTCACAGGACAGGCACATGACCTCGTGGAGCGTCCCGTGGATCTCCACCACCCGTGACGGATCGTTACCCGCCTTCTGGTGGAGCCCGTCGACGTTCTGGGTGATGAGGGTGTGGAGCCGTCCCTGCTTCTCGAGCTCGACGAGAGACTGGTGCCCGACGTTGGGTTCGGCACCGTAGGACCGGTTGCGCAAGCGGGACTGCCACGCCGCCTTGCGGACAGCGGTGTCGGACACGTAGTGCTGGAGCGTCGCCTGCTTCTCGGCCTCGGGGTTCTTCGTCCACACACCCTGCGGGCCCCGGAAGTCGGGGATCCCCGAGTCGGTGGAGATCCCTGCCCCGGTGAGCACGGTGACGGTGGTGGCCGCCCGGAGGATGTCCCGAGCTCGGGTGAGGTCCACATCGCTCATGGAGCGACCCTACCCGGGAGGTCCTCTCCCGGGCCCGGGCCGCCTTGACAGTGCGGCGCGCCCCAGGGATCATGTGAATGCATTTCATGCATTTTCACGATTGTTCGATTCTGAGCGCCTGGAGGCCACCGTCATGCCCGTTCCCCTTCCGTCACCCCTTCCCGCTGCCCTTCGCGTCGTCCCCTGGCCCGATCCCGTCATCGACGAGCTCGGATTCGATCTGCGATCGCACTACGTCGAACGGTTCTGGCTGGGCGTGCTCGGACCGTCGACCACCTTTCTCCTGCGGCGCGTGGCCGTGGGGTTCGACACCGATCCCGACGGTTTCGACCTCGATCTCCCCCTCACGGCAGGGGCGCTCGGACTCGCCTCCCGAGGAGGGCGGAACTCCCCGTTCGCCCGGGCATTGGTCCGCTCGACCACCTTCGGGCTCTCCCGCCTCGACGGCGAACGCTACGAGGTCCGCCGGCGGGTGCCTCCACTCAACCTCGCCCAGCTCGCCCGGCTCCCCGAGGCGGTCCGGGCCGAACACGACGCCTGGCAGTCCACCCTCCTCGATCGTCGCAGCGTCGCCGACCACCAACAGCGGGCCCGACACCTCGCCCGTGAGCTTCTCGCCGCGGGAGAGCCGGTCGACACCGTCGAGGGGCACCTCCACCGGGCCCGGTTCCACCCGGCGGTGGCCTACGAAGCTCTCCGCTGGGCGCGAACACAGTCGATCCCCTCCGACCCCGCCTCGGCAGATGACCGCGACGTTGCCTGACCCACACCGGAGGAGCTCGACGTCCCGCGCTTTCAGGCTACTTTCAGGTCGTTGGTCACTCTGGGTGAATGGCGACGGGCGTGGTATCTCGAGAGTCCGACCTGCCGGACGTGCAGGCGGCACGACAGGGCGATCGTGAGGCGTTCGCACGCCTCGCGGAGTCCCACACCGGCCTGGTCCGGGTCGTCGTGTCCGACCATG
>SKKL01000269.1 GCA_007121465.1 Acidimicrobiales bacterium | reverse complement strand
GCAACACCGATCGCGGCCGCGCTGGTCGGTCGGGGCGGGACCGGCGCGCCGCTCCGGCGGCGGGTGGCGGTCCTGACCGGAGGCAACGTCGATCTCGCCGTGTTGGCAGAGGTCCTGGCCGGGGAGTGATCGTCGGGTGAGGAGACTCGCCGGCCATGGGGAGTCGGGCGTTCGGCGTCGTCACGATGACGATCACTGCCGGCGGAGGGCGTCGAGCCCCAAGCCGACCGTAGCGGGGAGATCCAGTGTGGATCCCTGCGCCGCCAGCTCGTCCCCCCGTGTGCCGAGGTGCCTCCGAATCTGGTCGAGCGCCCCGCCGAGTCGCTGCTGTTCGGGACCGAAGCTGGGTCGCGGAGCGTTGGCCACCGAACCGAGGATCTGGGCTGCATCCTCGAACGCCCCGAGCCGCACGAGGAGGTCGACGAGATTCCGCAGCGTGGTCCACTGGTGGTTGTCGTCGCCGAGCTGATCCCAGTAGCGGATGAGGTGCTCGAACCCCGCGACCGCGTCGGCCGGCTCGGCCGAGCGGGCACGCAACGAGCTGGCGGTCAGGCGACCAACCCCGGCGAGCATTCGCCAACCGCCGCGGTCCGCGGCGGCGACGGCGCGGTCGACCAGGTCGAGCGCGCGGTCCGGGTCGGTCTCGACCATGAGCTCGGCTTCGGCGAAGTCGCACCAAGCGGCCACGCAGGCAGCTCCCAACGCCTCGCCTTCGGACCGGGCTCGGTGGACGAGCGCGAGTGCCTCCTCGTGGCGACCGCTGTACCCGAGTGGGATCGTCTGGCTCATCAGCGCATGACACGCCGTCATGGGATCGTCTGCTGCCCGGGCCAGCTCCTCGGCACGCGCAAATGCTTCGACCGCCTCGTCGAGGTTGCCGTGGTAGGTGTGAAGGTCGCCCAGCACCTCGTAGGCGTGACGGGCGACGGGGTCGAGGGGAAGGTCGGCCAGCAGCTCGGCGGTTTCATCGTGGAGGCCGCGGTTGAGTCGGTCGAGGGCGACCACGGCGAGAACCGCGGGGGTGGCGGGATGATCCGTCCGGCGTGCCGGCTCGAGGGTGGCGTCGGCCCACGCCGCGATGTCCGCTCGTAGACGGTGGTAGATCAGGACGTAGGGAGCGGCGGCTATCCGCACCGCTGAGTCGACGTCGCCTCGCTCCAACGCCCGAGCATGGGCGGCTTCGAGGTTGGGGGTGATCTCGTCGAATCGCTGGGCCCAGTGGGCCTCGTCGGGCCCGTACAGCCCGCGCTCCACCGCCTCGGCCAGATCCACGTGATGAGCGACGAAGCGGTCGATCGCAGCTCCCTGTGTGGGAGATTCATCGAGACGCTCGTGGGCGAAGGACCGAATCGTCTCGAGCATCTGGTAGCTGGTCGCCGCACGATTCTTGTCCGCCTGGAGGAGGGATTGGTCGACCAGGTCGGCCAAGATTCCGGCGGCCTGGTCAGAGCCGTGGATGGCGCAGCCCGCGTCGAGGTCGAACGGGCCGGCGAACAACGAGAGTGCGGCGAACAGCTGGCGCTGCTCGTCGTCGAGCAGGTCATGGGACCAGGCGACCACGTCGGCCAGGGTCTCGTGACGGCCGTCGCGCCCCGATCGGAGGAGCCTCAGCCGTTCGCCGAGATGACGGTCGAGCTCGTCGAGGGAGAGGGCCCGGAGGCGTGCCGCCGCCATCTCGATCGCGAGCGGTAGTCGGTCGAGTCGCTCGCAGACGCGTTCGGCGAGGTTGGTCAGGTCGGGTGGGATGGTTCCCCCGACGTCACGGCAGCGATCGGTGAGCAGGTCGACAGCGGCATCGAGCGTCAGCGGCTCGACGGCCACGACCGCCTCGCCCGGCAGCCCCAGCGGTCGGCGACCGGTCGTGAGGATCCGGACGCCGTCGGCCGCCCCGAGGATCTCCTCGACGAGGCGGCAGGAGGCACTGACCACGTGCTCGATGTTGTCGAGCAGCAGGATCCCTGTTCGGGAGGCGAGGTAGTTCGCGAGCGAGACGTCGAGTGGCTGGGTCGTGGGCGCCCCGACGGCTCGGACCACGGCCGGCAGCACACCGGTTTCATCCTCCACCTCGGCCAGGTTGGCGACCCAGGTTCCGTCGTCGACCTTTCGGTGGCGGATCAGTTCGGAGGCAAGCGCGGTCTTTCCGACCCCTCCGGGACCGAGCAGGGTCACCAAGCGTCGCTCATCGATCACGGTGCTGAGGTGATCGAGCTCGTGGGTGCGGCCAATGAGTGGGGCCAAGGAGAGGTGGGATCCGGCGCTTTGCGGGCGCCGGTGCTGCGGCGGCGCCGGATCGGTGAACGCACGCCGCTCGGCCTCGATGAAGGCCGACGACGGTGCGAGCCCGACCTCGGCCACCTCGGACCGGTAGCGCTCGGTCTCGGCGATGGCGTCGGCCTGACGGCCGGCGAGGTGCAGGGTCGCGACGAGCGCGATCCGAGCCGGTTCGAGGAATGGTTGGTCGGCGACGATCGACCGCAGTTCGCTGATGGCCTCGTCGAGACTCCCCTCGTCGGTGAGCAGGTCGGCCCGGCGCAACCGCCCGGCCGTTCGCAGCTCGGTGAGCCGGGTTGCTTCGCCCGTCAGATGTTCGTGGTGCGTCAGCTCATCGAACGGCTCGCCCCGCCACAGTGCCAACGCTTCGGCGAGTTCGGCGGGTGAATCGGAGGCGAGACCTCGCTCGAAGCGGGTGAGGTCGAGTTGGTCGGCACGGATCGTCAGGGCATAGCCAGGGCCGCGAGAGACGATGACATCGGGACCGACGAGGCGGCGGAGTCGGGACAGGTGGCTCTTGAGCGACTGCCGGGCACTGGGCGGTGGCTGGTCGCCCCAGGTGATCCAGATCAGGCGTTCGGTCGGGACCGCCTCGCCCCTCGCGTGGGCGAGCGCGGCGAGCAGGATCCGCTGGGTGCGGCTCGTGACCTCCACCGGCCGGCCGTCGACGCGAGCCTCGACGCGCCCCAGTACTGAGACCTCGATCACACCGTGAGGGTACCGGTGCTCGCGGAGCGACTTCAGAGCAGGGAGCGCTGAGCAGGTGTCTGCAACCGCGGTGACACCGGGCGGCAACCGCTGACGGTGACGGTGGACGGGTCGAGCGAATCCGGAGGACTCCCGATGCCACCAACCGATACGACCTTCTCGCCACCTGGGACACTCACTTCTTCGGCGGCGCCGACCGCTGAACTCGAGACCGGGTGGGGCCCCAGGACACCGGCCGGTGACACGGTTCTGCGGGACGGTCTCGATGCTGTCGTCGCCAGCTGGGAGGCGGTCGCCTCCGCCTGTGGAGGTCGGGCCCACCGGGGTCGGGGTTTCGTCGCCGTCGATCTCGGTCTGCCGACCGGTTTCATGAACAGCGCCACCCTCATCTCGCCGCTCTTCGGCGCCGATCTCGACGGGGTCGTGGAACAGGTCGAGTCGTTTTACGGCGCTGGCGGCAGCGGCGAGTACCTGCTGTGGTCACCATGGCCCGTCCCGGATCTGAGCGCTCGGGGCTGGTCGCTCCAGGGCCACCCACCGCTGCTGTACCGGGCGCCCACCGGCCCGATGGAGGTGGCACCTCCTGAGGATCTCGAGATCGTGGAAGTGACCGACACCGCCGAGCTCGCGGAGTGGAACGCCACGGTGGTGGAGGCCTTTCCCTTCCCGGACGTGGACCCCTCGCTCGGGCCGCTCGGCCCGGGAGTTCTCGACGATGACCGGTTCAGCCTGCTGCTCGGCCGTGTCGACGGGCGGGCGATGGTGGCTGGATGCCGTGTCCTGGCCGGAGGAGCCAGCGTCCTATTGCTCACCGCCACGCGGCCCGAGGCGCGGGGTCGGGGCTACTACGGGCCGCTGGTTCGCCATCGATTGGGGTCCACTCCGGATCTCCCCGTGGTCTGCCTCGTGAGTGACCACAGCCGCCCGATCCTCGTCGATCGCTTCGGATTCCTGCCCATCAGCCGGTTCACGGTGTGGAGCCGGCCCCGACCCTGAGTTCCCGACCACGGAGGAGAGTGAGATGACGTCCATCATGACGACCCGCGGAGAGCCAGCGGCGCTGGACGGCGCCGTCGACGACCTGGCGGAGGCGGTACGCGGCGAGGTGATCCGACCAGGAGATGCCACCTACGCCGATGCCCGTGCCATCTGGAACGGGATGATCGACCGACGCCCTGGGATGATCGTGCGCTGCGCCGACACCGACGACGTGTCGACCGTGGTGCGATTCGCGGTAGACCACGACCTCGAGTTCGCCGTGCGGGGCGGGGGCCACAACGTGGCTGGCACCGCGAGCATCGACGATGGCCTGGTCATCGATCTGTCGGCAATGACCGAGGTGTGGGTCGACCCGGAGGCCCGGATCGCTCGTGCTGGCGGCGGTGCCACCTGGGCTCACGTCGACGCTGCCACCCAGCCCCACGGGCTGGCCGCGCCCGGCGGGGTGGTGTCCGAGACCGGCATCGGAGGCCTGACTCTGTCGGGTGGGATCGGGTGGTTGCGCCGCACGCACGGCATGAGCTGCGACAACCTCGTCGCCGCGCGCCTGGTCACCGCTGCCGGTGACGTGCTCGACGTCGACGACGAGTCCGATCACGACCTCATGTGGGCCTTGCGAGGCGGGGGCGGCAACTTCGGGGTGGTGACCGAGCTGACCTACCGGCTCCACCAGGTGGGGCCGGAGGTGTTCGTCGGCTTCGTGATCCACCGGGCGGATCGGATCAGCGAGGTCCTCGAGACGTTCGAGAGGTGGACCGCTGACCTCGCTGACGAGGTGTCGGCCCTGGCGGTGTGCGGTGCGATCCCGGATGCCGACGAGGTGCCCGAGGAGTGGCGGGGCGAGCCCGGGGTGATGATCGTGGCCTGCGCAACGACAGACTCGACGACTGGTGAGCGACTGGTCGCTCCCATCAGGGAGGTTGCTGATCCGGTCGCTGACCTGAGCGGGCCGATGCCCTTCCTCGAGCTCCAGAGGTTGTTCGACGAGGACTACCCGAATGGTCTCCACTACTACTGGAAGTCGCTCCACCTGCGCGGCCTCGACGCCAGGACCATCGAGCGGATCGAGAAGTGGACGGCTACCCGACCGTCGCTGCTCACCACCGTCGATGTGTGGCACCTCGGAGGTGCCATGGGCCGGGTGGCGCCGGACGCGACCGCCTACGGGGACCGGTCCGCGCCGTATCTCCTGGCGATCGAGTCGAACTGGGAGGACCCGGCCGACGACGAGCTGAACCTCGAGTGGACCCGTCGGTGCGTCGAGGCCTTCGCTGACCTCTCCACGGGGCGGCAGTACCTGAACTTCCCCGGGTTCTTCGAGGACGGGGACGCGACGCTGCGTTCGGCCTACGGGGAGGCGAACTATCGGCGCGTGTCCGAGGTGAAGGCCCGGCTCGATCCCGACAACCGGTTCCGTCGCCACCAGAACGTGCCTCCCGGATCATCCTGACGGTTGCGACCAGCAGCATGGTCGCGTCCAGCGCAGTCGGGCGGGTCGGGTTCCGCCGGTCCGGACCGGCTGTGCTATCACGTCCGACGGATGCAACCGAACCGGGTCACCGCCGGGCTCGGGACCGTGGTGGACGTGTGCGAGCGCATCGCCGAGTCCACGCGGTTCCAGCTCTCGATCCTCGTCGTCATCGTCGCGAACGCAGTCTTGATCGGTTTCGAGACCTACCCCGGTCTCGTCGCCACCTACGGCGACTGGTTCGTCCTACTCGACCAGTTGATCCTCGGGATCTTCATCGTGGAGATCCTCATCCGCGCCTCGCCGCCTACGGCAGTCGTCCGTGGCGCTTCTTCGCCCGCGGGTGGAACGTCTTCGACTTCGCGATCGTCGCCGCCAGCTTCGTCCCGGGCATCGCCGGCAACGTGACGGCCCTGCGCCTCATCCGGGTGCTGCGTCTCGTCCGGCTCATCGAGATGATCGACGACCTGCGGGTCATCGTGCGCGGGCTGTTCCGGTCGATGGCTCCCCTCCTCGGAGTGGGAAGCCTCGTCCTGATCCTCACTTACATGTACGGGGTGGTCGGCAACATCCTCTTCGGCGAGGCGCTGCCCGACGAGTGGGGCACGGTCGGCTCGGCGATGTTCACCTGCTTCCGGATCCTCACGCTCGACAACTGGGACGAGATCTACTTTCCGGCGGCGGAGGTCTCGGGTCTTGCCCTTCCCTACTTCCTGTCGTTCATCCTGGTGGCGACGTTCGTGACCCTCAACATCGTGATCGCCGTGGTGGTGAACAGCGTGGAGGTGGCTCGCCAGGCCGAGCTGGAGGAGAACGCCGCCGCGTTGTCCGCAGAGATGGCCGAGCAGGCACCGGAGCTGGCGGAGCGGATCCTCGCGTTGCGCCTCGCTCTCGACCAGCTCGAATCGAACCTGGCGGCCGAACGAGTGTCCGACGGCGAGCGTCAGGAGGCGCCGGGCGAGAGCGGCGAGCGGCCGCCACCGCCCTGATCGATGCTCTGCTCGTCGTCGGCGGCACCCGGTTCGCCGTCGGTGGCGGTGTCGATTCCCGCTGCGACGAGGATGACGCCGACGATCGCGACGAGCGCTCCGCCGATCCCGTAGACGTCGGATCCGATGAGGGCGGCGATGACGATCACGGCGGGTCCCACCCGGAAGCTGCGGGCCTCGATCAGACGGCGGGTCGCCACCGTGCTCGCCGCTTGGAGGCCGACGACGGCGAGAGCGAGGAGGCCGGTGGTGGTCGCCGGCTCGGATGCAGCCGACAGCAGCAGGAGGGGAACGCCGCCGACGAGCACGCCGACGTAGGGAACGACCCCGGCCGCGCCGAGCACGGCGCCGAGCACGAGCGGAGTGGGCAGATCCGCCCACCACGCCAGGCCGGCGCCGGCCACCCCGGTGACGGCCGCGACGGCGAGCGCGCCCACGACGTAGCGCTGGGTGAGACCCACCGAGGTCGTCGCGAGGTGCTGGAACCACTCGCGACGTCGACGGTCCTCGATCTGGCGGCAGAGCCCGTCGTACATCCGGGGTCCCCAGACGATCAGGAAGATGACGAGTATGCCGCTGACGAAGAAGGCCGGCGCTGTGCCGACGGCGCCGTCGATGGGATCGGGGGCGATTCGTTCACGGCTCTGGTCGACCAGATCCTCGACGAGGGACTCGAGTCCGATCTGGTCGAAGACCCCGTCGGGTCCATCGGCTTCTTGGAGCTCGGCGGCCGCCGCGGGCAGGGCGTCGGCGAGCTCGTCGAGCTGATCCTGTATCTCGAGGACGAGACCGACCCCGACCGAGGCCACGATGGCGATGCCGGCGATGACGGTGAGCAGGATGGCGACGGCGCGGGGCGCCCACCGCGACAGCAGACCCACCACGGGGGTCACGATCATCGCCGTCGTCGCGCTGGCCAGCGCCCACCCGATCGGCTGGGAGGCACGGCCCACGAGTCCGAACGCGAGGACGACGGCGACGATCGACCCGATGGCGAGCAGGACCGAGGACCAGGAGGCGCGGATCCGACGTGCCGTCCACGCGGAGTCGTCGACGCTGCCGCTATCGGTCATCGGCCGTAGGCTACCCACGATGCCCGAGAGCGATTCCCCGAGGGATGGTCGCCCCGACGACTTGCCGGGCGACGCGGTCTCGACGCCCACCACGAGCGAGGTGGAGGTCGCTCCGGGGCGAGTACTCGCGGTGGTCGACTGGATCTCCTATCTCCATCTGGCGCTCGGGGTGGTGGCGCTCCTGGCGATCTGGGCGCTCTCGGAGTCGGCGGCGAGCTCGTTGACCAAGGTCGCGATCGCGATCGTTCTCGCCTTCGCACTCGACACGCCGGTGCGCCTGGCGCAGCGCCGAGGTCTGCCTCGGGGAGCGGCTGCCGGCCTGGTGTGCGGAGTGGTCCTCGCCGCGCTCGTCGCGCTCGTCGTGTTCCTCGGGCCGCCGGCGGTGGAGGAGGCGGCCCGCTTCGGCGAGGAGCTACCGGCCACCATCGAAGAGTTCCACTCCTTCCCGCTCGTCGGGGGGTGGGTCGAGGACGCCGAGTTGTCCCGACAGGCCGACGAGTGGCTCGAGGACCTTCCCGGTTCGGTCACCTCCGAGACGGTGTCGAACTGGGTCGGACGGGCGATCGATGCGGCCACCGACGTCGTGCAGGTCATCGTGCTCGTCCTCGCTCTGTTGATCGATGGGGAGAGGCTCGTCCGCCGGGCGCGACGTCTGGTCCCGGCCCATCTGCGTCCAGGCGCTGATCGGGCGGGACGCCTCGTCTACCAGACCCTTGGTCGCTACTTCGCCGGGTCGCTCTTCCTCGCCATGCTGAGCGGCACGTGGGTCCTCACC
Source organism: Acidimicrobiales bacterium (assembly GCA_007121465.1). GTDB lineage: Bacteria > Actinomycetota > Acidimicrobiia > Acidimicrobiales > SKKL01 > SKKL01. The sequence continues at coordinate 5,593 of SKKL01000269.1, read as the reverse complement.
GTCGGGCTGATCCTCGGGGTTCCGTTGATCGTGCTCGCGGCGTTGTGGGTGGCCATCACCGACCTGGTGCCCCAAGTGGGCGGGTTCCTCGGTGGATCGGTCTTCGTGGCGCTCGCTCTCACCCAAGGGGCGGTCACCGGAGCGATCGCCGGCGTGCTGTTCGTCGTCTACATGAGCGCGGAGAACTACTTGATCCAGCCGGCGGTGGTCGGCAAGGCGGTCGATCTCTCGCCGCCCACCACGATGCTGGCGGCCCTCATCGGTGGGGCGGCCGGCGGAGTTCCCGGCGCTTTGGTGGCGACGCCGTTCGTGGGATCGGTCAAGGTGCTCTACCTCGCCTACCGAGACGAGCCCGACGACGGTGATGAGCCGACCACCTCAGATCCCGGCGAGGAGGAGCTCGCCGAGCAGTCGAGTTCGCAGGCCTGAGCCGGGCGTCCCGGGACCAGGTCGACATGGGTCGCGGCCAGCGGAATAGCGTGCGGGCATGTCGGTCCATCTCCGCCCCGTGCTGCTGGTCGGTCTGCTCGTGCTGCAGGCGATCACGGTCGTGGCGGTCGTCGTCGGGACGGGTCGCAACACCGAGGGCCTGCTCGTCGACGCGATGGGACAGACGATGTCTCTCGCCTCCGATGCGGTCGATCAGCGGACGTCGGAGCATCTCGCTCCCGCGGAGAGCGCCGCCAAGCTGACCTCGGAGTTGCTCGTCGACGGCGTCCTGCCTGTCGACGACGACGCCACCCTCCTCGCCTACCTCGATGCGCAGGTCCTGTCGACCCAGTCGATCAGTGGGGTCTATGTTGGTCGCCCCGACGGTTCGTTCCTGCTCGTGTCGCGCGATGGCGCCACCGAGCCAGGAGGCACGCGGGTGAAGACGATCGAGGTCGGTGACGAAGGAATTCGCTCGGTGACGGTCCAGCGGGACGCGGCCCTGGCGGAGGTGGTGGCGGCCGAGGATCCGACCGACACCTTCGATCCCCGCAGTCGCCCCTGGTACGAGGCAGCTGTCGACGCGGAGGGCGTGACCTGGACCGATCCCTACGTCTTCTTCGCGTCGAGGGAGCCGGGGGTGACGACGGCCGCCGCCGCCCGCGACGGCGATGGTGAGGTCCTGGCGGTCGTCGGAGTCGATCTGTCGTTGCGCGACCTGTCGACCTTCGTGGGAACGATGGAGGTCGGTGCGGGGAGCCGGTCGATCCTCCTCGACGACTCGGGTTTGATGCTCGCGGCGGCCGATCTGGATCAGGTCAACGTCGACGACGGGGAGGGCGGTCTGCGTCGGGCGAGTGCGGAGGAGGTCACCGACCCGGTGGTCGTGGCCGGGATCCGCGCCACTCAGGAACGGGCTGGCGACCTGGGCTCGGTCGACGCAGCGGTCGTGGTGCCCTTCGAGGTGGATGGCCGTCGCTGGCAGGTGGCGGTCGCTCCCCTCGCGGCACGCGGGCCGTGGCTGGCGGCGGTGATGGCCCCCGAGGACCAGTTCGTGAGCCCGGTGGTCGACGCCCAACGGGACAACGTGCTGACCGCGGCGCTGATCGGTCTCGCGGTCACGGCGCTGGCGGCTCCGGCGGTGTTGGCGATCAGCCGGCGGGTCGATCGGATCGCCTCGGATGCGGTCACCGATCCGGTCACCGGTGTGGTGAATCGCCGGGAGTTCGACCGGTTGCTCGCCGACGCGGTGAGCCGGGCGACTCCTGACCTACCGGTGTGTCTCGGTGTGGTCGACGTCGACCGCTTCAAACCGGTGAACGACACCTGGGGCCACGGAACGGGCGATCAGGTTCTCGTGGCCATCGCTGGTCGACTCACGGGAGAGTTGCGCGACGGGGAGGTCGTGGGCCGGATCGGTGGCGACGAGTTTGCGGTGATCCTCAGCGGTGTGTCGGTCGAGGCGGCCCGTGAGGTGCTCGAGCGGGCCCGCCGAGCGGTGGCCGACACCCCGGCCCGGACCGACAAGGCCGAGATCGGCATCAGCGTGACGATCGGAATGGCCGTCGCGTTCGGCACACGAGGCGACGACCCCTCGGCCCTGCTGGAACGGGCCGATCGAGCGTTGTACGCCGCCAAGCAGGCGGGCCGCAACCGCGTCGGTGGTCCGAACGAGATGGGTGAGGAGCGCGCCCGGGTCGAAGAGCTCGACCGACGCTGAGGGGCGGATCCGAGGCCCGAGCGATACCGTGTGGGGTATGGATCACCAGCACACGGACTTCGACGAGCGGGCGGCGACATGGGACGACGACCCGGCCAAGGTCGAGCGGGCCCGGGCCGTGGCCGACGCGATCAATCAGCAGGTCACGATCGACGGCTCGACCCGGATGCTCGAATACGGCGCCGGCACGGGCCTGTTCACCCAGGCGGTGTGGGAGGCGACGGGGTCGATCGGGCCGGTGACCCTGGCCGACACGTCGTCGGGCATGCGAGAGCAGATGGAGAAGAAGGTCGCGGCCGGCGTCCTGCCCGACGCTCGGGTGGTCGACCTCGACCTCTCTCATGGTGCGCCGTCCGGTGAACGGTTCGACCTGATCGTGAGCGTCCTCGTCCTGCATCACATCGACCCGCTTCGCCCGGTTCTCGCCGCCTTCGCCGAACTCCTCGCCGACGGGGGGCACCTCTGTGTCGTCGACCTCGTGGCCGAGGACGGTTCGTTCCACGGCGAGGGGTTCCACGGCCACCACGGCTTCGATCCCGCGGAGCTCGCCGGATGGCTCGGCGACGCCGGGTTCGCCCAGGTCGAGGTGGCACCGTGCCACGAGATCGAGCGGGACGGCGGGACCTACCCGATGTTCCTGGCTGTCGCCCGGACGTGAGACCCGGAGGTTCCGGCGGCACTCATGGATGAGATGCGAGCGGTGCTCGATCGCTGAGGGCCTCGACGCCTCCCCGCGAATCGGTCTCGTTCCGCCAGGAGGTCGCGGTGTGGAACACCAGCCATGCCACCGATCCGAGAGCGAGGGGGAGCACGAAGGTCACGGCCCGGAACAGCAGCACTGCGGCGGTGATCTCCGCGGCCAACGCGCCCGATGTCTCGGTGGTGAGAAAGCCGATGTACCCGAGCTCGACGACGCCGGAGCCGCCAGGGGTGACGGGCAGAGCGGACAGCAACCGGACGAATGCGAACGCGGCGAACACGACGGACCAATCCACATCGTCGGGTCCGACCCCGACCCCTCGTAGCGTCACGAGCAACACCGCGAAGAGCGAGATGTGGCTCACCAGGGTGAGAGCGGCGAGCCGCAGCCCTTCGCGGCGGGCGAGAGCGATGAACTCGTGTCGGAGCTCGAGCAGCCAGGTGCCGAGTGTCGGTCGGTGCTCGGCCCGTCGGTGGGGCTGCAGCCGCTCGAGGAGGCGGTCGAGGGCGAGGCCGGCGTTCCGGGCGGTCTCTTCGGCGCGCAGCGCGACGACCGCGGCGATCCCGAGCGCGATCGCCGCGGTGATACCCACCAGCGCGAGCCACAGGAGGGCGCCGTTGACCTCGCCGGCCATGGCCAGCACCACGAGTGCCACGACCGGCATGAGCAGCTTCACGACGAGGCTGGCCATGTTGACCGCCACGAGTTGATTGGCGATCGCCTGCTTGGTGAAGCCCCAGGCGCGCAGGAACCGAAAGGTGACCGCCATTCCGACGGCGGCGCCCGCAGGCACGGTGTTGGCGATCGCCGTGCTCGCCTGTTGGACCACCATTGCTTCTCGCGTCTGCAGTCCGGGAAGCGCGGCCTTGAGGACCGGCCAGTAGGTGTAGAGGTTCCACGCCCCTACCACGCCGATCGTGAGAATCGCGGCGCTTCGGAGGTCTGTGACGACAGCCCATGCGTCGTCGTAGTCGGCGATCTGGGGGAGGATGAACCCGAAGATCGCCACGAGCACGACGACGGCGATGAGCGCTCGTGCCCGCCAGGACGTATGTGGCGGGGCGCCATGGGCCGTGGGGTCCTCATGCCGGTCGACGACTGAGACGTCATCGGCGCCTGTCAGTCGCTCATCGCTGCTCATGTCCGCCGTCAACGGTAGTCAAGTGTGTGACGATCTGCTCATGAGGACGGTTGAGCGAGTCACACGCGGTGTCCTGGGATGGCTCGTCGGGCTGTGCGGGTTCGGGCTGGTCCTGCTCCTCTCGTCCTGCAGTGGTAACGGCGAGGGTGGCGAGAGGTCCGCTGACCGGCCGGGACCACCCGTCGAGACGACGACCACCCCACCCACGACGACCGACGTGTCGCCGCCGGCGAGCGAGCAGCCTGCAGCTCGCGGGGACGTGATCGTGAACCTTCGGCCGTTCAATACCGACTTCGACGCGTTGACCCCGTGGATCGACGGCATCGGGTACGTCCGGGTGTGGGGCGGGACGAGGGGGATGGCGACCTACCCGACTCTCGACGCCGTCCCCGACCACCTGCTCGACCATCCGCGCAGCTACAACGTGGTCACCCAGGACGAGATCGATGCGTTGCTCGACCTCCAGGACCGACACGGCGTGAGGGTGATCTACATGGTCAACGTGAACGACACCCTCGAGAGTCAGCGCGAGTTCATCGCTCGGCTCGTCGATGAGGGCATCGACCTGGCGATCCTCGAGATGGGCAACGAGCTCTACCTCCGCAAGTTCCGCGACGGCGACATCACCCAGCTGGGTGTCACCCGGTCGTGGTCACCTGAGGACTACGCCGCCATGTTGGAGGAATGGGTGCCTGAGCTCGGTGGCTTCGATGTGCCGATCTACATCGTCGGAGCGTCGCACGGATCGGGCGACTCCGGCAGGGATCTCAATCGCCAGCGCTGGAACGAGGTGATGGTCGAGGCGATCGACGCCCAGCGCGTGGCGATCGACGGGGTGACGTTCCATCGCTACGCAGGGGAGGAACGCAGCGGCGAGTCCCACGAGGAGGCCATCTCGAACGAGAGCTTTGCCTTCTTGTCCACCTTCGGCGACCTGCCGATCGCCATCACCGAGAGCGGATACGCGTTCAGCGAGATGACGCCGGAGAACCTGGATCTTGCCGAGGAGTTCTGGACCGAGTTCGATTCGGCTCTGAAGCCGGGTGACCTGTTCGGCGTGCACGTGATGTACCGACCGTCGGAGCACCGGACCATCTCCTACGGCCTCTTCGACGAGGACGGGAGGACTCCGGTGGGCGACCGCTTCGCCGAGTGGCTGACCGGTCGCTGATCTCCGCGACGGTGGTGTCGTCGAGATCGGCGGAGAGGTCGACGTGGGCGATCTCCGCACCGAGTGCCCCCGACACCGGCGTCACCGTGATCTGCTCGTAGGTCGACATGGCGATCAGCTCCCGAGGGCGGCGGCGAGTCGTTGGAGGCCTTCACCCGTCTCGACACTGTCGAATCATGCGACAAGCCCAGCACAGCCGGCACTGCTGCGCACGCGGTGTGGTCGCCGGGCACGCACCGTTTCGGAGGGTCGTCCCGGTCAATCCCGTCCCCTATTGTGGGATGATGAGTTGCAATGCAAGAGTTTCGGGTCCAGGGAGACTCCGGTCAGTGGGAGGCAGCGATGGGCACGGCTGACGGAACCGAGGGGGGTCGGGGCGGAGCGGGCGACGCACCGACGACGTTGTGGGTGCCAAGCGATGAGCGCCTCGGT
>SKKL01000198.1 GCA_007121465.1 Acidimicrobiales bacterium | reverse complement strand
CCGGTCGTCACGGTCACCGGACCGGGCGGAATCGGCAAGAGTCGCCTCTGCGCGGCACTCATCGACGATGCCGAGGTCGCCGGGCCGGTCTGGACCGGCGACCTCACGAGTGCCCGGGGCCCGGACGCGCTCGCCGAGGTGGTGCTCGGCGCTCTCGGAGAACGCCAACAGAGCGACACCGACCCCCTCACCACGATCGGCCGCGTGATCGCCGACCGACCCGGGCTACTGGTGCTCGACAACTGCGAGCACCTGGTGGAGGCGGTTCGGCCGGTGGTGGAGACGGTCGCTGCCGGTGGAGCTACCAGGGTCCTGGCGACCAGCCGCATGCCACTCGACGTGACCGGCGAATCGGTCCTCGTACTCGAACCTCTCGCCCTCGACGCGGCGATCGACTGCTTCGTCGCCCGAGCGACCGACACGGGTGCATCGGTCGACGCCGATGATCCGGCCGTGGCCGACCTGTGCGAACGTCTCGACCGCTTGCCCCTCGCTCTCGAACTGGCGGCGGCGAGAGCCCGGCTCCTCGAGCCCCGCCAGATCATCGACCTGCTCGACGATCGTTTCCGGCTCCTCCGCCGCGGCGGCGAGCACCAGGTGGACGGCTCTCACGCCTCCCTCGCCGCCACCATCGCCTGGTCGTGGGACCTGCTCGGCCCCGACGAGCAACAGCTCCTCGCCGAGCTCGCCACCTTCGTCGGCAGCTTCTCGCTCGAGGACGCCTCGGGGGTGGTCATGCCCGACGGCGACGTGCTCGACACCGTCGACGGTCTCGACCGCCTCCTCCGGGTGTCGATGATCGTCGCTCTCACCGGCCCAGGCGGGGTCCGGCGCTTCCGGCTCCTCGAATCGATCAGGGATTTCGCCACCGAGCGCCTGGACGCCCCCGACGAGGTCCGCCACCGTCACGCCCACTACTTCGCCGACCTGGTCGAGCGGCACGACGCAGGGCTGGCCACCGATCACGTCGACTCCGCACTGGCCGGCATCGGAGATGCCTGGGCGAACGTCCGCGCCGCTGTCGACTACAGCATCGCCGGAGAGGACCTCACCTGTGCCCGGCGCATCATCCGCTCGGTCGGCGCCTACGCCGACCTCTACCAGGTCTACGAAGTCATCGACTGGTGTCGCCGTGCGAAGGTCCTCGACATCGACGGACGACCGGCGTCCGACCACGACCGGGCGCTGGTGGCCGACACGATCGCCATCTGGGCCCGACTCCTCGCCCACCGCGGGGAGCAAGGGCGAGCGACCGAACTGGTGGAGGTCGCACACGGGACCGCGCCGTCGTTCGCCACGTGGCTGTCACGGGTGTGGATCGCCTACTACGGGGGTGACCTCGACGCGGTCGTATCCGGCGCCGAACAGCTCAACGACCTGGCTCGTTCCGACACCGGGATCGACCGCGCCTACGCCGACGGGTTTCTCGCCGTGGTCGCCACGGTCCGCCAGATTCCCGAGATCGAAACCACCGACGTCACCCCCTCCGATGCCGACGACGGCCTCCTCGGAACACTGCGCTGCCTCAGCGCCGGGTTCCGGCTCTGCACCGCCGATCCGGAACAAGCCGCCGAGCTGTTGGAGGCGGTGGTCGCCCGCTCGCTCCGACGCGACTACCGACTCCTCCTCGGGGCCGCCGCCAGCACCCTCACCCAGATCACCCTGCCGAGCCGCCCGCTCGACGAAGCGATGGCCACCCTGTGCCGAACACTCGACCGCTACCTCGAGCGGGGGATGTGGCCGCTGATCTCCGCCGACACGGTGATGGCCGCCACCCTGCTCGCCGACGCCGGGGAGCTCGAGGTGGCGGCCCGGCTCCTCGGGGCCCGCAATTCCTCGGGCTACCGTTCCGGGCTGTCCGAGGTCGGTCGGGCCGCACTCGAGCAGCGCCTGCGGTCCGAGCTCGGCGAGCGCTTCGAAGCCCTGGCGGCCGAAGGCGCCACGTGGAGCCCGCCCCGTGCCGGTGAGACCGCCGTCGCTACGATGCGACGACAGCTCGCCGACTCGGTCTAGCTCGGCTTGCGGGCTCGGAAGGTGTGGCCGTGCACCTCGAAACGGCGGGCGTTGGTCTCCCCCGGCGCTCCCCCGAAGGTGTCGGTGGCGAGCCCGACGGAGATGCTGGTGAACCCCGCCTCGGTGATCAGGTCGCACCACTCGTCGACCGACCGGCTCCCGGCGATGCAGTCGGTCCACAGCCCGATGTCGCAACGCGCCTCATCGGGGACATCGGCCCCGGCGGCGATGTCGGCGAACTGGAGCACGCCCCCCGGTCGCAGGGCGCGGTAGGCCTCGGCGAACACCTGGACCTTGTCGGCGACCAGGTTGAGCACGCCGTTGGAGATGATGACGTCGGCCCAGCCGTCGTCGACCGGGAGCTCCTCGAGGATGCCCTCGCGGAACTCCACGTTGGTCGCGCCCATCTGACCGGCGACTCGACGGGCCCGATCGAGCATCTCGGGAGTCATGTCGACACCGACGACCTGGCCGGTCGGTCCCACCAGGCGCGAAGCGACGAAACAGTCGAAGCCGCCACCTGAACCCAGGTCGACGACCGTGGCTCCGGTCGGGATCGGTGCCGGAGCGAACGGATTGTCGACTCCGGCGAAGGATGCCACCGCCTCGTCGGGCAGCGCGTCGACGATGTCGTCGGGATACCCGAGCAGCCGGGCGAGGGGTCTCCCGGTGTGGAAGTGGAACCCCTTGGTGGGGTCGAGGGCCACGTCCTTGTACTTGTCGCGAACCTCGGCCCGCAGCTCCTCGGCGTCGATGGTGATCTCGTCGGTTCCCATGGCTGTCCTCCCTGTCGTTGCCATGGGTCCACCGTCTCGCCGATCGCTCGCCGAGTCGTGGCGGAACTCTGACGGTTCCGTGGCCCCGTGCTCAGGGACGGGACTCGAGAACCCGGCGGGGGTGGCGGCCGTCGACGTAGCCGACGAAGGGCGGGTAGATGTTGTAGCCCAACAGCTCCTGGAGCCGTTCGGGGAGGGTCGCCGCCACCTCTTGGGGCACCGCCAGCAGGTGGGTCTCCTGGGCCCGCAGCCAGGCGACGACGTACTCGAGGATCACCCCGAGCCTCGGGACGTCGGTGTGGTTGGCCCCTCCCCCGTGCCACAGGCTCCCCGGGTAGAACATCACCGACCCCGCGGGCATCTCCGCGGCGATCGCCTCCCCCTCGGGCTTGGGTTGCCCGCCGTGACTTCCCGGGAAGAGACGGGTGGCGCCGTTGTCGACGGTGAAGTCGCAGAACGCCCACATGGTGTTGACCACGAGCTCGGGGTGGGGGTCGGGGATCGGATAGATCTGATCGTCGCGGTGAAGTGGCTGCTCGGGCTCTCCCGGTCCGATCTGGATCCCGGTGGGAGCGCTGAGCTGATAGTGGCCGAGCACCTGGTCGAGCACCCCGAGCAGCAGCGGGTCGACCGCCAGGTCGTCGAAGGCCCGGGTCTTGCCGAACAAGGCGTAGATCCGCTTGGTGCCGAATCCCTCGAAGTCGTTGCGGCCAGTGGGGGTGGCGGCGAGGATCGGCTCGAGGTCGGCGACGATCGCGGCCACCCGGTCGGCATCGAGATAGCGCTCGACCACCGCATAGCCGTGCTCGTCCATCACCTCGACGACCTCGTCGACGGTGGCGTCACGATCGAGGCACGCGGTCGATCCCATGGTGCTGCTCCTCTCCCCAGGTACCGCGATTCTGCCCCACTGGGGCGACCGGCGACACGGCGCGGGCGCCTGCGCGTCCCTCGGCGGCCGGGACGACCGATCGCGACGCCTGCAAGACTCCGGCCATGAGCGACGACACCGGATTGAGGATCAGTGACGAGGGACGGGTCGTGCGAGTCACCCTCGACCGCCCCGACCGGCTCAACGTGCTCGACGATGCCCTCCGGCGGGCATTCCTCGACCTGCTCCGCGACCTCGAGGACCGACCCGAGGTGTCGGTCCTGGTGCTGTCGGGCGAGGGCCGGGCGTTCTCCGCCGGCGCCGACTTCCGCAACACCGCCTATCCACCTATCGAGGGCGACTGGGCCCAACGCCGCCACGCCACCGGATCTTGGCAGCGAGTGCTCGAGCACCTCGACCGGATCCCCCAGGTGACCGTCGCCCGCCTCCACGGTCACGTCGTCGGTGGCGCCGCCCTGCTGGCGTCGGCGTTCGACATCCGGGTGGCGGCCGACGACACCGTTCTGCGCATCCCCGAGCTGGCGATCGGCATTCCGCTCACCTGGGCCGGCATCCCGCTGCTGGTCCGAGAGGTCGGCCTCCCCATCGCCCGGGACTGGATCATGACCTGTCGCCCGGTCGACGCCGACGAGCTCCACCGCACCGGTTTCGCCCAGCGGCTCGTGTCCCGTGAGCAGCTCGATGCGGCGGTCGACGAGTGCATCGACCAGCTCCTGGCCATCCCGGGCGGACCCCTCGCCATGACCCGAGCGATGACCTCGGCGATCGGCCGCACCAACCCGGCGATGGTCGCCGCCTGGGGCGACGCCGATCACCAGCACTGGTCCTTCACCGAGGACGAGTACCGGGACGCGGCGAAGGCCTACGCCGACCGCATCGGCCGCCGTCGACCCTCCTGACGGGTGTGGCCAGCACCCGGTCCGGGTAGCACTGCACCGATGAGTGAGCACGACAGCGTCCCCACCACCGATCCCGCCCACGAGAGACCTCCCGGAACCGACGACGCCACGGTGGCTGCGGTGGGCAAGCTGAGCGAGGCATGGGAGTGGATCGAACGGGCACGGGGACACCTCTACGACTTCCATCAGATGATGGGGCATGCTGACCTCACCGTCGGAGAGGCCGCCGACGAGCTCGAGGCGGCTGGGCATGCCCACCACGCCGAGCTCCTACGCCGGGAGATCATCGGCCGCAACGTGCTCGAGGGGCGCTGGACGTTCCAGGTCGTCGAGGAGTACGACGACGACTACTACTCCCCCGTTCGGGAGGTCGAGGCACGAGTACGTGGCGACCTCATGGGAGGGAAGCGCCACGTTTTCGAGGCCGAGATGAAGGAACAGCGCCGCACCCACGGCAAGCCCGGACACGAGCCCGCCCCCTGACTCCCTGGGGGATCGGCGACGAGCCGCGACGGCGCGATCAGGGGACACGGCCTGTGTCGATCCCCGTCGAAAGATCTGACCCGTCCGGGCTCTGGACATCGAACCCCGGCGGGCGCACACTGCTCGAAGGGAACGCCTGAGGGCGGGGGGCCAGGCTCTCCCCGACGCCGGCCAGCCGACCGGCGCCCCTTCAGCACGGAAGGGCAGGCAGCCCATGTACTTCTTCACCAGAAACGCGCGCGTCCGTAGTGGTCAGATGGAACCGGCTCTTGGCTGGGCAGTGGACATGACCGGCAGGGTCAACCAGATCACCGACCTCGGCGTCCAGCTCTGGACCTCGATCCTCTCTCCGCAGACCGGCACCCTGGCCTGGTCGGCCTTCGTGGGTGAGCTCACCACCCTCACGACCGCGAACGACAAACTCGGAGCGGATCCCGGCTTCTTGTCCGAGAGCGCCCGCAGCGCCGATCTCATGGTCGACGGCAGTCTCGACGACGTCGTGATGCATCTGGTCCACACCGCGGGCGAGCCGGTCGCCGAGCCACGCTTCGCCACCGTCGTGACCACCGCGATCCAGGCGGGCGCCCTGGCCCGAGCTGGCGAGGTGGGAGTGGAGGTCGCAGAACGTGCCGCTGCGCTGAGCGGGGTGGCCACCTCGTTCCTCGTCGCCGCCACCGGACTATACGGGGGCTGCGCCTGGATCAGCGGGACCGAGACGTTCGCGGAGCTCGAACGGGGCGACCGCCGGGTGACCTTCGACCCAGACCTCATCGCCTACTTGGATGAGCACTCCGCGGGCGTCTACCGACCGGAGGTGAGCAACCAGACCATGTGGCAGCGGATCGTTTGACCGGCATTCCGCGAGCGACAGTGGCCGCGGACCGGCTTGACTGGAGCCGTGACCACCAGCCTCACCTTCCGCCAGGCGTCGCCGGCCGATGCCGAGGCGATAGGCGAGCTGTTCGTCATCGCCGGACGGACCGGCTGGGCCGACTTCTTGAGCCACGACCAGCTCGAGCAGATCCAGGGGCAGCCCGACAAGTGGCTTGAACGGATCGGGAACCCGTTCAACCCCGACATCGTGCTGGCCGAGGACGACGATGGTCTCGCCGGGTTCATCTGGGTCCACCAGTGCGGCGACCTCGACCTCACCGAACCCACCGGAGAGGTGGGCACCTTCTACACCCATCCCCGCGTCTGGGGCGCGGGCGTCGGTCGCCTGCTCATGGAACGAGGACTCGACCGGCTCCGGACCGTCGGCTACACCGAGTGCGTGCTCTGGACCGAGGAACGAAACGAGCGGCCGCGCCGCATCTACCAACTGATGGGCTGGACACTCGACGGCGCCACCCGCCTCCGCGACTACCAGGGCGTGCCGATCACCGAGGTCCGCCACCGGTGCCCGCTGTGAGCCGCATCGACCTCGTGGTGACCGATCTCGATGGGACCCTCTGGCACACCTCCGACATCGACGCGCTCCACCCCCGGATCGCCGCCGCCGTCGATGAGGTGCAACGTCGCGGGCATGGGCTGCTCGTCGCCACTGGCCGTCGGCTCGCCTCCACCCGCGACCCGCTCCGCCGCTTCGGGCTGGAGCCTCCCGCGGTGGTCCTCAACGGGGCGATGGTGGTCGACCTCGCCACCGACGAGCGGATCCACCGCCACGCGTTCACCGCCGACGACGCCGCCGACGTTCTCGGTCACTTCCTCGACGCCGGCATCGAGCCGTGCATCTACGTCGAGCACGACGAGGTCGACGTGTTCGTGAGCGACAACCCCTCCACCCACCCCGAGCACCTGCGCAGCTTCGGCGAGTGGGCACGCGTCGCCGACCTGTCCGATGTCGTGGCCGGCGAGGCGATCCTCGCCTTCGGGGTCCTGTCCCTCCCGGCCGACGAGATCGTGCGGGTCTACGAGAAGGTCAGTGACATCGCCAACGCCCACCTGTCCGACGAGCGCCAGTACGCCGGGGGGATGACCCTCACCGTGGCACCGCCGGACCTGTCGAAATGGGACGGGGTGGAAGCGTTCTGCGCGGCACGGGGCTACGACCCCACACGCGTCCTCGCCATCGGCGACGGGCCGAACGACCTCGAACTCCTCGACGGCGCGGCGGTCGCAGTCGTGCCCGAGGACGGCCACGTCGACGCCCTCGCTCGAGCCGACCACGTGGTCCCCCGAGCCCTCGACGGCGGGTGGTCCGACCTCCTCGATCTGCTCGACTGACCATCCACGACCCGCCACCGCTCGGCGAGCACCATGGCATGGCGATGGCAGACACCGGCGAGGATCTCGAGCAAACACCACCCCCGCGGGTCGTGCCGTGGATCGACACCGCCGCCCAGTACTCCTGGCGGGGACTCGTCATCATCGCCGCCGTCGCCGCAGTGATCTGGACCGCCGCGTTCCTCTACCTGGTCACCATCCCGATCATCCTCGCCATCGTGCTGGCCACGTTCTGCGTGCCCCTCGCCCGACGGCTCGAATCGGTCGGCTTCCCCCCGGCGGCGGCAGCCGGCACGGTGGTCGTCGGCGGTCTCGGTCTACTGGCCGGGGCGTTCGCCGCCATGGCGCCATCGTTCGTTCGTCAGACCCGGGACCTGCGGCCCACGATCGAAGAAGGCATCGACGAGTTCTTCGTCTGGCTCGAAGATGGTCCGGTCGGCCTCTCACGCGACGACGTGAGCGACATGATCTCCAACGTCGGCGAGCAGACCGAAGGCATCGGCGAGATGGCCACGAGCCTCGTCATCGCCGTCGGGTCGGTGATCGCCGCTCTCGTGCTGACCATCGTGTTGCTGTTCTTCTTCGTGAAGGACGGACCCCAGATCGTCAACTGGCTCCTCACCCGGTGCCCACCCGAGCACCAGAGCACGCTGTCGGCGGTGGGAGCCCGCACCTGGCGCTCTCTCGGCGGGTTCATGCGGGGAACGGCCACCGTCGCCCTCATCGACGCCATCGGCATCGCCATCGGTCTGGCCATCCTCGGGGTGCCCCTGGTGTTCCCGTTGGCATTCCTCGTGTTCCTCGGCGGGTTCATACCGGTGGTCGGTGCACTGGTGACCGGAATGCTGGCCGTCGCCGTCGCCTGGGCCCATGGCGGCTTCGGCCTGGCCATCGGTGCGCTGATCGTGGTGCTGATCGTCCAACAGGTCGAGTCCAACGTGCTGCAGCCGGTCATCATGAAGAAGGCGGTGTCGCTGCACCCCATCGTGATCCTGGCCGGCATCACCGCGGGCGCGATCATCGCCGGCATCATCGGCGCCTTCCTCGCCGTGCCGGTCGCGGCCATGGCGGCATCGGCCAGCAACGAGCTGCGTCTGCGCCACGAAGCCCGACGCGCCGGCATCGAGCTCGGCCACGATCCCATCGGCGGACCCTGGGCCACCGCGGAGGTCACCGGCACCGAAGCTGCCACCGAGGGCCCCGCCGCGGCCGACGACGAGGACGACGAGCCGGGCGCCCCCGACCCGACCTGACCCGCCGCACCTCCCAACCTGCCCCACCCCCGGGAGCGAGATCTCGCGTGTGCGACATCGTTGCGGTGTTCCCACCGCGAGATTTCGAAGTCCAGACCAACCGGGCGCGCTGCCCGTGCGTCATCGTGTCGTATGACCACCAGCAGGGAGGTCGAGGACTGTGTGCGCTCGGAGTTCCGGCGGCTCGTCGGGGTCGTCACCGTCGCGTCCGGCTCCGCGGCTCTCGCCGAGGACGCTGTGCAGGTGGCATTCGTGAAGGCCCTCGACCACGTGGAGCGAGGACCGGGTCGGAGGCACCGCTCTCGCCTCGGGGCCACGTGGCTACCGCCGGGACCGGTTCGGAGCTCGTCGTACGGGGCGGCTCGAGCACCATCGGGCATGGGTACTCCCGCCCCGGGGTACAGGACGGCGCGGCACACGACCCCATCGGGGAAGCGGGCGAACCGATCGAGATCACCCCGAGCCACGGGGGCGACACCTGGACCGCCTACCTCCAGGGGGCGACGGCCTCCGCCTGCCGATAGGTGCGACCAGCCCGACGACCAGGTAACGGTGGCCCAGGCGCTCGTGTGGGACGAGGACGCGCCTCGCTGACCCCACCCAGGACGAAATCTCGCGGTTGCGACACCGCGGCGGTGCTCCAATCACGAGATTTCGGTGGTGAGGGCGAGGAGCAGGCTCGGGGCTACTCGGCGAGGAAGTCGGGGAGCGTGCGCTCGTGGACCACGGCCAAACGCTTGGTCGAGCGGGTGAGGGCGACATAGAGCGACCGCAGGCCCTGAGGTTCGTCCTCGACGATGGCGGCTGGCTCGACCACCACCGAGGCGTCGAGCTCGAGGCCTTTCACGATGCCGACCGGCACGACCGTGATCTGGGAATCGAGGCCGTGACGGGTGGCCCGGCCGTAGTCGACCCCCGCCGTCTCGAACGCCCCACAGAGCTCCTCGACCATCGACCCGGGACAGATGACCGCCACGCTGCCGGCACCGACTGCATCGACCTCGGAGAGAGCGGCAGCGACCACCGACTCCGCCAGCGACGCGCCAGGGGCACCGTCGCTACCAGCCCGAAGGATCCGGGGGGCGTCGCCGTCCTGGCGCACCGACTGCGGGGGTGAGAGGTCGGGGGCGGCGACGGCCAACACCCGGGCGGCCATGGCCATGTTCGGGGCGGGGATCCGGTAGCCGACGGTGAGCTCGGCCCGACGGGGAGGTCGCTTCTGGGGAAGCTGTTCGAGCACCTCGTCCCAGTCGTCGTGGGCCCAGGCACCGGTGGACTGGGCGATGTCGCCGACGATGGTCATCGACCCGCTGAGCGACCGCCGAGCGAGCATCCGCAACGACATGGGCGACAGGTCCTGAGCCTCGTCGACCACGATGTGGCCGTAGGTGCGAGGCTCGAGGTCCTCGTTGCGTCGGCGCGGTCCGAGCAAGGCCTGAGCCTCGTCGAGCATGGGCACATCGTCGGTGGTCCAGATCACCTTGGACGCGTGCTCGGAGCGAGGACGGTGAAGCGCCCGCCACTCGTCGTCGGAGAGCGCACCCAAGTCGCCATCATCGCCTCGGCGAGCGGCCCGGCGCCGGCGAACCTCGCCCGGCATCCGCCCCCGCGCAGCGTTCTGGAGCAACGCCCGCGACCCGAACAGGTCGTGCAAGAGCTCGGCCGACGACAGCAGCGGCCACATCCAGTCGAGGGCCTCACGCACGGCGGTGGTGTGACGCACCCGTTGACGCACCGTCTGGGGGTCGAGCTCCTCGGGGCCGCCCGAGGCGAGGGCCTCGTAGAACTGGGTCTCGACGTACTTCCGGGCCGGGTTGTGCCACCGGTAGCGGCGACGGGCTTCCTTGACGATCCGCTCGCTCTCGGTGACCGACAGGGTGAGGTGGGTGAGCCCGTAGGGGATCCGCAACGCGCGTCGCAGCGGCCGCTCGCGGTCGCGCAGCGCCCGGGCGATGACTCCGGTCATGCGCAGGTCGCCCTTGACCCGGGCGGTGAGCCCACGGTCAGAGCCCGCCACCCGAACCTCATCGATGAGGTCGGCGAGCACCGACAACTCGACGCCGGCCTCGCCGAGCGAGGGCAGCACCTGCTCGATGTAGTTGAGGAACAACCGGTTGGGTCCGACGACGAGCACACCCTGCCCCTCGAGCGGGAACCGGTGCGTGTAGAGCAAGTAGGCGGCGCGGTGGAGGGCCACGACCGTCTTGCCGGTTCCGGGGCCGCCCTGCACGACGAGGATGCCGGGCAGCTCGGCGCGGATGATCTGGTCCTGTTCGCCCTGGATCGTGGCCACGATGTCGCCCAGCCGACCCGTGCGGGCGGTCTCGAGGGCGGAGATGAGCGCTCCATGGCCGGTGACCGACGGGCCGTCGCCCTTGATCGCCGCCACCGCGGCGTCGCCGAACAGCTCGTCCTCGATGCCGAGAAGGGTTCGTCCACGCGTGGCGAAGTGCCGACGCCGGATCAGACCGAGGGCCTGGCGGGGGGTGGCCCGGTAGAACGCCTCGGCCACCGGGGCCCGCCAGTCGACCACGAGCGGTTCGCGTTCGGGACCCGAGACCGACACCCGCCCGATGTAGAACGAATCGTCGCCGTTGTCGGGGTCGTAGTCGATCCGTCCGAACACCAGCGAGGCATCGCCCACGTGCAGCTGCTGGAGCCGGTGGGCGATGTTGTCGTTGATGACCTCGCGTTCCCACCGGGCCTGCTCGGTGCCTCCCTTGCCGACCTCGACCATCCCTTTGAGGCGCACCACCGAGGCGCGGTTCGCTTCGAGCGATTCGTAAGCCTGATCGATGTAGGCCTGTTCGGCCTGCAACTCGGGATGTGCGGGCATTGAGTGTTCCGGTGGACCCTGTCTCTCCGGTGGACCCTGCAAAAGGGGGGTGCGTCATCCTACCCAACCCTCACCCGGTTCCCGAGGTCGGCATCGAGTAGGAGCGCCGAGACCGCCCGCCGCATTGGGGGCAGCCGAAGCGCCCCGGTTAGCGTGACCGGCGTGACCGCCGCACCCGTTCCCGACCACCTGGCCGACTCCTCGTACCTGCGCGCCTGCCGTCGAGAACCCGGCGATCGGGTCCCGGTGTGGTTCCAGCGCCAGGCGGGCCGGTCGCTCCCCGAGTACCACGAGATCCGGGGGACCGGCAGCATCCTCACCGCCATCGCCCAGCCCGACCTGGCCACCGAGATCACTCTCCAGCCGGTCCGGCGCTACGGCGTCGACGCCGCGATCCTCTACAGCGACATCGTCGTGCCCGTCCACGCCATCGGATTCGGGATCGACATCAAGCCCGGCGTCGGGCCCGTCGCCGACCAGCCGTTCCGCAGCGCCTCCGACCTCGAGAGGCTGCGTCCCCTCGAACCCGAGGTCGACACGCCCTATGTCCTCGAAACGGTCCGCAACCTGGTGGCCGAGCTCGATGTGCCTCTCATCGGTTTCGCCGGCGCGCCGTTCACGGTGGCCAGCTATCTGATCGAGGGCGGGCCGTCCCGCAACTACACCCACACCAAGGCGCTCATGCGCAGCGACCCGACGCTGTGGGACGACCTCATGGGCCGCCTGGCCGACATCGCCATCGCCTCGTTGCGGTCCCAGGTCGATGCCGGGGCCTCCGCAGTTCAGGTCTTCGACTCGTGGGCGGGCGCCTTGCACCCGGCGGACTACCAGCACTTCGTGATGCCCTACACCACCCGGGTGTTCGACGCCGTCGCCGACCTCGGGGTACCTCGGGCCCACTTCGGGGTCACCACCGGCGAGCTGCTCGAGTCGATCGCTCAGACCGGTCCCGAGGTGATCGGTGTCGACTGGCGTACCCCCCTCGACGTGGCCCGCCGCCGGGTCGGTCGGCCCGTCACCCTCCAGGGAAACCTCGACCCCGCCATCTGCCTCGCCCCGATCCCCGCGGTCGAGGACGAGGTGCGGGCCATCCTCGCCCTCAACGGCGGCCATCCCGGCCACGTGTTCAACCTCGGTCACGGGGTGCTCCCCGAGACCGACCCGGGCGTCCTCGCCCATGTGGTCGACCTGGTCCACGCCGAGGGTCGCGCCGACGGCCCCAGCGGGGACGACACCTGATGAGCAGCCACGTCGCGGTCGTCGGCGGCGGTATCGCCGGGCTCACCGCGGCGTACGACCTGCACGGGAGAGGCCACCGGGTCACCGTGTTCGAGGCGTCCGACCGTCTCGGCGGCAAGCTCCACACGGCACCGTTCGCAGGAGTCGACCTCGACACCGGCCCCGACTCGGTCCTCGCCCGGGTTCCCTGGGCGCTCGACTTGTTCCGCGAGCTGGGACTCGACGACGAGATGGTCCCCCAGCTCCCGGGGTTCGCCTACATCTGGAGCCGGGGCGAGCTTCGCCGGATCCCCGAGGGAAACGTCCTCGGCATCCCCACCGACCTCGACGCTCTCGCCGCGTCCGGGGTGGTGCCTCCCGAGGCGGTGACACGAGCAGCCGAGGACCTCGAGCGCCCCGACGATCGTCCCGAGGGAGACGAGTCGGTCGGGTCCCTGATCCGCCGCCGCCTCGGCGACGACATCCTCGAACGGCTGGTCGACCCGCTGCTCGGCGGCATCAACGCCGGCGACTCGGACCGCTTGAGCCTCGCCGCCGGCGCCCCCCAGATCGCCGCCGCCGCCCGAGGGGATCACGCGTCGCTCATCGAGGCACTTCGGGCTCAGCGAGCCGCCGCTCCCGTTCCCCCCGACGGAACTCCTGCCCCGGTCTTCTACACGCTGCGTGGCGGGCTCGGTCGCCTCGTCGAGGCACTCGTCGACCACCTCCCCGACGCCGAGATCCGCACCTCCACCTCGGTCACCAGTCTCGAGGCATCGGGGACCGGCTACCGGATCGACACCGCCGACGGCAGCGTCGAGGTCGACGGGGTCGTCGTCGCTGCGCCGGCTCACGTCGGAACCGGCCTGCTCGGTGCCGTGTCGTCGTCGGCCGCCGCCACACTCGCCACCATCGAGTACTCGTCGGTCGCCCTCGTCGCCCTCGCCTATGGCGACGACACGCTCGACCGGCCCCTCGACGCCAGCGGGTTCCTCGTGCCCCGCAGCGAGGGCTTGTTCATGACCGCCTGCTCGTGGGCGTCCACCAAGTGGCCCCACCTCTCCCGACCCGGCCAATTCGTCCTCCGGGCCTCGGCCGGTCGCTACGGCGACGACCGGGCCATGGGCATGGACGACAACACCCTCGTCGAATCGATCCGAGCCGACCTGGCGACGACCATGGGTCTCACCGCCGAGCCCTCCGACGTGCGGGTGACCCGCTGGCCCCGGTCGTTCCCCCAGTACACCCCGGGGCACCTCGATCGGGTCGACACCATCGAGAGCCGGCTCGCCACCGACGCTCCCGGAGTCGTCGTCGCGGGGGCCGCCTACCGAGGCGTGGGGATCCCGGCGTGCATCAACTCGGGCCGCCAGGCCGCCGAACGACT
>SKKL01000050.1 GCA_007121465.1 Acidimicrobiales bacterium | reverse complement strand
CCTCGAACGCCGCGCTGGTGATGTCGCGGTAGAAGAGGAAGTGGAAGTTCTCGTCGGTGGCGACCTTGGCCATGATCTCGTAGCCAGCCTTGTCAGTGATCATCTTGCCGGTGTTGCGGTGCGAGATGCGGGTGGCCAGCTCTTGGAGCGTGACGTAGGTGAAGCCGTGGGCCGCCGTGGGCGGCTCGGGCACCTGGCCGGTCGACATCTGGGCCATGCGCCCGTCCTCGAGCCACTTCGGGTCGATGGCCCGGGTGACGTGGAGGTAGTCGCGGATGACCATCGCGTGGCGGCCCTCTTCGGCGGTCCAGCGCTTGGTCCACTCGCCCCACGCACCACCGCCGTGTCCGTACATGCGGTCGATGTCGCGGAAGTAGTACGGGAGGTTGTCCTCGGTGAGGAGGTTGACGTAGAGCGCGGCGCGGATGGCGGGCGGGATCTCGGCGTCGTTGGGGTCCCACTCGTAGTCGGGTTCGAAGTCCTCGCCACGGCTCCAGGGGACCATCGTGTGGGGGTACCACATCTTGGTCGTCGAGATGTGCCGTTCCAGCAGCTGCTCGGCGACCGGCTCGAGCTCGGAGAGAAGGGCGATGTCGTCCATACCCCCACCCTACCTACCGGTAGGTAGGGAGGCAATGCCCTGCCGAAGAACAGCTGGTTCGGCTGCTCAGCCCGGATCCGTGATGGTGCCCCGGTCGACCACGTCGTCGCCGTAGAGCAGCCGACCGAGCGGATCCCAATCCGGGCCAGCCCGCAGATGATGGCCACCGTCGACCGGCAGCGACACGCCGGTGACCCACCCCGCTTCGGGGCCGCAGAGATAGCGGACCGCGGCGGCGACGTCGTCGACGGTGCCCGACCGTCGCACGGGCATCTGGTCGAGGTAGTGCTCGTGCACGTCCTCGACCGAGAACAGTGGTCCCGACAGCTCGGTGTCGACCAGGCCGGGACACACGGAGTTGACCCGGACCCCGACCCGTCCGAGCTCGTCGGCGGTGGTTCGCACCAACATGTCGACGCCGGCCTTGGAGACGCTGTAGGCCGCTCCCATCCGGTGCTGGCGCAGACCGGCGATCGACGAGATGGCACACATCGCTCCCCCGCCAGACCGTGCGAGTGCCGCCCCGGCGTGCTTGAAGACGAGGAACGTGCCGGTGAGGTTCGTGTCGAGGATCCGTTGCCACTCGATGAGCGGGGTGGCGATGACCGGAGCCAACCCACCCATCCCCGCGGCCGCGACCACCAGGTGCAGGCCGTCCTCCGGTTCGCTCGCCGCCGCGACCGACGCGGCGACGGCGTCCTCGTCGGACACGTCGGCCGCCACGTAGCGCACCTCGGCGCCCGAGGGCGCCTCGGCCCTCAACAACTCGACCGCGCCGGTCAGCTTGGCCTCGGTCCGACCGACGATGGTCACCGACGCCCCGCCGGCCAGCAGGGCGCGGGCACAGGCGAGGCCGATGCCGCTCCCTCCTCCGCTGACATAGGCGCCCTTCCCCGACAGTGGCAGTCCCGTGCTGGTCATGTCTGCATCCTCGCAGAGTCGGGATTCTGGTGGCGGCTGCCGTCCGGTCGGGCGTCTCGTAGGTTTCTCTGGGTATGAGCGGCGTGGTCCCAGACGAAGCGGCCTTCAGTGCCTTCGTCGCCGAGGCGGAACCACGACTGCGTCGCGCCCTGGCCGCCCTCCGCGGCGTCGACGACGGGCGCGACGCAGTCGCCGAAGCCCTCGCCTGGGCCTGGCAGCACTGGGACCGCGTCGAGACCATGGCCAACCCCGTCGGATACCTCTACCGAGTCGGTCAGTCCCGCAGCCGCAGCCGCCTCGACGGACATCTCCCCCCATCCGACCACGGACGAATCCCCGAGGTGGAACCACGCCTCGACGAGGCGCTGGCCTCCCTCTCGGAGACCCAACGCACTGTGGTGGTCAGCAGCGCCGACGAGGTCGACGACTACCTCGACTCGGTGACCGACCGCGCGATGCGCGCCATCGCGCTGCCCGCGGTCGTGGTGTCCACCTTCGGCGACGACGCCGGGGACCGCACCGCTCGAACCCGCGAGCACCTGGGACTCGACGCCGCCCAGATATACGCCTGGGCCGAGTGGGGCGACTCCGGGGACAGCGTCGTCATCCTCCAGGGAGAGTTCGATCCGAGCGCCGTCGAGAACGCTGCCCGGTCGAGACCGACTCCGCTCACCTTCTCCGACCACCAGCACCGCGAGGTCCCCTACTTCTCGTGGGGGGAAGGAACGGATACCGGCGCCGGGGCTCCCGGCAACCCGTCCGGCGGACCCCAGCACATCGCTGCGACTGACGACCTCGTGATCGTCACGACAACCGCGGAGGAGATCGAGCGGCTGATCGACGTCGTCCTCGACCACGGCGACGACACCACCCCCCGCAACGACCTGGGGCTCGGCCTGGCTGCGGCCGTCTCGGAGATGAGCACCGCCGGATCGGCGTGGGACATCACCTCCTTCTCGAGCGAGATGGGCGGGGGCGTGCGGTTCGTGGCCTGGGCCGGGGTGCACCAGCAAGCGGGAAGTGGCGGGTACGAGGGAGCCACCTTCGCCATCTACGAGTTCGAGTCCGAAGCCGACGCCGCGGCGGCGCCGGACAACTTCGACGCTGCGCTCGATGCGATGTCCGACCAGCTCGGCCCCGACGAGCCCGCTCTCGTTCGGGAGCACACCGACCTCGAGGTCGACAGCACACGGGTCACGCTCCGACTGCTGCCCGACGCCTGGTCCGGTGACCGCACCAGCGCGTTCGCCTTCAACGATCTGGTCCGCGCCCTGGTCGCTCCCCCCGAGGTCGACGACGCCCCGCCTGTGATGGCCACGGTCGAGGTCGACGACGGCACCTACGTGGCCACCGGATGGGGCGAGGAGATCTGGCCACGCATCGAGTTGGGCGACTCCGGCGACCGTGTCGAACTCGAGTTGTCCATCAGGTTCGAGGGACAGGAAGCCGACGACGCAGCGATGGAGGACGGGGTCGTCGACGGCCCAGACGAGCTGCCCAACCCGTACTACCTCCGCCCCCTCGACATCGGCCCGATCAGTCTTCCCATCGGGGAAGACGTCACCCCTCGCGCCCTCGTGGACGACCTCACCGGACTACGCGACGCCACCTGGGAGGAGTTCGCGCTGGTCTATGACGGTGAGCGCGGGAGCGACGCCGGCTCGATGCAGTGGTGGCCTCTCGAGGTCGTCATCGTGGACGGGGTGATCATCGGGCTCGACCAGCTCTACCTGCCCTGACCCCACCGACCGGCCGAGATCGCCAGAATCCCTTGCCAGCCCCTTGCGCATCGAACACCTGTTCGGTATGCTGTGGTCACTTCCCCATCGGAGCCGTGGCCGCCACTCGCGGCGAAGCTCCCTCTAGTTCGATCGAGCGCGGAGGCGTTCCGGTGGGTGATCCCAGCATCAGCCAGTCCAGCGGCGACGACCCTGTCGAGGTGGTCGACACCGACGGCAGTGAGACCGAGCGCGTGGTGTCAGCCAACGCACAGGCATACCTGGCCCAGTCCCCGGCCAGTCGCCACGAGGCGATCTCGCAGCTCTCCGCCTTGATGGCGGCGACCCACGCCGAACTGCTCGACGTCGCCTACGCCGCCGAGCTGGCCGGCGACTGGAGCGACGACGGTGCGACCGGAGTCGTGCCGTGGCTGGTCGGGCAGACCGGGGTGGCGCACCCCACCGCACGCGAATGGGCTCGCGTGGCCGATGCGCTCCAGGACCTCCCCGCGCTGAGGGCCGCCTACGCGTCGGGCGCGCTGTCGTGGGATCAGGTGCGGCACGCCACGAAGTTCGCGACCAGCGTCGACGACGACGAGCTCGCCGAGCTCCTGCCCGGCTACTCGGCGAACCAGATCTCGGTGATGGCACGCCAACGCCGACC
Organism: Acidimicrobiales bacterium; assembly: GCA_007121465.1. Taxonomy (GTDB): domain Bacteria; phylum Actinomycetota; class Acidimicrobiia; order Acidimicrobiales; family SKKL01; genus SKKL01. The sequence continues at coordinate 10,279 of SKKL01000050.1, read as the reverse complement.
CATCCCCGACCCCGAGCCTCGAGAGGCCCACGCCAACCGTGGCCTGTCGTGGCGACGCGACCACCGTCGAGGTGGCTTCACCTACCAGGGGTTCCTGCCGTTCGAGCAGGGTGCTGCCGTCAACGCGGCGATCGACCGCCACGCCGAGCGCGCCGGACCCGACCCGGAGACCGGTGGATGGGATCCGATCAGGCAGCGCCGCGCCGACGCGTTGCACGACCTCGCCACCCGCGCCATAGGCGCCGACCCCGATCCCGACCGGGCCACCGTGGTGATCCACGCCGACGCCACGGTGGTCGACGGCGAGGTCGCCGGCAACGGGTTCCTCGGCGACGTCGCCATCTGCCAGACCACGGTCTTACGGTCTCTGTGCGACGCCCGCGTCGAGGTCGCGGTGCACGGGCCCGATGGCGCCACCGTCGGCGTCGCTCGGGCCACCCAACAGATCCCGTGGTGGCTGCGCCGTCAGATCACCGGGCGCGACCTCACCTGCCGGTTCCCCGGCTGCGAACGACAGATCCGCCAGATCCACCACGTCGTCCATTGGACCGACGGTGGCGAGACCAACGCCGACAACCTCTGCGGTCTCTGCTGGCACCACCACCACCTCGTCCACGAGGGAGGCTGGACCGTCGAGGGCGATCCCGACGACGAGCTCGCCTTCATCGGGCCGGACCGACGCCGCCGCCTCACCAGCCGGCCCCAGCCCCTCCGCGACCACGTCCGCCGAGCAGCGACCCGCTCCCGACGAGGCCATCGACGCACCGGCGCCACCGCACGAGAACCGGCTGACGGCGAGCCATCATCATGAGCACCACCGCTGGTACCATATATGGCATGAGCGTGAAGACGACCGTCTACCTCACCGACGAGCTCAAGGTCGCGGTCGAGCGCGAGGCGGCGCGACGCGGGGTCTCCGAGGCCGAGGTGATCCGGCACGCCATCGCGTCTCTGGTCACACGGCCGGCACCTCGGTTCGGCCTCATCGACGGAGAGCCGATCGCCGAGCGCGCCGACGAGCTCCTGGCCGGCTTCGGCGAGCGATGACCGGCATAGAGCAGTGATCATCGCCGACACCAGTGGCCTGCTCGCCATGTTCAACGTCCGCGAACCGCGCCACGGTGACGTCCGGGCCGCCCTCGAGGCTCGGAACGAGCAGCTCGCCGTGTCTCCCTTCGTCCTCGCCGAGCTCGACTACCTGCTCGCCACCAGGCTCGGCGTCGACGCCGAGCTCACCGTGCTCGACGAGGTCAGCTCGGGAGCCTACGTAGTCGACCACCTCGACGAACAGAACCTGCAACGGTGTACCGAGGTGATCGATCGGTACCGCGACCAGGAGATCGGGCTCGCCGACGCATCAATCGTGGTGATGGCCGAGCGACACCGCACCCGCAGCGTTCTCACGCTCGATCACCGGCACTTCGACGTGCTCCGTCCGCTCGACGGCGGCCGGTTCCAGCTCCTCCCGTGAGCGCGCTCAGGCCAGCTGGTCGATCACGAACGCGAGCACCAGAGCCTCGTCGCGCCACGCGTCGTATCGCCCCGATGGGCCGCCGTGGCCGGCGCCCATCTCGGTCTTGAGCAGGATCGGCCGGTCACCGGTGGTCACCTCCCGCATCCGGGCCACCCACTTGGCCGGCTCCCAGTACGACACACGGGGATCGTTGAGACCCGCGGTGGCCAGCACCGCCGGGTAGGGCACCGGCTGCACGTTCTCATAGGGGCTGTAGCCCTTCATGTAGGCGTACACCTCCGGGTCGTGCAGGGGATCACCCCACTCCTCCCACTCGGTCACGGTGAGCGGCAGGGTCGGGTCGAGGATGGTGTTGAGGGCATCGACGAAGGGAACCTCGGCCACCGCCGCCCCGAACAGGTCGGGGGCCCGGTTCAGCACCGCGCCGACGAGGAGCCCACCGGCCGACCCGCCACGGATACCCAACCGCTCGGGTGAGGTGAGGCCGACCTCGACGAGGTGACGGGCACACGCCACGAAATCGTCGAAGGTGTTGGCCTTCGCCAGTTCCTTTCCGTCGAGGTACCAGCGGCGGCCCATCTCCCCGCCGCCACGGACGTGGGCCACGGCGAACATGAAGCCCCGGTCGAGCAGGCTGAGCCGGGCCGAGGAGAACCACGGGTCCATGCTCGCCTCATAGGAGCCGTAGCCGTAGAGCATCGCCGGGCCGGGCCGGTCGGCCGGACGGTCCCGGCGGTGAACGATGGAGATCGGCACCGCGGTGCCGTCCGAAGCAGTGGCCCACCGCCGCTCGGTGACGTACTCGTCGGGGTCGTAGCCGCCGAGCACCGGCTGCTGCTTGCGCAACACCCGCTCGCCGGTGTCGAGGTCGACGTCGAAGATCGATGCCGGGGTCACCATCGAGGTGTAGCCGTAGCGCAGCACCGTGGTCTCGTAGGTGGCGTTGGCCGCCCCCGACACCGTGCCGACCGACTCGGGCTGCTCGATCGAGTACTCCGATCCGTCGGAGAAGCGGCGCACCCGGATGCGGGTCAGACCACCGGCCCGCTCGTGCAGGACCAGGTGGTCGGCGAAGGTGTCGAGCCCCGCCAACTTCACCTCCGGGTCGTGGGGGACCAGCTCCTCCCAGTTCTCGGGGCCGGGATCGGAGTCGGGCGCGGTCACCACACAGAAGTTCTCGGCCCCACCGGCGTTGGTGAGGATCACGAACCGGTCGGCGTGGTGGTCGACCGAGTACTCGACGCCGTGGACACGGGGAGCGACCACCCGCCAGTCCCCGGTCGGATCGTCGCCGGGGAGGACCCAGGTCTCGTCGGTCACCTTGGACCCGAGGTGGATGACGAGGAACCGATCGTCCTTGGTGCGGCCGAGCGACACGAAGAAGTGCTCGTCGGGCTCCTCGAGGACCAACTCGTCGTCTGCGACCGGTGTCCCGACGACGTGACGCCACACCTGGTGGGGACGCATCGCCGCGTCGGGACGCACGTAGAAGAGGACCCCGGCGTCGTCGGACCAGGCGGTGCCATAGGTGACGTCGGGGATCTCGTCGGGAAGTTCCTCACCCGTGTCGAGATCGCGGATGCGCATCGTGTAGAGCTCCGACCCGTCGTGGTCGGTGCTGTAGGCCAACCACCGGTGGTCGAGGCTCACGTCGAACGCGCCAAGCGCCAGGTAGTCGCTGTCGCCGGCGAGGACGTTCTCGTCGAGGAGCACCTGCTCCGCGTAGGCGGGCACACCCGGCTCGATCACCGGCGGCGGGTCGTCGAGGGTGAGCCGGTCCGACGCCGCCGGAACCCGACAGTGCACGCTGTACTGGCTGCCCTCGCTGGTGCGCCCGAAGTACCACCACGGCCCGGACCGGACCGGAACCGACAAGTCGGTCTCCTGCACCCGCGACCGGATCTCCTCGAACAGTTGCGCCTGCAGCTCAGTCGTGTGGGCCAGCACCTGGGTGGTGTGGACGTTCTCGGCCTCGAGGTGGGCGATCACCCCCGGGTCGTCACGGTCGCGCAACCACGCGTAGGGGTCGACGACCTCGTCGCCATGGTGGCCACGGATGGCGGGACGGGCGGCGGGAACCGGAGCGGGGTGAGAGGGAGTCACCCGACCAACCTAGGGCGCTACTGCTGGTCCCTGTCGCGGCGGACCTGGGCCCGACGGCCGCGGATGGTCGTCTGACCGAGGGCCCCGATCACCTCGTCGACCGCCTCGTCGGGCACCTCGACGATGGCGAAACGCTCGGTGATGCGGATGTTTCCGATGTCGCCACCCGACAGGCTCGTCTCGTTGGCGATGGCGCCGACGAGGTCACCCGGGCGGAGCCCCGAACTGCGGCCGAGGCCGACATAGAGACCGGTCTTGCCCGGCGACGGCCCACGGGCGGGGGCCCCACCCGGTCGGTCGGGACGAGATCCGCCCCCCGGCCCCTTCCCCGGTCCGCCTTTCTCCTTGCGGGCCGCCACCTCGGGGATCTCCTCGTCGTCCTCGACCGACACCGACGTCTCGTGGATGAGCTTGATGGCGGCGAGCGCCACGTCGATGAGGTCATGGTCGTCGGTGAGGGTCTCGACCACGACCCGGAACCGGTCGAGCTCGTCGTCGGGGAGGCGGTCCTGCAACGTCTGGATCGTGCGCTCCATCTGCCGAGCCCGCAGGTCGGCGACGGTGGGGACCTTCTCCTGGCGGATCGACTGCCCGGTGCGATGCTCCACGTTCTGGAGCTGACGACGCTCCCGGGGTTCGGCGAGGGTGATCGCCACCCCCTCCCGACCGGCCCGACCGACCCGGCCGATGCGGTGCACGTAGGCGTCGACCGACGCGGGTACGTCGTAGTTGACCACGTGGGTGAGCTGATCGATGTCGAGGCCCCGAGCGGCGACGTCGGTGGCGACGATCAGGTCGGCCGAACCCGAACGGAGACGGTTCATCACCCGGTCGCGCTGGGTCTGGTCCATCCCGCCGTGAAGGGCCTCGGCCCGGTAGCCCCGACCGTTGAGGGTCTCGGTGAGCTCGTCGACCTCGTGACGGGTCCGACAGAAAACGATGGCCGCCTCGGGTGACTCCACGTCGAGGATCCGACCGAGCGCGGCCGCCTTGTGGTTGCGGGTGACCACATAGGCCCTCTGGGTGACGAGTGGCGCTTCGTCCGAGCTCGTGGCCCGGTCGATCTGGACCCTCACCGGGTCGGTCAGGTGGCGCTTGGCGATCGACGCGATGCGCGGCGGGAGCGTCGCGGAGAACAACACCGTCTGTCGGTTGGGGGGTGTGGCCCCGAGGATCGCCTCGATGTCGTCGGCGAACCCCATGTCGAGCATCTCGTCGGCTTCGTCGAGGACGACCACCTGCAGCGAGTCGAGCGACAGAGTCCCCCGCTCGAGGTGGTCGAGCGCCCGCCCCGGGGTGGCGACGACCACGTGCATCCCCCGGTTGAGCGCCGCCATCTGACGGCCGATCGGCTGCCCGCCGTAGACCGGCATGACCTGGGCGCCGAGTGGTCGGCCGTACTTGTAGATCGCCTCGGACACCTGGACCGCGAGCTCGCGGGTCGGGACCAGCACCAGGGCCACCAGCTCGACCGGGCCGCCGGCCGTCGGCAGCTTCTCGAGGATCGGCAGGGAGAACGCCGCCGTCTTGCCGGTACCGGTCGCCGCTCCGCCGAGCAGATCGCGTCCGGTGAGCAGCACCGGGATGGCCTCTCGCTGGATGGGAGTCGGCTCTTCATAACCGAGCCCCCCGAGGGCGTCGACCAGCGCCGGGCGCAGTCCGAGGTCGGCGAAGCCCACCTGGGCGTCCGAGCCGTCCGGGGCGTCGACGGGTTCGGGGGAGTCAGAGACGTCGGTCATGGTGCGCATTTCTCGGGAGAGAGCCAGGGGGAGAGGGCCCTCCACCCTACGGGGTCACCGAGGCGGTCGGTTCACCGGATCACCAGGGCACCGGGCGGGCTGGCCACCCCGCTCGGGAGGTTCAACGGAGCCGAGGTGAAGAACCCCTCCCAGGTGCCCTCCCCCACGCAGTCGTCGGCGAGCGCGTCGAGCACGAACAGCTCCCCGATGGGCAGACCGAGCAGGGGCAGGATCCGCTGGTGGGCGAACACCTCGGGGCGACGGGCCGGGTCGCGGCGGATCGCCTCGCGTTCCTCGGGGGCGTGCAACGACCCGGGGGGCCACACCTCGAGGCTCGGGTTGTCGGCGGCGACGGCCGCCACGTGGAGGTCCCACAAGCACTCGACGGTCGACTCGTCGGGATGGAGCCCCGGGTTCACGTGCCCGGCGGCCATCTCGACCCGCTCGCCGTCGCTGCGCCCGAGATACCAGCCGAGCCAGCCGGTGCGGATCAACAACACGTCGCCGACCTCGGGCACGGTTCGCTGCGCGGCGAGCGTGGAGACGAGGTCATCAGCGGTGATCGGATCGGGCGCGTCGAACACGATGGGCCGGCCGATCGACTCACGCCACCGGGCCACGTCCGCGAGGATCGCCCGACCGGCGAGTCCCTTCTCGGCCCACGCATCGATGCCGTGGAACCCGTCGGGGTGCCCGCCGTACCAGCCGTGGACGGGGTGGCGCACATGGCGGAAGCCGTCCCACTGGGTCGAGCCCTGGGTGTTCCAGTCGTGGAGCACGTCGTCGTGACCGGGGCCGTCGTGCTCGCCGGTGACCTCGTGGCGCATCGTGGATCGACCGAACAACGGCGGCCCGGGCACATCGAGGGGCGCGTCCAACGCGAACACGAGTCCCCGCTCCACCAGCGACGAGGCGGCCAGCGCCCGCTCGGCGGTCAGCAGGTTGAGACATCCCAACCGGTCGTCGTCCCCCCACAGGCCCCACGACGAGGCCGCCGGCGCACCGGTGACGACGGGAAGCTCGCGGTACTGAGGCAGTCGCGACTCCGCCGACAGGCACGGTCCGGACTCGTCGACCCACGCATCGATCCGATCACCCATGCCGGGGACTCTACGCTGGGACGTGATGAGCACGGATCGACCGTGATGAGCGACAACCCCCAGGACGAACACGTCCGGCTGTCGATCCCGGCGCGCCACACCTACGCCCGGATCGCCCGGATCGGAGTCGCGGCGCTCGCGCTCCGCCTCGGGTTCACCTACCGGGAGATCGAAGATCTACGGCTCGCCGTCGACGAGGCCCTCATCTTCCTCCTCGGCTCCGACCGTCCCGACGAGCGCATCACGATCCGCTACGGCACCGAGACCGGCGTCCTGACCCTGAGCGCCACTGCCAGCTTCACCCCAGCGCCCGACGACGACGCCCGGCACCGGTTCGAGACGCTCCTCGCCGAGCTGGTGGACGCCTGGAACCTCGACGAGAGCACCGGAACAGTCAGCTTCACCAAGCGTCACCACCGTCCCGGGTGAGTCAGCCCCTGAGGGAAACTCAGCGACCCGAGTGGCCGAACCCGCCGTCGCCACGGGTCGTGTCGGCCGGCAGCTCGGCGACCGGTAGCCAGGCCACCTGCTCCACCGGCTGAACGACCAGCTGAGCGATCCGGTGGCCCCGCACCACGTGGAAATCGGCGTCGGGATCGGTGTTGAGCAACACCACCTGGAGCTCACCCCGATAGCCGCAATCGATGAGCCCTGGGGCGTTGGCGATGGTGACCCCGTGCCGCAGGGCGAGCCCACTGCGGGGCAGGACGAAACCGGCGTGTCCTTCGGGCAGGGCGATCGCGATCCCCGTGGGGACGAGAGCCCTCCCCCCACCGGCGGGAACGACGGCATCGACCCGGGAATAGAGGTCGAGTCCGGCATCGCCGTCATGGGCGTAGCCGGGGAGGGTCAGCTCGGGATCGAGTCGCGTCACCGGCACCTGGATCATGGGCGCTCACCCTACCGGCGTTAGCATCGCCGGATGCTCGCCTGGATGGACCTGGAGATGACCGGACTCGACCCGACGCGCCACGTCATCGTCGAGATCGCCACACTGCTCACCGACGATGAGCTCAACGTCATCGCCGAGGGACCCGACCTGGTGGTGCACGCCACCGACGACGAGCTCACCCACATGGACGACTACGTCCGCAAGATGCACGAGCGCAGCGGCCTCCTCCCCCAGATCACCGCGTCGACGATGTCGCTGGCCGACGCCGGAGCAGCCACCCTCGAGTTCTTGAAGCAGCACATCCCCGAATCTCGTTCGGTGCCGCTGTGCGGCAACTCGATCGGGACCGACCGCCGTTTCCTGGCAGTGCACCTCCCCGAGATCGAGGAGTTCCTGCACTACCGGTCGGTCGACGTGTCCACCATCAAGGAGCTCGCCCGACGGTGGAACCCCTCGGTGGTGCGCAACGCCCCCGAGAAGGCGACCGCCCATCGAGCCCTCGACGACATCCGGGAGAGCATCTCCGAGCTCGTCTACTACCGCGAGAACATGTTCGTCCCCGCCGAGCCCCGACCCGAACCCGAGGAGAGGGCCTCCGACGAGAGCGCATCCTATGAGGGGGCGTCCGGCCAGGGAGGAACGACCGGCGCCGACGCCTAGGATCGGTCCAATGGGGGGTCAGGACGATCAACAGGGGTCTCACTCGCACGGGCACGCCCACGGGCACGGCTCGGGCACGAGCGTTCGCGAGGAGCGCCAGCCGCCCCAGGATGACCCTCTCGAGGTCGCTCCGGGAATCATCCGGGTGCAGCTTCCGATCTCGCTTCCCGGTCTCGGCCACGTCAACTGTTACGTCCTGCCCGACGCCGACGGAGTCACCGTCGTCGACCCCGGGCTACCCGGACCCAAGGCCTGGAAGGAGCTCACCAACCGGCTCGATCGGGCCGACGTCCCCCTCGACCGGATCCACACGGTGGTGGTCACCCACTCCCATCCTGACCACTTCGGCCAAGCCGGGCGCCTCCTCGAACGGAATCAGGCCCGGGTCATCACCCACCGGTCGTTCCGCACGTTCTTCGACCCCGACGAGGAGCCCGACGAGCTCACCGTCGAGGACACCCCGGCCAACGCCCAGGTCGCGTCCTACACCGAGGCGGTCGGCACCACCCAGCGAGGTCGCCGCCCCTGGGGTGGCCCGATGCCCTGGGGACCGACCTCGAGCGCTGGCACCCAGAAGGGCGGACGTCTGCGAGGCGGAGCCCGGGGCCCCGGACGCCCTCCTCTCCGACGGCGACTCGGCTACCGGATGATGCGCTTCGCCGGCGGCAAGATGGGCGCGGTCCCCCGACCCACCCACCGAGTCGACGACGCCGACCGGGTCGACGCCGGTGGCCGCTCGTGGGTCTCGTTGCACACCCCCGGCCACACCAACGACCACCTGTGCCTCTATGACCCCGAGGCGGGGATCCTGATCTCGGGCGACCACGTACTGCCGACGATCACCCCCCACATCTCCGGGGTGGGTTCGGTCGTCGATCCCCTCACCGAGTTCTTCCGGTCCCTCGAACGGGTCGCCGAGCTCGACGGCGCCACCACTGTCCTCCCCGCCCACGGCCTCGCCTTCGAGGACTTGGCCGGTCGGGCCGAGGCGATCCGTCACCACCACGAGGATCGACTCCAGACCTTGCGGGACACCTCCGCCGATGTGGGGTGGGGCACCGTCGCGGACTACTCCAAGCAGCTCTTCCCCGAACGGTCGTGGGGGCAGATGGCCGACAGCGAGACCTACGCCCATCTGGAACACCTCCGACTCACGGGCGAGGCGCAAGTGCGCGACGATGGTGACGACCTGATGTACCTCATCACCTGAGCCTGGACGGCACGTGACCACACGACGGCGAGACAAAGAAGAGACCCGCGACCTCCTGCTCGAAGCCGCGTTCGAGATGCTCCTCGAGCAAGGACTCGACGTCGGGTGGGGCATCCGCGTCGCCGACGTCACCTCGCGGGTCGGGCTCACCACCGGTGCCGCCTACCAGATCTGGAACGGGTCACGCTCCCGTGACGGACTCGGCGGCCAGGACCGCTTCCACCGCGACCTGGCCCGCTACACCTTCGACCGCCTCCTCGGCGACGGCCGCAGCCTCGAAGCGATGGTGCAGCTCACGACGGCGGGCGCGCGGCACATCGCCGAACCCTCGCAGTACGCGCTCTACATCGCCGTCTGCTCGGCCGTCAGCTCGATCCCCGAGCTGGGCGAGGTGGGCCGAGCCGGCTACGAACGCCTCACGGCCGCCTATACCGAAGCCATCGGCAAGAACCTGACACAGTTCGGGCTCGAGATCGTCCCGCCGCACACCCTCGACGACCTGATCGTCGCCGCCGTGGCCCTCTACGACGGTCTGTGTCTCCGCCAGCTCGTCGATCCCGGGTCCGTTCGCGCCGATCTCGCACCGCCCGCGGGTGTTCCCGACGACGCCCAGGGGCCGTGGCACATCGCCGCGGTCGGCGTGCTGGCTCTCATCCGGGGCATGACACGTCCCGTCGACACCGCCAGCTGATCTCACTCTCGTGGGGGCCGATCACCCGTCGGTGAGCGGGAAGGCCCGGGCGCTCACGAACACCCGGCTGGGTTCGTCGGCGTCGACGAGCCACAGCGACAAGCCGCCTTCGCGGTGATCGACCGCCACTCGCTCGACACGGTTCCCCCGTTCGATGGCGTCGCGATACTCGACCTCGGCTCGCACCGGCGCACGAAGGTGACGGCGCGGGGCCCGCTCCTCCTCGAGCGCCGCCCAGGACACCGCGTTGTTCACATGGTCCATGACGTCGAAGTCGCAGAAGCGAAGCGGCCACGGCGCTCGGGTGACCCCGGGGTGGGCGAGATCGGGAGACCCGTGCCTCAGCCGGGCACGTACCGTGCGACCCCCCGCCGCCTCGTCGTAGAGCTCGTGGAACTGGGCGGGGAGGG
>SKKL01000174.1 GCA_007121465.1 Acidimicrobiales bacterium | reverse complement strand
GTAGGTCGGAGCGCGTGGCCGTCGAAGCGCCCCACGCCTACCTCGCTCGCTTTCTGCGTCGACCCGCTGACATCGCCCGGGCCGTGCGGCGACACCTCGCGACGCTCGGCAACGTCTCGCGCACCTACACCGTCACCGGCGATCCGCCACCCACACAGCACGAGACGACCGATCCCGAGGATCTGCAGCCGATCACGGCGGGCACCGGGCCGGTCCTCCAACGCACCTACCGGGTCCACATCGCCGACACTCGCGTCACGCCCGAGGAGCTCATCGACCGTCTTGCCGAACACCTGGACGACAGCTCCGGCACCGGTCTGGCCGACTTCGTCGAACAGCGCACCACCGACCGAGCCGCGGGGGTGGGCAGCGAGTACCGGCTCCGCATGCCGGGCCCGTGGAATCCCGGCGTTCGCATCATCGAACGCACACCGACCTCGATCCGCCTGGCCACCCTGACGGGCCACATGGAGGCGGGGCAGCTCGAAGTGCGCTCCCGACGCGCCGGCGGCGATCCGCCCGACGAGCATCGAACCGTCTTCGAGGTCCACTCGGTCGCCCGCGCGGGGAGCCACGGGTTCAGTCTCCTGTACAACCGGCTGCGGATCGCCCGTGAGATGCAACTCCACATGTGGGTCGACTTCTGCGGCAACGTCTGCACCCATCTCGCCGAGGGCCGACTCGATGGCAAGATCGAACTGGTCACCGTCGAACACCGGCGTTGACATGGGGGGCTTGCGTCACGGGCCTCACGCCCACGAGCCACCGGTCGTCGTCACCGCTCCCGTGTCGGACAAGGCGATCGACTACTTCCACACCCTCGAACGCCGCGGCCTGAACTTCGAGCCGATCAGTTGGCAGGACGCCTGCGCCGATCCACGCTGGCGCACCGACCAGTCCACCCGCCTTCTCGCCGCCGAGACCCCCGGCGATCCCGACACCCAGGGCCCCTACCAGCGGGCGATCGAGGCGCTCGAGGCCTACGAGTTCGCCGACCCCGACATCGTCCGCGGGGTGTATGACCCCACCACTCCACTCGATGGCCGCAACATGCTGCTCGTGGGGAGGTTCCTCCACCTCCGCTTCCACATGGGAGTGCGCATCGGAGGTGTCGTCGACGAGACCGCCACCGACGAGGAGGATCGCCCGATCCGGTCCTTCGGCTGGCACTACCGGACCCTCGAGGACCACCTCGAGCAGGGACAGATGGACTACGAGATCCGCAAGTACCTCGACAGCGGTGAGGTCGAGTTTCGTGTGCGCGGCTATTCGCGAGCGGCCCCCATCGGCAACCCGGTGGTGCGTCTGGGCTTCGCGCTGTTCGGCCGGCGTCAGCAGGCGCGCTTCTATCGCAACATCGTCGATCGCATGGCCCTGATCGCCACCGACGACCGACCGGCGCCTCCGCCCACCTGATCAGCCGACGTGTAGTCGACCGTCGGCGTCGAGGGTGCCTGCGGTCCCGCAGAGCTCCTCGGCGACGGCGCTCGCCATCAGGTCGCCGTCGTCGCTGGTCGCCCAGGCTCGGTTTCCGTCGGGTGTGAGCGTCGCCGCCATGAGCGTCGCCGGCGAGCCGTCGCGGCCGTGCATGACGGTGTAGGCCTCGACGGTGACCGGGCCGGCGTGGCCGGTGACGACGTCGCGGTGAGGCTCGAGGTCGACCTCGGCCTGGGGGCTCTCGTGGCGGAACCCGCCGGTGGGGGGCTCGGTGGAGTACACGCCGAACGAGTGCTTGGAGATGAGACCTCCGTTGGCGGTGCACAAGCCGATCGTCCCGGGATCGGCACGGAGGGTGTCGACCATGGTGGCGATCGAGTGGGTCACGTAGTTGTTCCACGGGCCGCCGGCGAAGGTGAGTCCCCCGGTCAGGGTGAGGGGCCGGTCGAGCCCGAGGCCGAGCTCGCGGGCGCCGATCTGCACCGCCGACGGGAAGCACGAGTACAGGTCGACATGGGCCAGGTCGTCGACACCGACGTGGGCGAGGTCGAGGGCTCGGCCCCCGCCGATGCGGATGGCGGGGGAGCGGTGCAGGTCGTGGCGGAGCGACATGGTCGGCTCGGAGGTGTCGGTGCCCGACCAGGGGAACACCCAACGGTCGCGGGGGATGCCGAGCGCCTCGGCCCGTTCGACCGAGGCCATCAGGAGGGCGGCGCCCTGGTCGACCCGGTCGTTCGAGCACAGCCACTTCGTGTACGGATAGCCGATCCAGCGGTTCTCCGCGGTTGCCGGTGCGAGCTCGGCAGGGGCGAACGGGCGGCGCACCGCTGCATGCGGGTTCTTCTCGGCCACCTGACTGAACCGGCTCCACAGCCCGGCGATGTGGTCGAGGTGCTCGGCGGGTGGCCGACCCTCGGCATGGCGGAGCGCGGTCTCGAACATCGGGTAGGCGTGCACCGGCATGGCAATGCCATGGGTCGTCTCAGCGGGATGGCTCATCTCCATCTCCGATCCGATCACCTCGGCGGGCGCCTCGTCCCCGGAGCTCTCGGCCCACGGTGGGGTCTCGCCCGAACGCCGGAAGCCCTGCCGGGTGCGCCACGCCTCGGCTCCCCCGATCGCCACCAGGTCCCGTCGACCGGCGCCGATGTCGAGGGCGGCCCGGTTGACCAGCATCTGGGGGCTGTTCCCGCCCATGGGCGACACCGCGGTCGCTGCGCCGTCGGCGCCGACGCGCTCGGCGAGGACGCGGCCCGGGTCGGCGTAGCGCCACGACAGCATGGCGACGATCAGCACCGAGTCGAGCCCTGCCAGCATCGTCTCGGCACCGGCGTCGCGGGCGGCGGCCCGCACCGCGGCCTCGACGAGGTCGACCGGCTCGACCGTTGGGTCGGCCCGGTCCTCGGGCACGTCGAGTTGGCCGACCCCGATGATCACGGGGGTGCGGGGATCGAGCGGACGGGTGGTGGTCATGGGCGAATCCTCCGGGTGGGCATCGTAGGCCGCGCCCGGGGAGGTCGACTTCGTGGCCCCGGAGGGGTCGGTAGACTTCCGCCCCATGTCCACCGTCGCCATCGGGAACGACCATGCCGGCTTCGCGCTCAAGCACCACCTGCTCGAGACGCTGGCCGGGCTCGGCTGGGAGGTCGTCGACCTCGGAAGTCACGACGAGGAGCCCGTCGACTATCCCGAGGTCTGCGCCCAGGTCGGGCGCGAGGTCGTGGCGGGTCGCGCCGATCGGGGCATCGTCATCGGAGGCAGCGGACAGGGCGAACAGATCGCGGCCAACAAGGTCCGGGGGGTGCGGGCTGCTCTGTGCAACGACCTGTTCACGGCCCGGATGTCGCGTGAGCACAACGATGCCAACGTGTTGTCGCTCGGTGGTCGCATCGTCGGGCTCGGACTGGCCGACGAGATCGTGAAGCTCTGGCTCGAGACCCCGTTCGAGGGGGGACGTCACCAGCGTCGCGTCGACCAGATCACCGCGATCGAGCAGGAGGAGCTGCCCGGGTGAGATCCCGGTGAGCGGGTACGGCGCCTACGGCGTCGTCCTCGGCGTCACGGTCGTCACCACCTTCGTGACCACGGGGCTGTGGCGGATCGTCGCGCTGCGGCACAACTACGTGCACGCTCCCGAGGAGCGTCGGGTCCACACCACGACCACCCCCACCCTCGGCGGGGTCGGGATGCTCGCCGGGTTCATCGCCGGGATGGCCACCGCGTGGTCGATGGGTGCCTTCGCCGACGTCTTCAGCGCCACGACCGAACCGCTCGGGCTGGTCCTGGCCGTGCTGGTCATGCACTCGGTCGGCGCCGTCGACGAGGTGCGCAAGTCGCCCGGTGGCCCGACCTACCTCCACGACGGACTGTCGGCCCCGGCCAAGATGGCGGGGATGGTCCTCGCCGGCAGCATCCTGTCGCTGGCGGGGGTCACGATCCTGCACTTCCGGGTCCCCTTCGGTGAGGCGTTGGGCCTCGGCGACCTGTTCGTCCTCTCGCCCGACCTGTCGACGCTGGTGACGGTGGTGTGGGTCCTCGGGATGGCCAACGCCATCAACTTCATCGACGGCCTCGACGGTCTGGCCGCCGGCATCGTCGCCATCGCCGCGGTCGCGTTCTTCTTCTATTCGGACCTGTTGGTCACCGAGGGGTTGATCACCACCGCCAACCTGGGTCCCCTCGTGGCGGTCCTCGTCGCGGGCATGTGCCTCGGCTTCCTCCCGTGGAACGTCCATCCGGCCCGAATCTTCATGGGCGACAACGGGGCCTTGATGCTCGGGCTGTTGATGGCGGCGTCGACCATCTCGGTCGGCGGACGTTCCGACGACCCCTTCTCGGGCCAGGCCTTCTTCTTCTACGCGCCATTGTTCATCCCGTTGGTCATCCTCGGCGTGCCCATCCTCGACACCGCCGCGTCGATCCTGCGCCGGGCCATCCGCCGTTCCAACCCGACCATGGCCGACAAGGACCACCTCCACCATCGACTGGTGCGCCTCGGGCACGGCCAGTGGCGCAGCGTCGCCATCCTGTGGACATGGACGGCCCTGTTGTCGGGCTTCGTCCTCTATCCGGCCTACACCGGCCAGGGCAACGCCATCGTTCCGTTCGGGGTGGGCGCCCTCGCCCTTGCGCTCTACACGCTGTTCCATCCCGGTGTCCGGCGGGCCCGGGCCGAGGCGAACGCCGCCGACGGATCGCCCTCCGAACGTGCGCGCTGACGACGGGCGACCTAGTGTTCGGGGCGGCCCACGGGTGGGGGCTGACGGGGTCGACCAGGATTTGCGCCGGCCGCGCCTTCTCCCTAGATTGCGCAATCGTTCACAAGCGCGCCGACCAGCACGTGACGTAGAGGGCACCGGGTGACACAGCAACAGCCGAGCCAACCGAACAAGACCTTCGGCGACGGCCTGTCCATCGCCTTCGAACTCGTCGGCACCCCGGCGATCTTCGCTCTCATCGGTCTCGGCCTCGACCGTTGGCTCGGCACCACCCCACTGCTGGTGCTCGCTCTGCCGTCGATCGCGCTCGCCACCGTCGTCGGTCTCACCGTCTGGCGCTACGGCCACGAGATGACCACCGCCGATCAGGAGCGTCGGGCAGCTCGCGCCGCGGCGGGGCCTCGTCCCGCCCGCTGGGAGCGTCCCCGCCCCGAGGCACTCGACGAGCTCGATCAGGGCCGGGCCGCCAGCGACGGAGCGATGGCATGACCGGCGTGGCCGAGCGCTACGACAGCGCGACCCCCGAAGCCGACATCGCCAAGGACCTCGTCCGTCGCTCCGTGTGGATCGCTCCGGCCCTCATCGCCGGGGGCGCCATCGGCTGGGGCCTCCACGGGGCACTGTCGGCGGCGGTCGGCGTAGGCATCGTCGTCGGGAACTTCCTGTTCTCCGCCGCCCTGCTGACCTGGGGGGCCCGCATCTCGGTGGCCTTCGTACTCGGCATGGCGATGTTCGGCTACGTGCTCCGCCTCGGAATCATCACCGTGGTGGTGCTGCTCATCAAGGATCTCGCCTGGGTGGAGCTCATTCCGCTCGGGTTCACCCTGATCATCACCCACCTCGGGTTGCTGCTCTGGGAGACACAGTACGTGTCGGCATCGCTGGCCTTTCCGGGCCTGAAGCCGACGCCCGATCTCGATACGACCTCCAAGGAGTGACCAGGACCGTGTTGTTCGGAGTCGCGTTCCCGCCGATCAGCCACCTCTTCGAGTGGCCCGACATCTTCTTCGAGGGCACTCCTCTCGCGATCAACAAGATCGTCCTGATCAACCTCCTCGCGGTCGTGTTGATCATCGGGTTCTTGCTCTTCGCCGGCCGCAAGAAGGCGATGGTTCCCACCGGGGCGCAGAACTTCGCCGAGTCGATCATCGACTTCATCCGCAACGGCGTGGTCATGCAGACAATGGGCCCGACGGGCCTGAGCTGGACGCCGTTCCTCACCCTGACGTTCCTGTTCGTGTTCTTGAACAACATCGCCAAGGTGATCCCACCGATCCTCATGCCCGCCACCGGGCGTATGGCCACCCCGCTCGTCCTCGCCCTCATCATCTGGGTCGTCTTCAACTACCAGGGCGTCAAGCACCAGGGCTTCGGCGGCTACCTGAAGAACTCGCTGTTCCCGCCGGGGCTGCCCAAGGCGCTCTACATCCTCGTCACCCCGATCGAGCTCATCTCGACCTTCATCATCCGGCCCTTCAGCCACGCCGTCCGACTCTTCGCCAACATGATGGCGGGCCACATCCTGCTCGCCACCTTCGCCGTGCTCTCGGCCTCCCTCTGGGTCGCCGAGTGGTACGCCGTGTTCCTGCCCTTCCCCTTCGCCATGTTGATGGGCGTCTGGCTGTTCGAGGCTCTGGCCTCGTTCCTGCAGGCGTACATCTTCGTGGTGCTCGCCGGTGTCTACATCGGCGGCGCCATCCACCCCGAGCACTAGTTCGGGGCGACCGTCCGTGGCGCCGCCACGGTCCCGCTTCTCCGTACCAGGTAGCACCCCATCCACCAGGAGATCAACACCATCATGCTGTCCGTTCTCGCCCAACAGTTCGACATCAGCGGTGCCGACTACATCGCTGGCCAGGAGGCCCTCTTCGCGGGTCTCGCCTACGGCCTGTCGGCCCTCGGCCCGGCCATCGGCATCGGCTACCTCGTCGGTCAGTCGGTGCAGGCCATGGCCCGCCAGCCCGAGGCCGCCGGCATGGTCCGGACCACCATGTTCCTCGGTGTCGCGTTCGCCGAGGCGCTCGCCCTCATCGGTTTCGTGGTCTTCATCCTTCTCAAGTTCGCCTGATCAACCAGGAGCACATCGTGCGTATCCGTACCGCCCTGGCGGGTGTGTGCATCCTGGTGCTTTCGAGCATCGGGTTCGCCGCCCCCGCCCACGCCGCCGAATCGATCGGCTCGTGTGTCGTTGACGTGTCCATGCAGGTCGAGGAACTGCGCGAGCAGGGCCTCTCCGACTACGAGATCGAAAACGAGCTCGAGAGCCAGGCCGAGGCCTGTGTCGAAGCACCCAACCCGGTGTTGCCCGACCCTGTCGAGCTGATCTGGATCACCATCGCCTTCTCGGTGCTGTTGGTCCTCGGTCTCAAGTTCGCCTTCCCCGCCGTTTCCAAGGCCATGGAGGACCGCTCCGAGCGCATCCGCTCGGACCTCGAGGCCGCCGAGAAGGCCAAGGAAGACGCCCAGGCCGAGCAGGCCCGCTACAAGGAGTCGCTCGCCGACGCCAAGGGTGAGGCCAACCGCATCATCGAAGAGGCACGCCTGGCTGCCGAGGCCCTCCGGGCCGAGCGCACCACCGCCGCCGACGCCGAGGCCGCCGACATCCGGGCCAAGGCCAACGCCGACGCCGAGTCGATCAAGGCCCAGGCCCTCGCCGACCTGCGCGAAGAGGTCACCGCCATCGCCCTCGGCGCCGCCGAGCGTGTGGTGGGCAACATCGACACCGCCGCCCAGCGCCGGCTCATCGACGACTACATCGACCAGGTCGGGTCGCAGAACTGATGACCCGATCCGGATCGACCCCGACGGGAGGCACCCATGGCCGATGAACGCGTCGCCGTCGCCTACGCCGATGCCCTCTACACCGTGACCCGGGTGGAGGGCAACGTCGAGCGTGTCGAAGACGAGCTGTTCCGTATCGCCCGCGCCCTCGAGAGCTCCGACGAGCTCCGGTCGGCGCTGGCCCAGCAGCAGACCCCCGCGGCACGCCGCCAGCAGATCGTCGAGGACCTCCTCGGCAGCGCGGCCGATCCGACCACTGTCGCGATCATCTCGCTGCTGGTCGGAGTCGGCCGGTCGGCCGAGCTCCCCGCGATCATCGATGCCTTCGTCGAGCGGGCCGCCCGCGAGAGCGGCCGCCTGGTCGCCACCGTCCGGGCAGCCGTCGCTCTCACCGACGAGCAGCAGAACCGCCTGGCCGCTGCGCTGAGCGCCCAGCTCGGTCACGACGTCACCGTCAAGGTCATCGTCGACCCCAGCGTCCTGGGCGGGGTCGTGACCCAGATCGGCGACACCGTCATCGACGGCAGCATCCGTCACCGCCTCAACCAGCTTCGCGAAGCAATCTGAGCCCGAGCAGGAGACCTGCGAGATCCCATGGCTGACTTGACCATCAACCCCTCCGACATCACCTCTGCCCTCCGGGCGAACCTCGAAGGGTTCTCCCCGAGCCTCGAATCGACCCAGGTGGGTCGCATCGTCGAGGTGGGCGACGGCATCGCCCGGGTGTCGGGCCTCCCCAACGCCGCTGTGAACGAGCTGTTGCAGTTCGAGAACGGCAGCCTCGGGCTGGCCCTCAACCTCGACGAGGACTCCATCGGTGCGGTGGTCCTCGGTGAGGTCGACGAGATCGAGGAGGGTCAGACGGTGCGCGCCACCGGCGACATCCTCTCGGTCCCCGTCGGCGACGCCCTTCTCGGTCGGGTGGTGAACGCCCTCGGCCAGCCCATCGACGGCAAGGGCCCCCTCGCCGGCGCCGAGACCCGCCGCATGGAGGTCCAGGCTCCCGGCATCATGGGCCGCAAGCCCGTGCACGAGCCGCTCCAGACCGGCATCAAGGCCATCGACGCCATGATCCCCATCGGTCGGGGCCAGCGCGAGCTCATCATCGGCGACCGCAAGACGGGCAAGACCGCCGTCGCCGTCGACACGATCCTGAACCAGAAGGGCCTCGGCGTTAAGTGCGTCTACGTGGCGATCGGTCAGAAGGCCTCCACCGTCGCCCAGACCGTCGCCACCCTCGAGTCCCACGGCGCGATGGAGTACACCGTCGTCGTCGTCGCTCCCGCTTCTGATCCGGCTCCGTTCAAGTACCTGGCCCCTTACGCGGGGTGCGCCATGGGCCAGCACTGGATGGACAACGCCGATCACTCCCTGGCCGTCTACGACGACCTCTCCAAGCAGGCCGAGGCCTACCGGCAGATGTCGCTGCTCCTGCGCCGCCCACCCGGCCGTGAGGCCTACCCCGGCGACGTGTTCTACCTGCACAGCCGCCTGCTCGAACGGGCCGCCAAGCTGTCCGACGAGTTGGGTGCCGGGTCGCTCACCGCCCTTCCGGTCATCGAGACCAAGGCCGGCGACATCGCCGCCTACATCCCCACCAACGTGATCTCGATCACCGACGGCCAGATCTTCCTGCAGGAAGACCTCTTCAAGTCCGGTGTCCGCCCGGCCATCAACGTCGGTCAGTCGGTGTCCCGAGTGGGGTCGGCCGCCCAGATCAAGGCGATGAAGACCGCGGTGGGAACCATGAAGGGCGACCTCGCCCAGTTCCGTGAGCTCGAGGCCTTCGCGTCGCTCGGCTCCGAGCTCGACTCGGTCTCCCAGGCCCAGCTCGACCGTGGCTACCGCCTCACCGAGCTGCTCAAGCAGGGTCTCAACAGCCCGATGAAGGTCGACGAGCAGGTCGTGTCGATCTTCGCCGGCACCCGCGGCTACCTCGACCCCATCCCGGTCGAGGACGTCTCCCGCTTCGAGATCGAGCTGCTCGAGTGGTTCCGCGGCCGCCACGCCGAGATCCTCAGCGGCATCCGCGACACCGGGAACATCCCCGACCAGGACGCCTTCGTCGCCGCGATCGAGGCCTTCGCCGAGCAGTTCCAGCCCTCGGTCAGCGCCTCCGACGAGCCCGACGCCGAGGAGCAGGCCGAGGCCACGACCCGCCAGGCCGGCGGTCGTCGCGAGGGCATCCTGCCCGAAGAGGAGATCTCCCGAGCCGAGAGTGCGGGTGACTGATGGCTGGCGGTAAGGAGAGAGTCCTCAAGCGCAGGATCAGCTCGGTCCAGTCGACCAAGAAGATCACCCGCGCCATGGAGCTCATCGCCGCCACCCGGGTCGCCAAGGCCCAGGAGCGGGCCAACCAGGCTCGCCCCTACGCCGAACAGATCACCGGCGTCATCCAGGACCTCGCCGAGGGCGGGGCCGAGGTCGACCATCCGCTGCTGCGCCAGGTCGAGAACCCTCAGCGGGTCGCCTTCGTGGTCATCACCTCCGACCGGGGGCTCGCCGGCGCCTACAACAGCTCGGTGATCCGAGCCGCCGAGCGTGAGGTCCAGGCCCTGCGCGCCGAGGGCGGCGACTACTCGCTGATCCTCATCGGCAAGAAGGCCGAGGGCTACTTCCGCTTCCGTGGTTACCGCATCGATGCCTCCTTCAACGGCATGAGCGATCGTCCCACCTTCGACGACGCCCGCCGGGTGGCCGATGAGGTCTCGGAGCTGTTCGTCTCCGGGGTGGTCGACCAGGTCGAGCTCGTCTACACCCGCTTCTTGTCGCTGGCCAGCCAGCGGGTCGCGGTCCGCCGCTTCCTCCCGTTGCAGACCCGCGAACGCGAGACCGGCGGCGAAGCCCTCGCCGGGTTCGAGTTCGAACCCTCGCCCGAGGGTGTGCTCGCCAACCTGTTGCCCCGCTACGTCGAGGCCCGCCTCTTCGCCGCCCTGCTCGACGCTGCCGCGTCCGAGCACGCTGCTCGTCAGCGGGCCATGAAGGCGGCGACCGACAACGCGGAGGAGCTCATCACCAAGCTCTCCCGTGAGATGAACCGGGCCCGTCAGGACGCCATCACCACCGAGATCATGGAGATCGTCGGCGGTGCCGAGGCGTTGCGCGCCGACAAGGGCGCCCCCGACGACCTGCTGCTCGACCACCTGTTCGCCGAGCACCTCTTCCCCGAGCGTCTCGCTGCCGAGCACACCACCCCACGCTGATCCCGCCGACCTTTCGCCCAGGAGACACGCCATGACCGTCACCGACACCCCCAGCACCACGCTGAAGGACGGCCGCATCGTCGGTATCGCCGGCCCTGTGGTCGACGCCGAGTTCCCCGCCGACGCCCTCCCCGAGATCAACACGGCGCTGTCGATGACGATCACCGTCGGCGGCGAGGACATCGAGGTCCGGGCCGAGGTCGCCCAGCAGATCGGCAACAACCGGGTGCGGGCCATCTGCCTCAAGCCCACCGACGGTCTCACCCGGGGTACGCCGGTGCGCAACACCGGTGAAGGCATCACCGTCCCGGTCGGCGACGTCGTGCTCGGCCACGTGTTCAACGTGATCGGCGAGCCCCTCGACGTCGACGACATCGGCGAGGTCACCGAGCGGTGGAAGATCCACCGGGCAGCCCCCGACTTCGACGCCCTCGAGCCCCGGGCGCAGATGTTCGAGACCGGCATCAAGGTCATCGACCTGCTCACCCCCTACGCCCAGGGCGGCAAGATCGGCCTGTTCGGTGGCGCCGGTGTGGGCAAGACCGTGCTCATCCAGGAGATGATTCGTCGAGTCGCCCAGGAACACGGTGGTGTGTCGGTGTTCGCCGGCGTCGGCGAGCGCACCCGTGAAGGCACCGACCTCTTCCTCGAGATGGGTGAGTCGGGCGTGCTCGAGAAGGCCGCCCTCTGCTTCGGTCAGATGGACGAGCCGCCGGGTGTGCGCCTGCGGGTCGCCCTGTCGGCGCTCACCATGGCCGAGTACTTCCGCGACGTCCAGCAGCAGGACGTGCTGTTGTTCGTCGACAACATCTTCCGGTTCGTCCAGGCCGGCTCCGAGGTGTCGACCCTCCTCGGCCGCATGCCGTCAGCGGTGGGCTACCAGCCCACCCTGGCCGACGAGATGGGCCAGCTCCAGGAGCGGATCACCTCGACCCGGGGTCGGTCGATCACCTCGCTGCAGGCCGTGTACGTGCCCGCCGACGACTACACCGACCCGGCGCCGTTCACGTCGTTCACCCACTTCGACGGAACCACCGAGCTGTCCCGCGACATCGCGGCGCTCGGCATCTACCCGGCGGTCGACCCGCTGGCGTCGACCTCGACGATCCTCACCCCCGAGGTGGTGGGCCAGCGTCACTACGACGTGGCTCGCCGTGTCCAGGAGGTGCTCCAGCGCTACAAGGAGCTCCAGGACATCATCGCGATCCTCGGTCTCGACGAGCTGTCCGAGGAGGACAAGATCACCGTGGCCCGGGCCCGTAAGGTCCAGCGCTTCTTGTCCCAGCCGATGTACGTGGCCGAGACCTTCACCGGCCTGCCCGGTGTCACCACCCCGGTCGAGGAGACCGTCGACTCCTTCGAGGCGCTGGTCGACGGCGAGCTCGACGATCTGCCCGAGCAGGCGTTCCTCAACGTGGGTGGCGCCGACGCCGCCCGCGCCAAGGCCGCCGAGCTCGCCGGGAGCTGACGGTGCTCCAGGTCGAGCTGGTCTCTCCGGAGCGGATCCTGTTCTCGGGTGAGGCCGAAACGGTCATCGCCCGCACCACCGGTGGCGACATCGCGTTCCAGTCCGGGCACATCCCCTTCATCGGAACCCTCGTCATCCACCCCGTGCGGATCATCTCCGCCGACGGGACCGAGGAGGTCGTGGCGGTGCACGAGGGTTTCGTCGAGTGCGCCCACGACCGGGTGACGATCCTCTCCGACGCCGCCGAGCTGGCCAGCCAGATCGACGTGGAGCGGGCCCGCGCCGCGGAGGCACGGGCCGAGCAGAGCCGTGAGCACGTTGACGATGCGTCCGCCGAGGCGGCGCTGCGGCGGGCTCGGATCCGGTTGTCGGTCGCCGGAGGCCTCGGCCTGAAGATGTGATCCCCGGCCGGGCCCCCGCGGCCCCGGTCAGTCGTGGATGTGCTGGGCGAGGTAGTTGGGTTCGCCGACCTGGTCGATCAGGGTGAGCTGGGCTTCCAACCAGTCGACGTGCTCTTCTTCGCCGGTGAGGAGCTCCTCGAGGAGATGGCGGGTGCCGTTGTCGCCCTTGTCCCGGGCGAGGGCCACCCCGCGGTTGTAGCGCTCGACGGCCTCTTCCTCGAGAGTGAGCGCGAGGCGATGCTGTTCGACGACGGTCTCTCCGACCCGCACCGAGTTGAGTCGCTGGAGGTTGGGAACGCCGTCGAGGTAGAGGATCCGCTCGATGATCTTCTCGGCGTCGCGCATCTCGTCGATCGACTCGTCGTAGTTGTGCTTGGCGAGTTTGGCGTACCCCCAGTTCTCGCACATCTTGGCGTGCACGAAGTACTGGTTGATGGCGGTCAACTCGGCGGTGAGCACTTCGTTGAGCAGTTCGATGACCTCGGCGTCGCCGCGCACGGCACGTCTCCTCGATTGGGGGGGGTTCGTTCTCGTCTAGGGGACGAGGGTACTCACCGATGGCGGGGCGCCGCGACGGATGGTCAACGGACGGACGAGGCGGCGTTGGCCCGCTCGAGCTCGTCCTCGACGACGTCGAGCACGGCGTTGGCGCATCCCCCGCAGTCGGTGGTGGCGCCACACCGCTGAGCGATCACCTCGAGGGTGACGGCGCCGAGCCGCACTTCGGTGCGGATCTCGTCGCTTCTGAGACTGAAGCAGTGACAGGCGATCATGCCCGCTCCCTCGTTCCCGTGTCTCGGCGTGTCGGCAACGTCGGCACGCCGCTGTCGGCCAGCTCGCGTGCGGTGCGACGGTCCACGCGGGTCGTGAGGGGTCGACCTCGCCGCACGCTGTGGACGACCGCACCGCCGTCGTCGCCCGAGCACTGTTGCCACACGACGCGGCCGAGGGTCGGGTCGAGGACACTTCGTGCTGGTCGACGGCGGCGGGACTCCCTCACACCGTCATGCTGCCATGGTTGCCCGATTCTGTAAAGGCCTCCTTACAGCAGCGGGTGCGGGTGCCTTCTGGTTCGGGGATCGGTCAGGTCATCGCCGCGGTCAGGAGCTGCTGGCAAGCCTTTTCCGCCTCTCGGCACAGCTCGGCGCACCGCAGGCAATGGTCGTGCTCGTGGGCTCCGCACTCCTCGGCACACTCCGAACAGGCCCGGGCGCACACCTCGACGAGCTGGCGCCAGGCGTCGCCACCCGGTCCGGGGCTCGACAGGACCCGGGCGGTGGCCGTGCAGATCTCCGCGCAGACCTTGTCGAGGGAGATGCAGCGCCGCATGTCGGCCACGTCGTCGCTCCACAGGCAGGCGTCGGCACAGGCGAGACAGCCGGCCGCGGCTTCCTGGCAGGCCTGGATGACTCGGTTGAGCTCGGCGAGGTCGAAGGTGTCCTTCTTCGGATGGTCGGCGAGCACGTCTGCGAGTCCCATGATGCACCTCTTCGGATCGTCGTTCGGTGCAGGCATCTCTACCCGTTCACGGGTGAATCAATCAGTCGATGGGCTGCTCCTCACGCCGAGCGGGCGCCTCAGTCGATGGTGATGCTGTCGAAGTCGGGCCCGGGTGGCGGCCACTGCATGTCGAGCGCTTCGAGCGAATCGACGAGGACCTTGCCGACGAGCAGGTCGCGGAACCACTTGCGGTCGGC
>SKKL01000172.1 GCA_007121465.1 Acidimicrobiales bacterium | reverse complement strand
GGGGGTCCTGAAGGAGAGACTGATGAACAAGATTGTTGTGGGGTTTGCCGACGTCGAGACGGCCCATCATGTCGTGCGGGAGGCGGTCGATCTCGCGCACCGTCTCGGGGCATCTCTGCACGTGGTCACCGCAGTCAGCGAGGACGCGACGACCACGGTCGACATCGGCAGTGATTACTGGGTCTTGAGCTCGACCGATCTCGCCGAGGAGGGCATCGGGAACTTAATGAGGAAGTTGACCCACTCGGTGGACTACACCGTCGCTGTTCACGAAGGAAAGCCTGCCGACGTGCTGGTGGAGGAAGCCGAACGTGTCGGCGCTGACCTCATCATGGTCGGCAACGTGCGCATGCAGGGGCCGAGCCGGCTCCTCGGAAGCGTCGGCGGCGCTGTTGCCCACCACGCGCCGTGCTCGGTGCTCATCGTCAAGTCGACCTGAGCGTCAGCTCCAGTGCTAGCGGGCCACGAAGTACTTCGCCCGGGGATGGTGGAGGATGAGCGCCGAGGTGGTCTGCTCCGGCTGGTACTGGAACCCGGTCTCCTCGTTGACGACGATGCCGAGACGGTCGGCGTCGAGCAGGTCGGCCACCTTCATGTTGTCCTCGAGATCGGGGCAGGCGGGATAGCCCCACGAGTACCGACCGCCTCGGTACTGCTGGCGGAAGAGGCCCTGCAGGGTGGGGCCGTCCTCGTCGGCGAATCCCCACTCCTCGCGGATCCGTCGGTGCCACAGCTCGGCGAGCGCTTCGGCCAGCTCAACCCCGATGCCGTGCACCAGGAGGTACTCCTGGTACTCGTTGGCGGCGAACAGTTCGGCGGTGCGCTCGGAGACGACCTCGCCCATGGTGGCGATGTGGAACGCCACGTAGTCGATCTCGCCGCTGTCGATGGGCCGGACCATGTCGGCGATGCACAGCCATGGCTCGGTCTGCTGGCGGGGATAGGAGAAGCGCATCCGTTCGGTCGAGCGTGATTCGTCGGTCCAGATGACGAGGTCGTTGCCGTCGCCGTTGGCCGCGAAGTAGCCGTAGACCACCTGCGGCACGAGGATGCCGTCGGCCTTGGCTGACGCCAGCTGCTGACGGAGGATCGGGCGGATGCGGGCCTTGAACTCCTCGTCGGACTCGCCGCCCTCGGGACGGAACTGCCACTGGTTGCGGAAGAGAGCGGTCTCGTTGATGTAGCCGGCGATGTCGTCGATGGCCACGCCCTTGACGACCTTCGACCCCAGGAACGGCGGAGTGAAGACCGGGTTGTCGGTGGCCGCCTCGGGCGAGCGAGTCGGGATGGTGGACTGGTCGATCTCGGTCTTGTTCCGCTTCGGGAGCACCCTGGATGGTGGCTCGTGGCCGAACTCGGGGTCGTCGAGACCGCCCTTGCGGATCTCGAGGAGACGGTCCATGACCCGGAGCCCCTCGAAGGCATCCTTGCCGTAGAAGAGCCGGCCCTCGTAGATCTCCCGGAGGTCGGACTCGACGTAGGTACGGGTGAGGGCGGCGCCACCCAGGAGGACGGGGATCTCCGAGAGGCCCCGCTGGTTCAGCTCCTGGAGGTTGTCGCGCATGATGAGCGTGCTCTTGACGAGCAGGCCCGACATGCCGATGGCGTCGGCCATGATCTCCTGCGCCTTGGCGACCATGTCGCCGATCGGCACCTTGATGCCCAGGTTGTGCACCTCGTAGCCGTTGTTGGTGAGGATGATGTCGACCAGGTTCTTCCCGATGTCGTGCACATCGCCCGACACGGTGGCCAACACGATGCGGCCCTTGCCGGAGTCGCCCTCGACCTTCTCCATGTGAGGCTCGAGATGAGCGACCGCCGCTTTCATCGTCTCGGCCGACTTCAGCACGAACGGAAGCTGCATCTCGCCGGCGCCGAAGAGCTCGCCGACCACCTTCATGCCCTCGAGCAGGACATCGTTGACGATCGTCAGCGCCGGGACACCCGCAGCCAGGGCCTCGTCGAGCTCGTCGGGCAGCCCGGTGCGCTCGCCGTCGATGATGCGCTGCTTGAGTCGTTGCTCGACGGTCCAGTCCGACCGGTCCTCCTTTTCGACCGCGACCGCCGACACGTTCTCGAAGGCGGCCATGAGGGCCTCGAGCGGGTCGTAGTCGGGGGTGCGGCGGTCATAGATCAGGTCGAGGCAGACGTCGATCTGCTCCTGGGGGATCTTGGCCAGGGGCATGATGCGTGCCGCGTGGACGATGGCGGCGTCGAGCCCGGCTTCCTGGCACTCGTGCAGGTAGACCGAGTTGAGCACGTGGCGGGCCGCGGGCTTGAGGCCGAAGGAGATGTTGGACAAGCCGAGGATGGTGTGGACCCCAGGGAGCTCGGACTTGATGAGTCGGATGCCCTCGAGGGTCTCGAGCCCGTCCTTGCGGCTCTCCTCGATGCCGGTGGCCAGCGTGAGCGCCAGGGGATCGAAGACGAGGTCGGAGGGGTCGAGGCCGTAGCGCTCGGTGGCCAGGTCGTAGATCTGGCGGGCAGCCCGTAGCTTCCAGTCGCGGTCGCGGGCCTGACCTTCCTGGTCGATGCAGGTGCACACCACCGCGGCGCCGTACTCCTTGGCGAGCGACAAGAAGCGGTCGAATCGCGTGCCGGGGGCGTCGCCGTCCTCGAGGTTGACCGAGTTGAGGATGGGCTTGCCGCCGATCCACTGCAGGGCGGCCTCGATCACCTGGGGCTCGGTGGAGTCGACCATGAGGGGCACTGTCGACTGGGTGGCGAAGCGCGACGCGATCTCGTCCATGTCGGCCGCACCGTCGCGTCCGACGTAGTCGACGCACACGTCGAGGACGTGGCTCCCTTCCTTCACCTGTTCGCCGGCCATGAGCACGGTGGTGTCCCAGTCGGCGTCGATGAGCGCCTCGCGGAACTTCTTCGAGCCGTTGGCGTTGGTGCGCTCGCCGACGACCAGGAACGACGGGGACTGGTCATAGGAGACATGGGTGTAGATCGAGGCGAGTCCCCGGTCGGCCTTCGGATGACGGACCGCCGGTTCGAGGTCGTGGACCCGTTCGCAGACAGCGCGGAGGTGCTCGGGGGTGGTGCCGCAGCACCCGCCGACGACGTGGATGCCGAGCTCGGTGACGAAGCGAGCGTGGTGCTCGGCGAGCTGGTCGGGGGTGAGGTCGTAGTGCATGTGGCCATCGACGACCGACGGCATGCCGGCATTGGGCAGGCACGAGATGGGTGCCCGGCTGTACTGGGACAGATGGCGGAGGTGTTCGCTCATCTCACCGGGCCCGGTGGCGCAGTTGATGCCGATGAGGTCGACACCCATGGCGTCGAGGGTGGTGAGCGCCGCGCCGATCTCGGTTCCGACGAGCATGCGGCCGGTCTGTTCGATGGTGACCTGACACTGGATGGGCACCTGCCGGCCGGTGGCGGCCATGGCCCGGCGTGCGCCGATGATGGCGGCCTTGGCGCCGAGGAGGTCGTACTGGGTCTCGATGAGCAGCACGTCGACGCCGCCCTCGATGAGCCCGCGGCACTGCACCTCGTAGGCGTCGCGCAGCTCGGCAAAGCGGATGTGGCCGAGTGTGGGCATCTTGGTGCCGGGTCCGATCGATCCGGCGACGAAGCGGGGGTGGTCGACGGTGGAGTGCCCCGACGCCACCTCACGGGCGATGCGGGCCGCCTCCAGGTTGATCTCGTAGGCCTTGTCGGCGATCTGATACTCGGCGAGGGGGGTGGCGAAGGCGCCGAAGGTGGCCGTCTCGACCACGTCGACGCCGACAGCGAAGAAGTCGTCGTGGAGCTGGGCGATCAGGTCGGGGCGGGTCAGCACGAGCATCTCGTTGCAGCCGTCGAGCGCCTCGCCACCGAAATCATCGGCAGTGAGATCCTGGGCTTGCATGTAGGTGCCGAACGCGCCGTCGTAGACGACGACCCGTTCGCGTGCGACATCGAGGAATCCCATCGGCGCAAGGCTACCGGGCGGTCGCCGGGCGGCCAGCACCGGTTCCAACCGCGCCGCTGGCCGCTAGCCTCGGCGCTTGTGAAGCTCTACACGAAGGCTGGCGACGACGGCACCACCGGACTGCTCTTCGGTGGTCGGGTCCGCAAGGACTCCGAGCTGCCGGTCGCCTACGGAACCGTCG
>SKKL01000020.1 GCA_007121465.1 Acidimicrobiales bacterium | reverse complement strand
GATGATCGAGAAGACCTCGATGACGCGCTCCATGGCGCCGGGCGCAGGTCCCGACGGACGCCGGGAGTCGCCGTCGGTGCCCGAGCCGTCCGGTGGGGTGTCCTCCGCTCCGGGAAGCTCGTGTCCGACGGTCTGTTCGGCCACGAGCTCGTCGAGAGGGGTGCCGACAGCCAGGTGGGCGCCGACGACCGATCCGGCCGAGGTGCCGACCACACGTTCGGGATCGAGGACCACGCCCGCATCGGCCAGACCGGCGAGCACCCCGATCTCCCAGGCGATACCCACCGGCCCTCCGCCTCCCAGCACCACTCCGGTCCGCATGGGCTCGCTCCTCTCGCCTCGGTGACGTCGTCAGGGGCCGGATCGCGGTGACCCGGACGTCGGTTCATCCTGCCATCGGGATGGCTCGGGCATGGCGAACTGGAACATCGCCGCCCCGGCGAGCCCGATCGCGCCCACCGCCAGCGATGCCGGGCCGAGCCCGGCGAGCGCGGTGACTCCGGCGGCGATCAGAGGGCCGCCCGCCTGGCCGGCATCGGACACCAACCGCCACACCCCGAGGAACGACGCCCGTCCGACCGCCGGGGAGAAGTCGGCCCCCAACGTCATCACGATCCCGCTGCCCATCCCGTTGCCGAGTCCCATCACCAGGCCGACCGCGGCGAGCGACCAGAACCCGGAGGTGAGGGGGACGAGGAGGAATCCGGTGGCCAGCACGGTGAGGCAGGGGACGGCGACGACCTTGCGGCCCCATCGGTCCGACACCATTCCCGCCGGGTAGAACAGTGTCATGTCCATGGCGGAGCTGATTCCGAACACGAGGCTGATGGCAGCGGGCTCGAGGCCGATGTGGGCTCCCCAGAGAGGGATGATCGCGTGGCGGCTCACCCGCAGGACGCTGAGGGCGGTGGCTCCCACCCCTGCGGTGAGGAACACCCGACGATGCTCTCGGATGATCCGCCCCACCGGGGGCGGTGCATGGTCGATGCGGGGCGCGTCCGAGCGATGCGGATCGCGCACCGCAACCAGCACCACCAGACCGGCCGAGGCGAGCACGATGTGGACCCAGTAGGCGCCCGCCAGACCGAGCCAGACGATGGCAGCGGCCCCGATGAAGGGGCCGAGGAAGTTCCCGATCCGGTTCACCCCACCGAGGGTCGACAACGCTCGTCCCCGGAGGTGGAAGGGCATGACCTCGCTGACATAGGTGAGGCGGGCGAGCAGCCACATCGCCCATCCGCAACCGAGCAGGAAGATCGACGCGAGGAACATCCACACGTTCGGACTGGCGAGGCAGCCGAGTAGCGCGACGATGAGCACCAAGGTGCCGATCCCCATCGCCCGGCGCTCGCCGAGGCGTTCGATGATCGCCCCCGCCGGGATGTCGAACAGCATGGTTCCGAGTCCCCGGACCGCCACCGCCGCGCCGGCGATCGCGGCCGAGGCGCCGAGATCGGTGGCGCTGAGGGCGATCACGGGAACGACCGCCCCCTGGCCCATCCCGAACAGCAGGGTCGGGAGGTAGACGGTCAGGACCAACGAGCCGAGGGTGGGCTCCTCCGGGTCGCTCACCCGCGGATCCGCGTCACCCGGAGACCTCGGTCACCCACCGCTCGACCAGCTCAGCCAGGACCGGGAGCACGACCGCTCCCGATCCGAGGACCACATCGTGGAACCCGGCGATGTCGAAGCGCTCGCCGAGCGCACCGCGGGCGCGTTCACGCAACGCGAAGATCTCGCGCTGACCCACCTTGTAGGTGACGGCCTGTCCGGGGATCGCGAGATACCGGTCGATCTCGACCTCGATCTCCCCGGCGGCGACCGGGGTGTGCTCGGCGAAGTAGTCGATGGCCTGCTGGCGGCTCCAGCCCTTGGCGTGCAGGCCGGTGTCGGTGACCAGACGACCCGATCGCCAGGAGTCGGCGGCGAGCATCCCGAGGCGGCCGAGGTCATCGGCGTAGAGGCCCATCTCCTCGGCCAGGCGCTCGGCGTACAGGCCCCACCCCTCGACATAGGCGGTATTGCCGATGCCGGTGCGTCGGAACGCCGGGAGATCGGTCAGCTCCGAGGCGATGGCCAGCTGGAGGTGGTGTCCGGGGATCGCCTCGTGGAAGGCGATGGACTCGGCCTCGTAGCGGCCCTGGGACTGGGGATCCCGCAGGTTGACGAAGTAGGTTCCGGGACGGGAGCCGTCGGAAGCGGGAGGGAAGTAGTAGGCGGCCGGGGCGTCGGCGGCGAGTACAGCAGGGACCGGCTCGATCCGGCACGGCGCCTGGGGGAGTCGCCCGAACCAGTCACCCATGGCGTCCCGGGCCCGGTCGAGTCCGGACGTGGCGAGCTCCATGATCTCCTCGGCCGAGGAGAAGCGCAGCGACGGATCGTCGCGGAGGCGGGCGAAGATCTCCCCCAGGTCGTCGGTGCCGAGGGCCCGAGCACCGATCTCGCGGTAGCGGACGGGCAGGTTCTGCTCGACCTCGGCGATGCCGAACTCAAAGAGCTCATCGGGGGTCACGGGAAGGGAGGTGTAGGTGGCGAGGAGGGCGGAGTAGATCTCCTCCCCGTCGTCGAGCCAGCAGAGTCCGGAGTGGTCGTCGTCACGCGCGACCGGCATCAGCTCGTCGGCGAGGGTGTCGCGCATGGCGGAGAAGCCCGGCCGCACGTGGTCCACGACCACCCGACGCAGGCGCTCACGCCACTCGGGTTCACCGGACCAGTCGGCCGGGCCCGAGATGTTGACGAACAGGTCGTCATCGAGAGCCGACGCGAGGTAGCCGTCGATCATGTTCAGCGCCCGCCCCACACAGCGAGCCGCCGGAGTGCGCCCTCGGGCGGCCCCCGCCCGGAAGCGGTCGGCGGCCGAGGCGAGCGACGCGGGCACCTGGACGAAGCGGTCGAGCAGCGCGGCGGCGTGCTCGGGTGTCGCGGCGGCGAGCTGAGGGGCCGACATGAGCAGGCCCACGTGCGGCCCGTCCATCTGGTCGCTCCGCAGTTCGGTGAGTCCCAGATCGATCAGCCGCACCGCATCGTCGATCTCGGCGGCGAGGATGCGGGCGGTCACGAGGTCCTGGCCGATCAGGTGCTCGGATCCCAGTCGGTCGAGCCGGTCCCGGATCCCCCCGAGCCGGTCCCGGTGGGCCGCCTCGGCCGACTCGGAGTGGTCCTCGATGCGATCGTCGAAACGGTGGTCGCCGATGAGGGTCGCGAACGTGGGGGAGAACTCGAGGGTGAGGTCCCAGTAGTCCGTGGTGATCTGATCGAGATCGGGGTTCATGAGGTTCTCCCGGGTCGGCGGCGGGTCCCGTGGCGAGCGTAGGGGACCCGCCGCCGAACCGGGGCCGTTAGCCTCGGGTCATGGCCGACCCGGAGACGAACGACCCCAACGGTGAGCCGGTCGGTGGGTCGGTCGCCGACGAGGCGGTGCCGCTCCCCGATGACTACCCCGAGCGGTGGGAGGCCGATGTCCTCCTCGCCGACGGCGGGACCGTGCACCTGCGCCCGATCCGGCCCGACGACGGAGCCCGCCTCGTCGACTTCCACAACCGCCAGTCGTCCGAGAGCATCTACTTCCGCTTCTTCTCGCCTCGACCCCGCCTGTCGGATCGCGACGTCGAGCGGTTCACCCACGTCGACTATCGGCACCGCATGGCGTTCGTGGCCCTCCTCGGTGGTGATCTCATCGGGGTCGCTCGCTATGACCGGGACCCTGACGACCCACATGCAGAGGTGGCGTTCTTCACCGACGATCGACACCAGGGTCGGGGCCTCGCGACCCTGTTGCTCGAGTACCTCGCGGCGGTGGCCCGGGAGCAGGGAGTCGAGCACTTCACCGCGCAGACCCTGCCTCAGAACCGCAAGATGCTGGGGGTCTTCAAGCAGGCGGGGTTCCAGGTGTCCACCCGCTTCGACGAGGGAGTCATCGACGTCCGCCTCGGCATCGAACCCACCTTCGAGGCCCAGGCGAAGATCGACGAGCGTGAGCGTCGAGCCGAGGCCCGGTCGATCGAGCGACTGTTGGCACCCCGATCGGTGGCGGTCATCGGTGCGGGCCGCCAGCGAGGCGGTCTCGGTCACGAGATCGTCAGGAACCTCGTCGCCGGTGGGTTCGAGGGCCCCGTCTATCCGGTCAACGACAACGCCACGCATGTCGCGAGCATCCGGACCCATCCCACCGTCCTCGACATCCCCGGTGAGGTCGACCTCGCCGTCGTCGCGGTCCCCGCCTCGGAGGTGCCCGAGGTGGTCGAACGCTGCGTGGCGAAAGGCGTGCAAGGTCTCGTCATCATCTCGGCGGGGTTCGCCGAGACCGGCGCAGCGGGAGCCGAAGCGCAGCGTCGTCTCGTCGAGACAGCGCGCGGCAACGGTCTGCGGCTCATCGGGCCCAACTGCATGGGCGTGATCAACACGGCGCCTCGCGTGGCGATGCGGGCGACCTTCGCTCCGGTGGAGCCGGAACCGGGAGGCGTGGCCTTCCTGTCCCAGTCGGGAACGCTCGGCACGGCGATCCTCGAGACGATGGGCGAGGTGGGTCTGGCGGTGTCGACCTTCGTGTCGCTCGGGAACAAGGCCGACGTCAGCGCCAACGACCTCCTCCAGTACTGGGAACAGGACGAGCGGTCCGACGCGGTCCTGCTCTACATGGAGTCGTTCGGCAACCTCCGCAAGTTCAGCCGGATCGCCCGTCGGGTCGGTCGGGTCAAGCCGATCGTGACCGTCACCAGCGGTGCCTCCGGTCTCGGGGGAGGGACGGGCCTCGACCTGCCGCCCGACGCCACCCTCGATGCCCTCCTCACCCAGGCGGGGGTGATCCGGGTGCCGACCCTCGACGGGCTGTTCGACGTGACGCGTCTGCTGCTGTCCCAGCCGGTCCCGGTCGGTTCGCGGGTCGCTGTCGTCTCGAACTCGTCGGGGCCCGCGCGCCTCGCCGTCGACGCCTGTCGGGGGGCGGGGCTC
Organism: Acidimicrobiales bacterium; assembly: GCA_007121465.1. Classification (GTDB taxonomy): domain Bacteria; phylum Actinomycetota; class Acidimicrobiia; order Acidimicrobiales; family SKKL01; genus SKKL01. The sequence continues at coordinate 9,298 of SKKL01000020.1, read as the reverse complement.
GAGTGCACCAGCCTGTCCGCGTCGACCCAGGACCTCATCGGGCGGGAGGTTCCCATGGCGACTCACGTCTCGAATCCGCTCGATCTCACCTTCCAGGCCGACCCCGAGCACTTCGCCGCCGCGCTCGCGGCCATCCTCGACGATCCCCTCGTCGATTCGGTGATCGCCATCTACGCTCCGCCCCTCGAGCCCCGCACGGCCGAGGTGGTCGACGCCCTCGCTCAGGCAGCACGCGGATCCCGGAAGCCGGTCGTCGCAACGATCCTCGGCGCGTCCCCCCGGCGAGGCGCGCTCAGTGCCGATCCCTCGGTTCCTCTGTTCGCCTTCCCCGAGGAGGCCGCCATGGCCCTCGGCCGGGTCACCCGGTACGGCTCGTGGCTGGCCGAGCCCGAGGGTGAGCGGCCCATCGTCGCCGACGAGGAGATCGAGGAGGCCGATGCCCTGGTGTCGGGGTACCTCGCGGCGGTCCCCGACGGGGTCGATCTCGATCACGTCGCGTCGGCCCGGGTCGTGGAAGCGTTCGGCATCGCCACGGTGGCCGAGCGTCTCGCGAGGTCGGCCGATGAGGCGGTCGATGTCGCCGACTCCATCGGTTATCCCGTCGTACTCAAGGCGACGGGTCTTCCCCGGATCGCCAAGACCGAGTCCGGAGGGCTCGCTGTCGACCTCCACGGCAGCGACGAGGTCCGCCGCTCCTATGGTCGGATGGTCGACCTCCTGGGTGCAGCGATGGAGCCGGCGCTGGTTCAACAGATGGTGGGGGAGGGGATCGACGTCGCCATCCGTGCCGTCCAGTCGCCGTCGAGTGGCGCGGTGCTGTCGATCGGTCTCGGGGGCGTCGTGCTCGACCAGGTCGGGTTCGATGCACTGCGGTTCCTGCCGCTCACCGACCTCGATGCCGAGCGACTCGTCGATCGATCGCGCCTGGCCGGCTCGTTCCCACCGGGCTCGGCGCCGCGTCGTCACCTCGTCGAGCTCCTGTTGCGGGTCGCCGCTCTGGTGGAGTCGGTACCCGAGGTGGCCGAGGTGATGCTCAACCCGGTGATCGTCTCGGCCGAGGCGGCGTCGGTCACCGACGCCCGGGTGCGACTCGCCCCCTGGGAGGGCCAGGAGATGTCGGTCCGGCGGCTGGGAGACGACTGAGGACCCGCTCGGTCGGTCGCGGGTGGGTCGGTTCGGTCAACCCTCCGGCGGGCTGGCGCCGATGCCGCCGAGTCCGGAGTCCGGCGGATACGAAGGGCGTCCGCCGTCGCACCAACGGCGCAGCGCGTCCCACGGGTAGATCCCGGTGGAGTGGCCGTCGTTCCAGGTGATCGACAGTCCCCACGCGCCGACCAGTTGGGCGTCGGTGATCGACAGTGGGAGGGGTGAGCGGTTGGTGGGCCACGCGTCGCGTCCCTGGTCGCGGGCACCACGGCACGAGGCGCAGGGACAGCCGAGGCGCAGCTCCTCCAACTCGAAGCGGCACCGGTGTCCGTCCATGAACTCGATCTCGACACCCCGCTCTCGCTCGATGGTGATGTCGCGGACCTCGGTGTTCGTCACGCGCCGATCCTCCCACGTCTGTGCGCCTCTCGTGTGACCCGCCGAAACCGTCCGATCTTGCCCGGCGGGTCGGCTCGTTGGGTTAGCGTCATGGTGTGGAGATTCGACCGGTACTCGACGAAGAGCACACCGAGCTGGCCGACATCACCGTCGCGGCCTACCTCGGCCTCGGCCACGTCGACGACGAGTACGAACCCGAGCTCCGAGACGTCGCCGGCCGGGTCGCCGGTGCCCATGTCATGGTCGCGGTCGACGACGGCGGCCGGATCCTCGGCGGGGTCACCTATGTGCCCGATCGGGCCTCGCCCTACGCCGAATTCGACGCCGAGCATGCCGCCGGCATCCGCATGTTGGCCGTGCGTCCCGACGCCCAGGGCCGAGGCGTGGGGGAGGCGCTGACCGCGGAGTGCCTCGATCGGGCCCGCTCCGAGGGACGCCGCGAGCTCATCTTGCACTCGGGTACCACGATGACCGCGGCGCACCGGATGTACGAGAAGCTGGGGTTCGAGCGCGACCCGAACCTCGACTGGTGGCCCACCCCCGGGATCGAGCTGCTCGGCTACCGGATGCACCTCGAGCCGGGGCAGGCCGAATGAGAGCTGTCGTCCTCACCGAGCACGGCGGGCCCGAGGTCCTCACCGTCGCCGAGGTGCCCGATCCCACCCCCGGTCCCGACGAGGTCCTGGTCGAGGTGGCGGCCACCGCTCTCAATCGGGCCGATCTCCTCCAGCGCCGGGGGCGCTACCCCGGTCCTCCGATGGACCATGAGATCCCTGGCATGGAGCTGTCCGGTCGGGTCGTGGACCGGGGCGAGCGGGTCTCGTCGTGGACGGTCGGCGACCCGGTCATGGGAATCGTGGGGGGAGGCGCCTACGCCGAGAAGATCGCTGTCCACGAGCGGCAGCTCGTGGGTACGCCCACCTCGGTCGACCTCGTCGACGCCGCCGCCATCCCCGAAGTCTTCATCACCGCCTGGGACGCGCTGGTGCGCCAGGGCGGACTCACCTCCGGACGGGTGGCGCTGGTCCATGCCGGGGCGTCCGGGGTCGGAACCGCCGCCATACAGATCGCCCGGGCCGTGGGCGCCACGGTGATCGTCACCGCCAGCACCGGCAAGGTCGACGCGTGCCGGGCGCTCGGTGCCGACCTCGCGGTCGACTACACCGCCGACGACTTCGTGGCCCGGGTGAAGGAGCACACCGAGGGGCGCGGGGTGGACGTGGTCCTCGACGTGGTCGGGGGCGACTACCTTGCCCGCAACCTCGACGCGCTCGCGGTCGGGGGCACGATCGTGCAGGTGGGCGTGATGGCCGACGCGATGGCGACCTTCCCACTGGGCGCGTTGTTGCCGAAGCGGGCCCGCCTCATCGGCACCGTGCTCCGATCACGCCCGATCGAGGAGAAGATCGCAGTCACCCAGCAGTTCCGGCGGGAGGTGCTTCCCTTGTTCGATTCGGGAGCGCTCGCACCGGTCATCGACAGTCGCTATCCGCTCGACCAGATCGCCGACGCTCATCGGCACATGGAGTCAAACGTGAACATCGGCAAGATCGTGGTGGAGTTGTGACGGCCCCCGCAGCGGGCCCGCCGGGCGTCAAGGCTCGTATCAGCTCCAAGATGATCGACCTGCTGCCCGACCCGCTGGTGTTCCGGATCCTCCCGGTGCTCTACCGGCGCCAGGAGCCCGAACTCGCCCGCTTGGCCGAGATCGTCCCGCCGGGCCGCAACGCCGTCGACGTCGGTGGCTGGCTGGGACCCTGGACCCGTGAGCTGGCCCGTCGTGTTCCCCATGTCACCTGCCTCGAACCCCAGCCCGACCTGGCCGCCTACCTACGTCGGGTGGTTCCGGCCAACGTGACGGTGGTCGAGGCCGCCGTCTCCGACGAAGCGGGTACGGCAACCCTCGGACTACCCGAGGCCCGGCACGGGGCCAATGCCCTCGCCTCCCTCGGGGCCGACCCCGATGTCGCCGCGGTCGTCCACGAGGTGAAGGTGGTCCGCCTCGACGACCTCGACCTGAGCGACGTGGGCTTCGTGAAGATCGACGTGGAGGGCCACGAGCGTGCGGCCATCGACGGCGCTCTCGAGCTGATCCGCCGTGACCGCCCGCACCTGCTGCTGGAGGCCGAGCAGCGCCACCTCGACGAGCCCCTGAGCTCGTTGTTCGATCACGTGCTCGGGCAGGGCTACGAGGGCTGGTACCTCGAGCACGGCGAGTGGCGGCCCCTGGCGACCTTCGACGTGCAACGGCATCAGCTCGACCACCTCGACGACCTGCAGGGTCCCGACTACATCAACAACATCCTGTTCGCGCCCGAGGGATCCTTCGGTGCGGACGGGCCCAGCGCCGGGTAGGCAGAGCATGTCCCCGGCGTCCCGGGCCACCTCGTTGGCCGTGGTCGCCGCCATCGTTCTCGCCGGATGTGGGGGGTCGCCGGAGACCGAGGCTCCTCCCGACACCGAGGCGCCCCCGCTCGGTGCGGTGGCAGGGGACGACCCCGTCGACCGGGAGGCGGCCGTCGAGCGGTTCGTGGCGGTGTGCGAGACCTTCGGGTCCGCGACCCATGACTGTCAGGTGGAGGTCGAGGCGGTGGTCGACCAGTCGATCGACGCCGGGTGCGCCGTGGCCAGTCTCGAGGCCTACTACGAGCACGTGGCCACCCACCGGGGGGTCGATGAGCCCCACGACGAGTTCTTCGAGCGCTGTCCCCGGCCGTTGTCGGTGGTGATGGTCGTGGAGCCGCCCGACGGCTTCGGCGCCCAGGGCCCGGCCGCCTTCCGGACCGGGGTGATGCGCACCGAGCAGGTCGCCGGCGAGTTTCGTGACGCCGAGACGGTCCGGGCCTGGCTCGACTCCATCGGCCACGAGATGGGCTATCAGCAGGCGTGGGCTCGCGGTGACGATGCCATCATCGTCCGTCTCGACCGCTTCGGGTCGATCGACGGAGCTCGAACCTTCACCGATCCGGCGGCCCAGACCGAGGGCCCCGGGATCGAGCGCCGCACGATCCTCGGGGTCGACGACGGACGGCTCACCACCGAGGTCGTGGAGGGAGTCGACCGACCGCATCAGCACCTGGCGGTGGGCCGTGCGTGCGAGGTGGTGGTCACCGTTCACGCGCTCGGCTCGACCGAGGCCGTCGACGTCGAGCTGGTCCGCAGCCTGTTCCTCGATCAGGCCCGTCGGGCCCAGATAGCGGTCGATTGCTGAGTGGTTCGGGACCTCAGCGAGACCCGAGGTCGACGTAATCGCGAACCTCGGTGCCGGTGTAGAGCTGGCGGGGGCGGACGATCCGGCTGTTCTGTTCGAGGGCCTCGAGCCAGTGGGCCAGCCACCCCGCGGTGCGGGGGATGGCGAAGAGGACCGTGAACATGGTGAGCGGGAAGCCCATCGACTGGTAGATGAGACCAGAGTAGAAATCGACGTTCGGGTAGAGCTTGCGGCTCACGAAGTAGTCGTCGTTGAGCGCAACGTCCTCGAGCTTGAGGGCGATGTCGAGCAGCGGGTTCTTGCCGGTCACCTCGAAGACCTGGTCGGCGGTGTTCTTGATGATCGTGGCCCGGGGGTCGTAGCTCTTGTAGACGCGGTGACCGAAGCCCTGGAGCCGACGGTCGCCGGCTTTGACGCTGGCGACGTAGTCGTCGACGTTCTCGTAGGAGCCGATCTCCTGGAGCATGCGGATGACGGCCTCATTGGCCCCACCGTGACGCGGGCCGTACAGAGCGGCCGAGGCCGCCGCGGTGGCCGAGTAGGGATCGGCGTGGCTCGACCCGACGGTGCGCATCGCGGTGGTGGAGCAGTTCTGCTCGTGGTCGGCGTGGAGGATGAACAGCACGTCGAGAGCGCGGGCGAGGACGGGATCGGCCTCGTAGTGCGGCTCGGCGATCTTCCACATCATCGACAGGAAGTTCGACGGGAAGTCGAGGTCGTTGTCGGGGTAGACGAAGGGCATCCCCACACTGAAGCGGTGGGCGCCAGCGGCCAGCGTGGGCATCTTGGCGATCAGCCGGACGATTTGCTTCATCCGGGTGTCGGGATCGTTGATGTCCTTGGCTTCGGGATAGAAGGTCGACAGCGCGGCGATGGCCGACACCAACATGCCCATCGGGTGGGCGTCGTGGTGGAAACCCTCCATGAAGCGCTTGCGCACGTTCTCGTGGATGAAGGTGTGGTGGGTGATCTCGTGCTTCCACGCGTCGTACTGCTCAGTGGTCGGAAGCTCGCCGTGTACGAGCAGGTAGGCCACCTCAAGGTAGGTGGACTTCTCCGCCAGCTGCTCGATGGGGTAACCCCGGTAGCGCAACACACCCGCCTCGCCGTCGAGCTCGGTCACCGAGCTCGACGCGCCGGCGGTGGCTCCGAAGGAGGGGTCGTGGAACCACACCCCCGGGAGCAGCTTCTGGAACGATGCGGCGTCGATGCCACCGTTGTCGATCGGAATCTCGATCGATTCGCCCGTGCGGTTGTCGGTGATCGTTACTGACTCAGCCACCCGTTCTCCCAGTCTCCTCGGGGCCCGGACACGGACCCGTTCGTGTCGATGTCACTGTGCGCACGTCGAAGCCAGGCTACCTGCTCGTCGCTGCGTCCCACGCCGTGACCGGCCATCACAGCGGATGGTTGTCGTGACGTCGGCCGACGATGCGTTCGCGCTTGGTCTCGAACACCTCGAGCGCGGCTGCGATCTCTCGGCGGGTGTCGGCCGGTTCGATGACGGCGTCGACCGATCCGCGCTCGGCGGCGGCATAGGGGTTCAAGAGGCGCTCCTCGTAGTCCGACTCGAGATCGGCCCGTCGTTCCGGTGACTCGCGTCGGTGGAGGATCTCCGATGCCTGCTTGGCCCCCATGACGGCGATCTCGGCTCCGGGCCAGGCCAACATGAGGTCGTTGCCCATGTACTTGGAGTCCATGACGATGTAGGCGCCCCCGTAGGACTTGCGCATCACGATCGCGATGCGGGGCACGGTGGCGCGGGCGTAGGCGAATGCGAGCTGGGCGCCCTTTCGGATCATGCCCCGCCACTCGAGGTCCTTGCCGGGGTAGAAGCCGGGGGTGTCGACGAAGGTCAGGAGCGGGAGGTTGAAGGCGTCGCAGAAGGCGACGAACCGGGCGCCCTTCTGTGACGCCGGGATGTCGAGAGTTCCGGCCAGGGCCTGGGGCTGGTTGGCGACGATCCCGACGGGCCGGCCGTCGACGGTGGCCAGCGCGGTGACGAGGTTCGGAGCCCAACCGGCCCGCAGCTCGAGCAACTCGGCGTCGTCGACGATCGACGCGAGGACCGAACGAACGTCGTAGCTCCCGGTGGAACTCACGGGGATCAGCTCTCCCGCTTCGGGGGTCGACCGGTCGGAGGGGTCTTCGGTTGACCATCGGGGAGGAAGCTCGTCGTTGTGGGAGGGGAGGTGGGCGAGGAGGTCGGCGACGGTGTCCATGGCGGCGTCGACGTCAGGGACCACCATCGACGCGACGCCGCTGGAGCGCAGGTGGGCGGGAGGACCGCCGAGGGCGCTGGTCGTGACCGGGACGCCGGTGAACTCGCGCACCATGGCTGGTCCACTGACGAAGGCGTAGGCGTCCTCGGTCATCACCACGTGGTCGGAGAGCCCGAGCAGGAGAGCCGGTCCGGACACGGCAGGTCCGGTGGCGACGGCGATGATCGGCACGACCCCGGAGGCGGCCACGATCTCGCGAGCGGCACGACCCCAACCGTGGAGGGCGGCGATCCCTTCCCCGATGTCGGCCCCGCTCGAGGCGAGACACATCACGAGCGGAAGGCGCGACTCTCGGGCCTCTCGTGCGGCGACCTCGAGGTCCTCGCCGTCAGCCGGTCGCAAGGCTCCTCGCCGGATGGTCGCGTCGGAACGGACCAGCACGACGGTCCTTCCGCCGATCTCGTCGATCTGGGCCGAGATGTTCCCGGGGGTGCGGGCGCGCAGGGGGAGCGGACGCAGGGGGGTCGGGATCGTCACAATCGGTGCGACCCGGTGGGAGCAGGATTGGTTACCAGCGGGCTCCGCTCGGGCCTGTGTCTCTCGCGTTGGCCAGGCCCGGGGTCGGGAACCCTGCCCGAAAACGGGAACAGGACCGGTCGGGGGGAGACCAGTCCTGTTCGGGCGACGGGTTCAAGGGGGGACCGAAACCTGCGTCGCCGACTCGAGGGGCCCTGGGGGGAGGGCCTCGTCCTCGGTCTATGTGAGTCTCAGTATGCGGGCTGGCAACATATCTGTCCAACAGTTGTTCGTGATGGAACCTATCGCTCCGGGCGATGGGTCGTGTAGGCTGGTCCCATGGATCTCCGACAGTTGGCGGCGTTGGTGGCGGTGGCCGATCACGGCGGGTTCTCGGCCGCGGCCCGGGCGCTGCACACCGTGCAGTCGAACGTCTCGGCCCACGTGGCCCGTCTCGAACGCGAGCTCGGCACGAGTCTCGTCGACCGGCGCAGCGGCCAGCTCACCGGAGAGGGTGAGGCGGTGGTCGAGCGGAGCCGGCGGATCCATGCCGAGCTCGACGCCATGGCGGTCGACGTCGCATCCATGGGAGAGGTGGTGTCGGGGACGGCCCGCGTCGGGGTGATCGGCACGGTCGGGCGGTGGCTGGTCCCACGGCTGGTCGAGCTCATCCATCTCGAACACCCGCTGGTCCGCCCGGTGGTGCTCGATGCGGTGACGACCTCCCTCATCCCTCAGCTGCGCGCCGGACAGATCGACTTCGCCCTCATCAACCTCCCTCTCGACGATCCGGAGTTCGAGGTCGAGCCGCTGTTCGACGAGGACCGCGTCCTCGTGACGCCCACGTCTCACCCCTTGGCGCAACGCGAGTCGGTCTCCTTGGCCGAGGTGGCGGAGCACGATCTCCTCCTGCCCCCTCGGGGGACGGTCTTTCGCGACGAGCTCGACCAGGTGGCAGGACGCATCGACGTCGAGCTGACCGCCCAGGCCGAGGTCGACGGCATGCGGCTGTTGGCCTCGCTCGCGTTCCAGGGGTTCGGAGCCACGATCGTTCCGTCGGGGGCGGTCCCGAGCTATGTGGCCGGCGACTGGACCGTCGTCGCCATCGACGACCTGCCGCCCCGCTCGGTGGGACTGGTGCATCGCCGAAAGACCATGTTGTCGATGCCGGCGCGAGTGACTCGTGACGCGGTCCTCGCCGTCGTGTCCGACCAGCTCGATCGGCGCATCGGGATGCACTCGGTCCCCACCGGGCCCACCCCGCTCACCGAGATATGAGGCGAGCGGGGGCGTAGCATTCGGTCATGCCCGACACTGCGGCGATCTTCGATCTCGACCGAACCCTCGTCGCCGGGGCCACCGGTCCGATCCTCGGTGCTGTGCTCCGCGAACACGGAGTGCTCGCCGACCGCTCGATACCCGGCGAGGGGATCGTGTACCGACTCTTCGACCTCATCGGGGAGACCCGGCCGAGCATGCTCCTGACCCGCCAAGCGGCACGCGCGGCCGCGGGGTGGGATCGCGGCGCGGTCCAGGAGGCCGGACGGGTCGCGGCCGAGCGCCTCGATTCGGTGGTCGCTCCCTATGCCCGGCACACGATCGACGAGCACCGAGAGGCCGGGCATCGCCTCGTCCTGGCGACGACCACCCCGCTCGACCTGATCGAGCCGCTCGCCGAGCGACTCGGGTTCGACGCGGTCGTCGCCACCCGCTACCGCTCGGTCGACGGCCGCTACGTCGGCGAGATCGACGGGCCGTTCGTGTGGGGCAGGGGGAAGCTGGCGGCGGTCACCGAGTGGGCGAG
>SKKL01000302.1 GCA_007121465.1 Acidimicrobiales bacterium | reverse complement strand
GCGAGGTCGAGCCGACGCCTCATCCCACCCGAGTAGGTCTTGACCGACCGCCCACCCGCCTCGACGAGGTCGAAGCGCTCGAGCAGCTCGTGGGCTCGGGACTTGGCTCGCTTGTATCCGAGTCGGTAGAGGCGACCGATCATCTCCAGGTTCTCGTAGCCGGAGAGGTCCTCGTCGACTGCGGCGTACTGACCCGACAGTCCGATGCGACGCCGGGCCTCCCGAGGATCGGCCACCACGTCGACGCCGGCCACCTCGACGGTCCCCTCGTCGGGGACCAACAGGGTGGTGAGGATGCGCACCGCCGTCGTCTTGCCCGCCCCATTGGGGCCGAGGAGCCCGAGCACGGTGCCCTCGGGGACCGACAGGTCGAGCCCGTCGAGGGCCCTCACCGATCCGTAGTTCTTCACCAGTCCGGTCGCCCGGATCACCTCGGTCATCGACCACCTCGTCTCTCTGGCCCCGGACCCTCGCCGGACCGCGACGCCAGCATTCTCCCCATTGCGGTCGGGATCCGGCCGCAATCGACCGATTCGAGCGCTTCGCGAGAACCTTGCCGCGAGTCACCGCCGTTGTCACGTGACTTCACCGGGCGGGAGGCGTCACACCACCTCGGTAGGGTTGCCGCCGTGGACGCCGCCCGACTCCTCGACGGACTCAACCCCGCCCAGCTCGCCGCCGTCGAGTCCGAGGCCGCACCCTTGTGCATCCTCGCCGGGGCCGGCTCGGGCAAGACCCGAGTGCTCACCCGCCGCATCGGGCACCGTGTCGCCCAGGGCACCGCCGATGCCCGGCACACCCTCGCCCTCACCTTCACCCGCAAGGCAGCCGGCGAGCTCAACTCCCGCCTCCGCCAGCTCGGCCTGCGCGACCCGGTGGCCGCGGGCACCTTCCACTCCGTCGCCTACGCCCAACTCCGCTCGCGCTGGGCCGACCGTGACATCAACCCGCCCAGCCTGCTCGACCGCAAGGTCGGTTTCGTCGCCCGCCTCGTGCCTCGCGACGTCCAGGCCATCGACGTCGTCACCGAGATCGAGTGGGCCAAGGCGCGTCGCATCGCCCCCAGCTCCTATGTCGAAGGAGCGAACCGAGCGGCCCGCAACCCGCCCGTCGCGCCCGCGCTCGTCGCCGACTGCTACGCCCGCTACGAACAGGCCAAACGCGACCAGCGCCTGGTCGACTTCGACGACCTGCTGCGTCTCGCCATCCGCGACCTCGAGGGAGACCCCGAGTTCGCCGCCGCCCAACGATGGCGGTTCCGGCACCTCTTCGTCGACGAGTTCCAGGACGTCAACCAACTCCAGTTCGATCTTCTGCGGGCATGGCTCGGCGACCGCCCCGACCTGTGCGTGGTGGGCGACCCCAACCAGGCCATCTACGCCTGGAACGGCGCGGATGCCCGCTACCTCGACCACTTCGAGAAGTGGTTCCCGGGTGGCGAGCAGGTGCAACTGACCGAGAACTACCGCTCGACCCCCCAGATCCTCGCCGTGGCCAACGCCGTACTCGCCCCGGCCCGCCCTCGTTCGGGCCCCCTGTCGGCCAACCGGGCCGAGGGACCACCTCCGAAGGTCCGACGCTTCGCCACCGACACCGACGAAGCGAAGGGCATCGCTCGATCCATCCGGGACCACCACGGGCCGGGCGACCGTTGGTCGAACCAGGCCGTCCTGGTCCGCACCAACGCCCAGGCGGTCATCGTCGGCGAAGGGCTCCGCTCGGCGGGGATCCCCCACCGGGTCCGGGGAGGTACTCCGCTGCTCGAACAGCCCGAGATCCGCACCGCCCTCGCCGGGCTCCGTCGCCACCGAGGGCCGTTCCACGCGTCGATCGCCGACCTCGCCGCCACGATCGAACCCGACGAGCCCCCGTCCTCGGCGGTCGACGCCACAGACACCACCAGTGCTGACGAGGCCTCCGACACCTCCGATGCGGTGGCCCAACGCCGGGCCAACCTCGAGCTTCTCGTGCGCCTTGCCGACGACTACCAGCGCATCGACCCCATCCCCAGGGCCAGCAGCTTCCTCGAATGGTTGCGGGCGACGGTCAGCACCGGTGAGGTCGACCGTGACGCGGTCGACGTCACCACCTTCCACGCGGCCAAGGGCCTCGAGTGGCCGGTCGTCCACCTGGCCGGGCTCGAGACCGGCCTGGTGCCCATCGGTCATGCCAAGACCGACACCGCTCTTGCCGAGGAGCGCCGGCTCTTCTATGTGGCGGTCACGCGGGCCGAACAGCACCTCCTGTGCTCGTACGCCCAGCAGCGCACCTTCGGTCAACGCACCGTCTCGCGTGAACCGTCGCCCTACCTCGACGCGATCGAGATCGCCGCCTCCCTCGACGGCACACCCACCACCGACTGGGGGCGGTTCATCCAGGAGCAGCGCCGCTCGATCGATACACCGAGCCGCGACCGTCCGCGGCGCCGGTCAGGGCGAGCCCCCGCCGGGGTCGACGACCTCGACGCCGACGAGGTCGACACCTTCGAGGCGCTGCGGGCGTGGAGGGCCATCAAGGCCAAGGCGGCCAAGGTCCCGGCCTATGTCATCTTCAGCGACGCCACCCTCGTGGCCATCACCCAGGCGAAACCCCGCACGCCACGCGATCTGCTCCAGCTTCCCGGCATCGGGCCGGTGAAGGTGGAACGCCACGGCCCCGAGGTCCTGTCGGTGCTCCACGGCGACGACTGAACGGGACTGGCTCAGGCCCCGACGACACCACGCTCGGGTGCACCCGCCCGGCGCCGACCCAACGCCGACACCACCTCCTTCACCGTGAGGACCACGAAGAAGATCGACACCGCGGTGAAAGCCATGGTGGCGCTCGCCGCGGTGTCGTAGTGAAAGCTGATCAACAGGCCGGCCACCACCGACACCGCACCGATGCCGACCCCGACGAGCATGATCATGGGGACCCTTCGCACGATGAGCGAGGCGGAAGCGGGCGGAGCGACGAGCAGCCCGAACACCAGCAGGGTGCCGACCGCCTGGAACGACGAGACGATCGACACGGCGATCAGCCCCAGCATCAGACCGTGGGCCACCCGCGGGCGCAGCCCGAGCGACCACGCCTTGTCGGCGTTGAACGACAGGGCCAGGAACGGGCGATAGCTGACGATCACCACGACCACGACCAGAGCGGCAGCGACCCACTGGAAACGCAGATCAGCGGCGCTCACCCCGAGGACGTCGCCGAACAGGAACGAGCTGAGCTCACCAGCGTAGGAACGCTGCCGGGAGATGATGATGACGCCGAGCGCCAGCATGCCGACGAACAGCAACCCGATCCCGGTGTCCTCGGGGAGTCGTGCCCGGCGGTTCACCAGTCCCACTCCGGCGACCATGACCAGAGCGCTGACCATCGCACCCAACCTCAGGTCGAAGCCCCACACGAACGCGAGGGCGATCCCGGGGAGCACACCGTGGGCCAGCGCGTCGCCGATGAAGGTGAGTCCGCGAATGACGACCCAGGTGCCGATCACCGAGGTCGTCACGACCGCGAGCAAGCCAGCGATGAGCGCCCGCTGCATGAACGCATAGCCGAACGGCTCGGTGATCCACTCCATCAGCGTCCGAGCCTACGCAGTCGCCGCGCCGGGACCGGGATCACGGCGCGACGACTGCGGGCTGCCAGGAGAGAGTTACTCAGCTCAGCGCGTCGGCGATGAGCTGGGCGTTGGTGAGGAGCATGCCGCGGTAGGTCTCGGCCCCGCTGCCGTCCTCACCGAGTGAGTCGGTGTAGAGCGACACGACCTCGACGTCGACCGACGCCTCGGCCGCGAGAGCCTCGGCCAGCGCCGGAGCCACGGTGTTCTCGGCGAAGATGGCCGGGAGGTCGTGGTACTCGATCTCCTCGACGAGGGCCGCCAGGTCTCCGGGGCTCGGCTGGGCGAGGGTGTCACCCCCGGGAATCACCGTGCCGATGACCTCGAAGTCGTAACGGTCGGCCAGGTAGCCGAAGGAGTCGTGGTTGGTGATGAGGTAGCGGTTCTCCGCGGGCACCTCGGCCAGGATCTCGGCGAGTTCCCCATCGAGTTCGAGGAGATCGGCGGCCAGCTCGTTGGCCCGCTCGGTGAGATCGTCGACATCGAGGGCCGGAACAGCCTCGGCCAGCTCCTCAGCGAG
>SKKL01000253.1 GCA_007121465.1 Acidimicrobiales bacterium | reverse complement strand
GAGGAGATCCTCGGCGAGGGCGGCGCCGGTCGGGTGACCATCGCCGGTCCCGAGACCGGTTCGGAAGCCGACGGCTTCACCGCCAGCTTCGATGCGCTCCCCAACCCCGACATCGAGGTCGTCTACAGCGGATCGCGCGACTTCGAGACCCAGGTGCGGATCGCCGCCGAGGGTGGCAACCTGCCCGACCTCGCCGTCATTCCCCAGCCCGGGCTCGTCGCCGACCTCGCCGACGAGATCGTTGCAGTGCCCCAGGCCACCCTCTCGCAGTACGAGGACCAGTACGACGAGTACCTGTGGGACCTCGTCACCGTCGGCGGCCGGGTGCTCGGCATCCCGAACAAGGGCGACGTGAAGAGCCTCGTCTGGTACTCGCCCAGCGTGTTCGAGGAGAACGGCTACGAGATCCCCGAGACCTTCGATGCCCTGATGGACCTGCAGGATCAGATGAAGGACGACGGCATCACGCCGTGGTGCATCGGCATCGAGTCCGGCGACGCCACCGGCTGGGTGCTCACCGACTGGTTCGAGGACCTCATCCTCCGGATGCACGGTCCCGACGTGTACGACCAGTGGGTCGACAACGAGATCCCCTTCGATGATCCCCGCATCGTCGAAGTCGGCGAGATGATCGCCGAGATCTGGTTCAACTGACGTCATTGAACCGGCCGGCCGGGGCGCATGCCCCGGCCGGTCCCGGTTCCACCTGAACTAGGTCGGAGGAGGGCGACAAGTGGGAACGTTGGTCTCGACCGTCATCGTCGTCGCGGTGACGCTCGTCGTGGTGGCGGCTGTATTCGCAGGACTCAACCTGGCGCTGAGTCGAGCCTCGCAACGGTGGGATGATCGGCTGAGGCCTCTGATCTTCGTCGGTCCGGCGGTCCTGTTCCTCGGGATCGCGCTGGTGATCCCTGCAATCAGGACGATCGTCTTGAGCTTCCAGGGCGGGAGTCGCGGTGAGCAGGGCTGGACGCTCAACAACTGGACCACCGCGCTGCAGTCTCGGAACATCCTCGATGTGTCGTGGGAGCGGTTCGGCAACATCTTCACGAGCCGCTTGTTCATCGCCGGTGTGATCCTCGTCGTCCTCGCGGTGGTGGTTGCGTCCTTCGCATCGGGCCGAGCGCCGGTTCCCTCCGCCGACCAACCCGAGGGCTCCTCTCGTCGTCGAGGTTTCGACTTCACCAGTCCGGGAGCGGTGCTGCTCATCGGCGCTGGTGTCATCGGAGTTCTCATGGCGGTGTTCTCGGCGCTGCGCGGGGCCGTCATCAACAACCTGTGGTGGGTCGTGGTGGTGGCGGGGTTCTCGACGGTCCTCGGCCTGGCCTTCGCCGTTCTGGCCGACCGCTCTCGCGGAGAGAACGTGGCCAAGAGCCTCATCTTCATGCCGATGGCCATCTCGCTGGTCGGCGCCGCGGTGATCTGGAAGTACGTCTATGACACTCCCGGGGCCGGACAGGCCGAAGGGCTCCTCAACGTGATCTGGCCCGGCGGTCCGATCGACTTCATCCGGGGCAGCGCCCCTGGTGGCACCACGATCATGCCGTGGAACAACCTCTTCATCATGGCGATCATGATCTGGATCCAGACCGGCTTCGCCATGGTGGTGCTGTCGGCCGCGGTGAAGGCGGTGCCCGCCGAACTGCACGAGGCGGCCCGGGTCGACGGCGCCAACGAGGCGCAGGTGTTCTGGCGGGTCACCCTCCCCCAGATCGCCGGCACCATCCTCGTGGTGGTCACCACCCTCACCATCATCGTGCTCAAGATCTTCGACCTCGTGAAGGCCACCACCAACGGTCAGGGCGGCACCGACGTCTTGGCCAACGTCATGTACGAGGGCCTCCGGGTCGGCAACTTCACCCAGGCCTCCACCTTCGCCACGATGATCCTCGTCCTGGTGCTGCCGGTGATGTACCTCAATGTCCGTCGCACGAGTCGGGAGGTGCGGGTGTGACGTCGACTCCACCCCAACCGGCCCTCGGTTCGGAAGGCCAGCGCCTCGGCGATCCCTTCGAGCCCACCGGGAAACGTCTCCACCGCGTGCTCGGAGCCGTCCCGACGGGCCTGCTGTGGCTGCTCGTGGTGCTGTGGACCATTCCCTCCATCGGGCTGTTCGTCACCTCGTTGCGTCCCGGTCGCGAGCAGTTCAGCACCGGCTGGTGGACCGTGGTCACCAACCCCGAGTTCACCCTCGACAACTACCAGCGGGCCCTCTTCGATCCGCCGGGCGGCACGGTGGAGTTCTCCCAGGCGTTCCTGAACAGCCTGGCCATCGCCATTCCCGGCACGGTGGTTCCCATCGCCATCGCGGCGGCCGCCGCCTACGCCTTTGCCTGGATGGACTTCCCCGGCCGGCACTGGATCTTCATCGGGGTCATCACCCTGATGGCGGTTCCGCTCCAGATGGCACTGGTCCCGCTCCTGCAGCTCTACTCCGGCGGCGCCAGCCTCACCCTGTTCGGCTTCACGTTCACGGTATTCCCCGACCTCGGTCTGGCCAACGAGCCGATCTCTGTCTGGTTGGCCCACACCGCGTTCGGTCTGCCGTTGGCCATCTACCTCTTACACAACTACATCTCGTCGCTGCCCGGCGATGTGTTCGAAGCGGCCCGTATCGACGGAGCCGACCACTTCGCCATCTTCTGGCGCATCGTGATCCCGTTGTCGAAGCCGGCACTGGCCGCCTTTGCCATCTTCCAGTTCCTGTGGGTCTGGAACGACTATCTCATCGCGCTGGTGTTCCTTTCCCAGAATCCCGACGCCAGCCCGCTGACGATCCAACTGGTGAACCTCGTCACCTCTCGGGGGCAGGGCACCGAGCTGCTCCCCGCGGCGGCCTTCATCTCCATCATCGTTCCACTCGCGATCTTCTTCTCGCTCCAGCGCTACTTCGTCCGCGGCCTGCTCGCAGGCTCGGTCAAGGGCTGAAGCTCCACAACCGGACAGGAGGCACCCGGTGGCAGAGGTCATCCTCGACAAGCTCAACAAGCAGTACCCGAACGGGTTTCATGCCGTGCACGATCTCGACCTGCAGATCCACGACGGCGAGTTCCTCGTCCTGGTCGGCCCGTCAGGGTGTGGAAAGTCGACGGCGCTACGCATGGTCGCCGGTCTCGAGGACATCACCAGCGGCACGCTCACCATCGGTGAGCGGGTGGTCAACGGCGTGCACCCGAAGGACCGCGACATCGCCTTCGTCTTCCAGAACTACGCGCTGTACCCCCACATGACGGTCCGTCAGAACATCGGGTTCGCGCTGAAGCTGCGCAAGACCCCGTCCGCCGAGGTCGACGAGCGGGTGGCCGAGGCCGCCGAGCTGCTCGAGCTCACCGAGCTGCTCGACCGCAAGCCCGGTCAGCTGTCGGGCGGCCAGCGTCAGCGTGTCGCTATGGGACGCGCCATCGTCCGGCGCCCTCAGGTGTTCCTCATGGACGAACCCCTCTCCAACCTCGACGCCAAGCTGCGTGTCCAGATGCGCGCCGAGATCAGCCGGCTCCAGCACGACCTGGGCGTCACCACGGTCTATGTCACCCACGACCAGATCGAGGCGATGACGATGGGCCACCGGGTCGCGGTCCTCGACGACGGCTACCTGATGCAGGTCGACACCCCGCAAAACCTCTATGACCACCCGGACAACCTCTTCGTCGCCACCTTCATCGGATCGCCCCAGATGAACCTGGTGCTCGGCACCATCGACCTGTCGGGGAGTCCGCAGGTGGTGCTCGGACGTCACCGGCTCGACCTGCCGCCGTCGTTGCTCGAGGCCCGGCCCCGAGTGCGCGAGATGGACGGCGCCGAGGTGGTGGTGGGGATTCGGCCCGAGAGCTTCGGCGACGCCGCGCTCGTGGACGACCCCGGGGGCGCGAACACCATCGAGGCCACCATCGAGCTTCGTGAGGGACTGGGCTCAGAAGTGGTCGCCCACGCGGCATTCGATGCTCCGGCCCCCCGGGTGCGTACGGCTCAGGCCGAACCCGGCACCACGCTGTCATCCGCCTCGGGCGTGGCCATCGTGGCCCGCCTCGACCCCCGCACCGAGGTGGAGGTCGACAAGGTCGCTCGCTTCGTGGTCGACGTGGAGAAGCTGCACCTCTTCGACCCGGCCACCCCCACGGGCGAGGCCATTCGGGGCTGACCG
>SKKL01000280.1 GCA_007121465.1 Acidimicrobiales bacterium | reverse complement strand
TGTTCGGGCCGAGGACCTCGGGCCGGCACGGGTTGTTCGACCGGGAGTAGTCGACCTCCCACCCGTCCACCGCCGAGACCAGGCTGACCAAGTAGGGGTCGAACTGCGAGCCACGCGGCTGGTTGGTCCGGCGCACACCGGTGTCGCCGATGTGGGGGAACACGTCGACGTAGTGGACGTCCTCCACGGTCACGTTGCCCACGTTGCGGACCTCGAGCTGCCAGGTGACCTGACCGCCGGGAGTCGTCGTCCCCGCCCGGTTGAAGCCCGAGTCGAGGGCTCCACGAACGAGCTTGCGGGACTCGAGCTGGGCGAAGGCGGGCACGGTCACCCGGTGGGTGTCGGCACACGCTCCGTCCACGGCGGGGCTGCCCGCCGCCGACGAGGTCACGCAGTGGTGGATCGTCGGGCCGTCGGTCGCGACCACCGAGGCGGTGTTGTCGTAGAAGCCCGGTGGGGTGGTGTCGGGGTTCGACGGGGTCCAGCCGGTGGCCTCCACCTCGTAGCGGATCTGGGGGGCGGAGTCGCCCGCGCCGAGAGCCCCGTCGAGCTGGAACTGCAGGTAGGTGCCCCCTGAGGTGGCACAGTCGGCGGCGCGGGCGGCGTCCTCGGCTCCGGTGTCGTGCTGGGCGGTCCAGGTGCCGACGCCGCTCGGACCGTAGGAGATGGCGATCACGGTGAGGTGGTCGCTGTCGGGAACGCAGTCGTGGATGCGGGGCTCGACCAGCGGACCAGTGGCGTCGGTGTCGTTCCGCAGGTCGATCGTGTAGCCGATCGACTCACCCGGCAGCAGGGTGTTCGCGGGGAGCGCACCCGGGAACGGGCTCGGCTGGGGGTTGTCCGACGGCGACGGCGTTGTCTTGGTGATGAGCGGATGCGGCTGCTCCAGCTCGATGTGCACGTTGGCGCAGTTCGAGTGGGGGCCGACCTCGACGCCGGTGCCGGTGGCCTCGAACTGCATGCAGTTGGTCACCAGCGTGTCGGGGTCACCGTTCACGACACCCACCAGGCGCTGACCGCTGGCCGACCAGTTGCGGGTCATGGTCGCCTCGGGAGAGGTGAACACCCACCGCACGTGGGTCACGGCGGCGAAGCTCGTGCCGGGCACGTCTCCGTCGGCGAGGGTCTGACCCGTCGCCGAGGAGACCGGGGTCCAGGTGCTCGCTCCGTCGATCGACGCCTCGACCGAGGCCGAACCGCCGACCCCGAGCGCTCCCCAGTTGCCGGTCTGGATCTCGGTCAGGGTGAACTCGTCGGGAAGGGGATCGACGAGCACGGCCTCCTGGAATCCCGGAGCATCGACGTCACTGGTGTTCGACACGCCCAACGTGTAGGTCACCTGGTCGCCGTCGAGGACGTAGTAGGTGCCGCCGGTGTGCTTGGTCCGGCCCCATCCGACGGGCGGGGAGATCAGCGTGAGGGTGTGGGTGTCGGTTCCGATGATGCCCTGGGACTCGGACAGCTCGTTGAAGCCTTCGACGGTCACCTCGTTGGTCTTGACCGTGCGGTCGTCAGCATGGCCGACCTCGTTGACTCCGGTCTCGTTCGGGAACCGAACCTCATAGGTGAGCTCGATGCAGCCGGTGGCCGGGTTGGGGGGCGGCCCGGGAGTGAGCGACCAGGTGATGGTGTTCTGCGCGCCGGAATCGTCGTAGGTGGCAAAGGCGGGGAGTGCCAACGGGTCGACGACCTCACCCCCAGGGGGAAGCACGTCGACCACTTCGTGTTCGGGCCACAGCGCACCACCGGCGGGCGGGCAGAGCGACACCTGGTACACCGCGGTGTCGCTGTAGGCGGCCCGCAACACCCGGTTGGGGGGCCCGGTCTTGGTGACGGTCCCGCCCTGGGTCTCCGCGCCGATGACCGGGTCGATCAGATCGAACGGCTCGCTCTCCCCGCCGAGGCTGAGCGTTCCGCCCGCCGCGAGGGTCTGCTCGGCGGTGGGCACGACCCCCAGGGGCACGCGGAGCACGAACACGAGAGTGCCCGGATCGCCGTCCACCAGGTTGTCGGTCGCGGTCCAGGTCGCCTGTCCGGGCGTGGTCAGGTCAGGGGCCGACCAGTCCGACCCGTGCGTCGAACTGACCCACTCGAGCGGTCGCTCGTCGCCGTTGATGTCGAGGAAGGTCGGGAAGGGGTGGGTGATCTGGGCCCCGGTGCACGGATCCTCGGTCGCCGCGCTGCAGCTGTAGGTGAGCGAATAGGTGATCGTGTCACCCGGTCCGAGCGGCGACCCGGTGGCCCCGGGCGGATCCGGGGCCACGCCGGTGGCGGTGATCGCCACGGGACCGACCTCGGCGGCGGCGGCCGGAGTCGGGCCGAACGGAGCGATGGCCAAGCTGGTGGCCACCAGCATGACGGCGACAGCTGCCATCACGGCGCGTCGGTGCACAGGTACAGAGCTCATCGTGGCGTGTGTCTCCAAGGGAGGGTCGGGTGACAGTCCCTCCGGTCGGAGCTCGGGCTCGCTGCGTGAGGAGGACTTCACACGTTGTCCGGCCCGTCCTGCGTCGCCGTCGCGCGGACGGGTCCCGATTGGCCAGACTTGGGTTCATGTCGGGGTCGACGAAAGACCAGTATCTGGCGGTGGCGGCGTCCATGGTGAGACGTCACGTCGCGGGCGAACCTGCCCACGTCCACCTGATGGGGCACATACGACTCGCCGAGGTCGCTCAACGTCTCGGAGTCACGCGGGCATCTCTCTATCGGGCCTGGGGTTCCCAGCAGGACTTCTGGCACGACCTGGTTCTCGTCGCGGCCTCCTCCCAGAACTCGTTGGTCGACAAGATCACCGCCGCGCCCACCGCCGAGTCACCCACCCCGGCGTCAGACTTCGATGGGCTCCTGCGCGGCCTCGCTCCTGAGATCGATGCCGGCACCCGCCGACTCCTCACCGACCCGGCCCACCTGGTACGAGTCGGCCTCGCCGGCTACCCCGCCGATCCGACCGTGGGGGAGGCGGCCGCCCAGATCGAACGACGCGGGCGGGTGGCGGCCGCCTCCCGACTCGCTGGCCTGTTGCGGCGGGTGGGCCGGCGTCCGGTGTCACCGCTGGTCGTCGACGATCTGGTCGTGGTGATGGCCGTATTCGTCGACGGCGCGGTGATCTACGGTCGGACCGATCCGTCGATGCTCGACGCCCGCCTGATGCTCGCCGACGACACACGCTGGACGCTGCTCGGTGTCGGCATCCGTGCCCTCCTCGCCGAGCTCACCGAGCCGGGGACGCTGCCGGAGAGGGGCGGAGAGCCTGGAGAGGCCACGGTCGACTCGCTGGCCGAGCTGAGCCAGGAGTGGACAGATCTCCAGCGGTCGGCCCTCGCTGCTGGTATCGACCTGTTCGTCGAGCACGCTGCCTCACCCGAACCGGGAGGCGATCATCTGGCGACCGTGCTCGGACACGTGAACCTGGCCCGCGTCGCCCGGGCCGCGGGTGTCACGCGGCGGCACATGTACCACCTGTGGCCCGGACAGCGAGAGTTCCTGGTCGACCTCGTCGATCGGGTGGCCGCCGAGGAGGGCGCCGACTATCGGCGTCGACTCGACTCGTCGGTCTCCCGCGCCCTCTCCATTGGAGACCCGCGGCGGCTCGTCCTCGAGGCGGTCGACGTCATCAACGCCTATCGCCGGTCCGAGCAGCCACCGCCACCGGGAATCGGCTTCGCGCTGCAACCCCACGTGCGAGACCCGGGGGTCCGGGACTGGAGCCGCGCCCGTGTCGCCCGGGGGATCGCCACCCACCGGACCCGGGCCGAGGTACTCAGCGAGATGCTCTCGGTTCGGCCGATCGACGGTGTCGAGATCGAGGACATCGCCGCCCTGACGCTGTTCGGCGCAGCGGGATCCGAGCGACTGCACCGCGGCGACCCCACCGCCATTCGCTATGACGTGCCCTGGCGCGGTGGCCACTACTCGACCTATGCCATCGCCAACCAGGCGCTGATCGACCACCTCACCGTGCCGGACCGGCCGTCTCAGACGTCGAACTCGATGTCGTAGGGCCGGAGCCGGAGATGGGCGTAGGTGAGCTCGCCGTCGGGCAGGTGCCACACCGCAGACGCCTCGGTCGGGACCAGACGTCCGTCGGTGCGTCGCACCCAACCGCCCACCGGGGTCGACCACCGGGCTCGCGTCAGGCCCTCCGGGAGGT
>SKKL01000165.1 GCA_007121465.1 Acidimicrobiales bacterium | reverse complement strand
CTCATCGGCGACGGAACACCAGCTCCTCGCCGATGGTGCCTTCGCGCCACAGGGCGTTGCCGGCGGCGGCGAGCTCGTCGAGGCCCTCGGTGACGGTGCCGAACACGTTGCCGGGGACCCAGCCGACGTCGCCGTTGAGCAGCAGGTTGTTGCGCCCGTAGAACACCGCCAGGTCGATCACCGACTCGGCTCCCGCCGCTGCCTCGTCGTCGGCGTACCCGTAGGTGCTGGCCGGCAGCATCCCGGCGCCGAACTCGAAATAGACGAGGTCGCCGGGGATGGGCGTGACCGTCGGGTTCTCGAGACCTATGGGAGCCGGGGCGAACGGGGGGACGAACGTGTAGAGCTCGTTGCGGGCGTACTTGGCGTGGAAGACCTCACCGCCTTGGGGGAGGGCCTCCCACACCGCTGCGCTGGTGCGGGGAGCGTCGGCGTCGAGGAGCCGAGCGGTGGCGATGACCCCGCGTCGGGGCAGGACGATCTCGAGATCCATGGCCAGGTGGCCCTCCTCGCACAGGTTGGCGCGGGGCGCCTTGTCGCCCACCACACACATTGTTAGATTGTCGACAATCCTACCAGAGCGATCCGGAGCTACCCGGAGGCTCTGGCTGAATCAACGACACCCGTCGACGAAGGGAACCGGTGATGGGAACCCGCTCACCGCTGCTGCTCCAAGCAACCCCGCTCAACGCCGTTCGCGGCGAAGGGGTCTGGCTCCACGACGCCGACGGACGGCGCCACCTCGACTTCACCGCCGGTATCGGCGTGACCAGCACCGGTCACTGCCACCCGCGGGTGGTCGCCGCCATCCAGGCTCAGGCGGCCGACCTCATCCACGGTCAGGTCACCACCGTGATGCACCCCCGCCTCGACGAGCTGAGCGACGCCTTGTGTCGCCTGCTGCCCCACACCGGCTCGGTGTTCGTCTCCAACTCGGGGAGCGAGGCGGTCGAATCGGCCGTACGCCTCGCCCGCCACGCCATGGGTCGCCCCAACATCATCGCCTTCCAGGGAGGATTCCACGGCCGGTCGATCGGCGCGGCGTCGCTCACCACCTCGAAGCTGGCCGTGCGGGCCGGGCTGCAACCGCTCATGGGCGGAGTGGTCTTCGCCCCGTTCCCCTACGCCTACCGCTACGGCTGGTCCGAGGACGAGACCGTCGAGTTCTGCCTCGCCGAGCTCGACTACATCCTGGCGACCACCACCGCACCGTCAGAGACCGCGGCGATCATCATCGAACCGGTCCTCGGCGAAGGCGGCTACGTGCCGGTGCCCGACGCGTTCATGGCCGGTTTGCGCGAGCGGTGCGACCGCCACGACTTCCTGCTCATCGCCGACGAGGTGCAGACCGGCGTCGGCCGCACCGGTCGGATGTGGGGGATGGACCACTCCGGAGTGCGGGCCGACGTGGTCATCACCGCCAAGGGGCTCGCTTCGGGCATGCCGCTGTCGGCGATCGCCGCTACTCCCGATCTGATGGCCGCCGGGTTCCCCGGATCCCAGGGAGGGACCTACGGCGGAAACCCGGTGGCGTGTGCCGCCGCGGTGGCCACCTTGCAGGTCATCGAAGAGGAGGGCCTGGTCGCCAACTCCGCCAGCCGAGGCGATCAACTCATCGCCGGCTGCCGGGAGCTCGCCACCCGCCACGGAGTCATCGCCGACGTGAGGGGCCGCGGCTTGATGATCGGGTTGGAGCTTCGCGGCGATCGCGACCACTCGGCCGGCGAGGTGGTGCAGGCGGTCCGGATGGCCGCCGCCGAGGCGGGGCTGCTCACCCTCCCGTGTGGAGCGTCGGGTCAGGTCCTGCGGGTGATCCCCCCGTTGGTGGTGTCCGAGGCCGAGGTCTCGCTCGGCCTGGAGCTGCTCGACGAGGCGTTCACCAAGGTCAGCGCCGGCTGAGTTCATCCATCCGCGTCACTCGACGAGGATCAGCTCGTGGGCGGCGCGGGATGCCGCGAGGTAGACCTCGTGGGGTGTCATGCCGTCGAGTGCGACGACCACGCCGTCGTACTCGACGCCCTTGTGGATCCACACCTCGCCGGCTCGGATGACCGTCACGTTGTCCCACCGTGACCGGAGCTCGGTGGCCGCGGCGTCGGCCTCGGGATGGGTCGTGACCGGCACCCCGGTGGGGCGGATGCCGACCAACTCGACCGCGTCGATGCCGTGGCGGCGAGCGTGGTCGTTGAGCCACTCGGCGATCTCGGCCGACATGCGGTAGGCGGTGTCGATCTGTTCGAGCTCGACCTCGAGGAGCGGAGCGGCCCGACGCAGCCCGAGCCCCGCCGGGTTGCTGCGCTGGGCGTCGTCGCCCACGAGGGTGACCCCGTTCGCCCGTCGCATCACCGACCTCAGCTGGAGCATCGTCATGTCCTGGGCCTCGTCGACGATGACGTGGGAGTAGCGGGCCGGCACACCTTCGAAACGGTGCCGGACCTCGTCCTCCAGCGCGCCCCCGCCCCGCTTTGCCGCGGCGGCCCACGCCGGCACGACCTCCTCGTCGACGCCGAGCGATCGCAGCACGTTGGCGCTGCCGAGCTTGGCCATCGCTTGCCGCGTGGTCATCGACGGCCACGCCGCCTGGGCGCCCTTGGCGACGACCGCCGGCTTCACGCCGTAGCGGTTGGCGAGCGACTCGACGAAGATCTTCCGACGGTCACGCCAGGGGAGCGGGCGGTCCCTCAACCGCTCGATCAGCTCGGCCACGTCGGCCTCGGGGATCTCCCGCACCGCGCCGATGCTCACCGGCCCAGGGCCGTAGAGGCCGGCTTCGAAGCGGTCGATGACCTCGATCCATCGCTCGTCGTCGGCGGCGGGATCCGAGGGTCCGAACAGGCGATCGAAGGTGGTCTGGGCGATTCGTGTCTCGCCCAAGGTCGGGAGCACCGCCGAGACGAACTGGAGAAACCTGTCGCTCGGACCGATCACCAGGATGCGGTCCGCGGTGACGCGAGTGTCGTTGTAGACGAGCCAGGCGGCGCGGTGCAGACCGATGACCGTCTTGCCCGTACCCGGGCCGCCGCGCAGCACGAGCCGCTCGGTCGGGTCGAGCCGGACCAGCCGGTCCTGGTCGGCTTGGAGGGTCGCCACCGCCGTGCGCATCTCGGTGCCGCGGCTGCGGGACAGCTCGGCCATGAGCGGCGAGGAGCCCGCGACCTGACCCGTCGCGAAGTCCTCGACGAACAGGTCGTCGATGCACCCCACGTAGCTGACCCGCCGCTCGAGCCCGTGCGGCGACGAGAAGCTCGCCTGGTAGAAGGCTTCGGCGAACGGGGCCCGCCAGTCGATGACGAGCTGGTCCCCGCCCGAGTCGATCCCGTAGAGGCCGACGCGCCAGGGCTGGTCGTCGTCGATTCGCCCGAACACGACCAACTCCTGTTGGAACTTCTCGATCGTCCCGGCGACGACCGCCCCGATGTACTCGTCGGAGAGCGCGTCGGCCCCGCCGCCGCTGATGCCCGAGATGACCTCGAGCTTGTCGGCCACCGCGTCGCGAGCGCGCAGGAGCGCCAGGCGTTCGGCCCCCAGATCCACCTCCACATCCGACCCCACGAGCTTTCTCCCTGCTCTCCCCCGCGGCGCGACGACGCCGACGACGGGAGTGGGCAACGCTAGTGGTGGATCACCCGCTGGCGCCTCTCGATTTCGACCGAGGTCGCACCGGGACGGGCGCGGCCGTGTACGGCGCTGGGAAGCAGCGCCGCACCGACCTGTGACCCGGGTAGATCGCCGACCGCCGCCTTGTATTACCCCATGGTAACGAGTTTACCGCAATCGTACAAGAGGGTTTTTCGTAGCCTCTCGATGCACGGGAAAGGTATAGGAAACACCAACAGGCGCGTACAGGCAGTGAGCCGTCGTCCCTCGATCCGGTCAGCCTTGCAGGGTGACGAACCGCAGGGTGGTCATCTCCTCGACGGTGTAGGCGGGACCCTCGCGGGTGTTGCCCGCGTCGCGCACGCCGCCATAGGGCTGCTGGTCGGCTCGCCAGGTCGGGACCTCGTTGACGAGGATCCCGCCGAAGTCGAGCTCGCGGGCCGCCCGCATGGCCAAGCCGATGTCCTTCGTGAACACCCCGACATGGAGCCCGAAGTCGCTGTCGTTGGCGAGGGTGACCGCCTCGTCGAAGCTGGCGACCGAACGGACCCCGACCG
>SKKL01000271.1 GCA_007121465.1 Acidimicrobiales bacterium | reverse complement strand
GTGGTGGGCCTGATCAACCACATCGAACGCAGCCGGATCCGCCTTCGTGTGCAGGTCCCGGCCGAAGACCCCACGGTGCCCACCCTCTATGAGCTCCATCCCGGTACCGAAGCCCTCGAACGCGAGGTCTTCGACCTGTTCGGGATCGTCTTCGAGGGCCACCCCGACCCGACCCGCATCCTCATGCCCGAGAACTGGGAGGGCCATCCGTTGCGTCGCGACTACGACCACGGCCGCATTCCCGTCCAGTTCAAGGGCGCGCCCGCCTCGCGCTGAGGTCGAGAACCGATGACCACCACCGAACCCACCCCCACACGCGTCGAGCCCACCGACGACGAGGTCGCGGCCAAGATCGTGGCCCGCACGGCTTCGCGCGCGGCCGCCATCGACTCGCTGCGTGAGGAGGGCGCCAACCTTCGCATGTCCGAAGCCGAGGCCCGGGCCGCCGAGGACGCCGGCGTGTTCGACGACGACACCATGATCCTCAACATGGGGCCCCAGCACCCGAGCACCCACGGCGTTCTCCGCCTCATGGTCGAGATGAAGGGCGAGATGGTCGTGCGGACCAAGCCGGTGATCGGCTATCTGCACACCGGCATGGAGAAGACCGGTGAGGACCTCACCTACCTCCAGGGCGCCACCAACACCACCCGCATGGACTACGCCGCACCGCTGTTCAACGAGCTGGTGTTCTCCATGGCCACCGAGAAGCTCCTCGACCTCGAGGTCCCCGAGCGGGCCACGTGGATCCGGATGCTCATGTGTGAGCTCAACCGGGTGTCGTCGCACCTGCTGTTCATGGCCACCAACGGCATGGACCTCGGAGCGGTGTCGATGATGCTCTACGGCTGGCGCGAGCGCGAAGAGGTCCTGCGCTTCTTCGAAAAGGTCACCGGCCTGCGGATGAACCACAACTACATCCGCCCCGGCGGCGTGGCCGCCGACCTCCCCGACGGGTGGCGCACCGACGTCCTCCGCCTGCTCGACATGATCCCGCCCCGCCTCGAGGAGTACGACGTCCTCCTCACCGGTCAGCCCATCTGGCGCAACCGGCTCCAAGGCGTCGGGGTCATCACCAGCGACGAGGCCCTCGCCCTCGGAACCACCGGCCCGCTGCTGCGTTCCACCGGCTACGCCTGGGACCTCCGCCGCGACGACCCCTACCTCGCCTACGACCAGGTCGACTTCGACGTCATCGTCGGCACCTACGGCGACTGCTTCGACCGCTACGCCATCCGGCTCGCCGAGATCCGCGAGTCGCTGCGCATCATCGGCCAGATCCTCGAGGCGATGCCCACCGGCGACTACCGGGTCCAGGACAAGAAGGTCACCCCGCCGCCGCGAGCCCGCATCGACGAGTCGATGGAAGCGCTCATCCACCACTTCAAGATCTTCACCGAGGGGTTCAAGGTCCCCGTGGGCGAGGCCTACGCGGCAGTGGAATCGCCCCGGGGTGAGCTCGGCTGCTACATCGTGTCCGATGGTTCGTCCAAGCCCATGCGCATGCACATCAGGGGACCGTCGTTCGTGAACCTCCAGACCCTCCCTCATCTCATGCACGACGGGATGATCGCCGACGCGGTCGCCAACATCTCCTCGGTCGACCCGATCCTCGGCGAGGTGGACCGCTGATGAGTCGGTTGAACGACGCCAACCTCTCCCTCGCTCGCGAGATCATCGCCCGCTACCCCCGTCCGCGCTCGGCGATGATCCCGCTACTGCACCTGTCCCAGGAGCAGAACGGCTACGTCACCGAGGAGGCGATGGCCCACATCGCCGAACTCGTCGACGTGACCTCCGCCGAGGTGTACGGCACCGCCACCTTCTACGAGATGTTCAAGTTCCACCCGGTTGGCCGCTACGTGGTGAACATCTGCGGCACCTTGTCCTGCGCGTTGCTCGGCGCGGGCGAGCTGATCCACCGTGCCGAGGAGACCCTCGGGGTCCGGGCCGGGGGGACCACCGACGATGGACTCATCACCCTCGAACAGGCCGAGTGCCAGGCGGCGTGCACCGAAGCGCCGTGCCTCCAGGTGAACTACCGCTTCCGCTACCGGGTCACCCCCGACGAGCTCGACCAGCTCATCGCCGACCTGCGCGCCGGCTCGCTCACCGACGAGATCCCGCCCCACGGCACCCTCGCCCGAACCCGCCAGCAGATCCCGGCCGACCGATGGGTGCGACCCGTCGCCCCTGAGGAGACCACGGCCGCCCCGGCGTGGATGCCCGCACCCGAGGAGACCAGCTCGTGACCACCGGCACCACCTATCCGTGGGCGGTCGGCTACGTGGCCGGGGACCGACCCCAGATCGTCACCGACCGATTCCAGTACGAGGACAGCTACACCCTCGCCCGCTACGAGGCCACCGGCGGCTACGACGGCCTGAAGGCCGCGCTGGCCAAGGCCCCGAGCGAGGTCCACGACGACGTCCGGGGCGCCACCGTCCTCGGCCGCGGCGGCGCCGGGTTCCCCGCCGGCATCAAGTGGGGCCTCATGCCCGAGGGTGTCTACCCCCGCTACCTGGTGGTCAACGGCGACGAATCCGAGCCGGGCACCTACAAGGACCGGCTCCTCATGGAGCGCGACCCCCACCAGCTCATCGAGGGCTGCCTCATCGCCGCCTACGCGGTCGGGTTGTCGCAGGTGTTCCTCTACATCCGCGGCGAGATGGCCCTCGCCCAGGAACGGGTCGGCGTCGCCCTCAACGAGGCGTACGCCGCCGGCTACGTCGGCAAGAACATCCTCGGATCCGACCTGTCGGTCGACATCGTGCTGCACTGGGGCGCCGGTGCCTACGTCGTCGGCGAGGAGACCGCCCTCATCGAGAGCCTCGAGGGCAAGCGGGGCGAGCCCCGTCTCAAGCCCCCGTACTTCCCAGCTGCCATCGGCCTGTACGGCAAGCCCACCATCGTCAACAACGTCGAGACCCTCTCCAACCTGCCCTGGATCCTCCGCAACGGCCCCGAGGCCTACGGCGAGATCGGCACCGAGACCTCGCCCGGTACCCGCATGCTCGCGGTGTCGGGTCACGTGAAGCGCCCCGGCGTGTTCGAGATCATCAACGGGTCGACCACCTTCCGCGACGTCATCTACGGCGAGGAGTTCGCCGGTGGCATCCGCGACGACAACGACCTCAAGGCGTTCGTCCCCGGTGGTGGTTCGGCTCCGTGGTTCCTCCCCGACCAGCTCGACCTGCCCTTCGAAGGGCGCCCGGTCGGCGCCGCCGGCTCGATGCTGGGTTCCGGAGCGATCATGGTGATGGACTCCACCACCGACATCCCCGCCGCCGCTCTCACCCTCACCCGGTTCTACGCCCACGAGTCCTGTGGTCAGTGCACCCCGTGCCGTGAAGGCGCGAGCTGGCTCGAGCGGATCCTGCGTCGGGTCGTCGACGGTGAGGGCACCCGCCGCGACCTCGCCATGCTCGTCGAGGCCGGGTCCACCATCTGCCCCGGCGACTTCCCCCACGCCGCCTCTGAGCGCCTCGGCCTCGAGGCCTCACCGTTCCCGTACAAGATGACCACCATCTGCTTCGTCGGCCCGTCGGCCTACGCGCCGGTCCACTCCGCGCTCACCCTGTTCCCCGAGGAGTTCGCCGACAGGGTCGCCCCCAACGGCGATGGCCATGCCCCGATCCCCGTCACCGTGACCAGCAGCGCCGGAGGTGCCTCGTGACCGACACCACCTCCACCGAACAGCACGTCACCATCACCCTCAACGGCAAGGAGATCAGCGCCCGTCCCGGCGAGCAGCTCATCGATGCCTGCGAGCGCAACGGCGTCTACATCCCCCGCTTCTGCTACCACCCGCGCATGACCCCGGTCGGCAAGTGCCGACAGTGCATCATCGAGGTCGACACCGGTCGGGGCATGCAGCTCCAGCCGTCGTGCATGCTCACCGTGTCCGACGGCATGGCCATCGACACCGAGTCGGAACTCACCAAGCAGGTGCAGGAGGGCGTCCTCGAGCACCTGCTCATCAACCACCCCCTCGACTGCCCGGTGTGCGACAAGGGCGGCGAGTGCCCGCTCCAGGACCAGGCCTACTCCCACGGTCCGGGCGAGAGCCGTTTCGTCGAGCAGAAGCGCAACTTCGAAAAGCCCATCCCGATCAGCGACCTCGTCTATCTCGACCGTGAGCGCTGCATCCTGTGTGATCGCTGCACCCGTTTCGCCGACGAGGTGGCGGGCGACGCGCTCATCCACTTCATCGACCGGGGCAACGCCACCCAGGTCAACACGTTCCCCGACGAGCCCTTCGCCTCGTACTTCTCGGGCAACACCGTCCAGATCTGCCCGGTCGGCGCCCTCACCGCCACCCCCTACCGGTTCAAGGCGCGTCCCTGGGACCTCGAGCAGTCCGAATCCACCTGCCAGACCTGTTCCGTCGGGTGTCGGGTAAACATCGACACCTCCCGCAACCGGGTGCTTCGGGTCAACGGCGTCGACGGCGACCCGGTCAACTGGGGTTGGCTGTGCGACTCGGGCCGGTTCAACTTCGAGCAGATCCATCACGACGACCGCCTCGGGTCGCCTCTGCTGCGCACCGACGGC
Organism: Acidimicrobiales bacterium; assembly: GCA_007121465.1. GTDB lineage: Bacteria > Actinomycetota > Acidimicrobiia > Acidimicrobiales > SKKL01 > SKKL01. The sequence goes on along the minus strand of SKKL01000271.1, from coordinate 9,873 downwards.
GGCGAGCTCGCTCCCGCCGGCTGGGCCGAGGCGCTCGACGCCGCCACCAACGCCTTGCGGGGTGCGGCCGATTCCGCATCCTCCGGTGGCATCGCCGTGCTCGGTGGCGCCCGGCTCACCAACGAAGACGCCTACGCCTGGGCCAAGTTCGCCAAGGGAGTGCTCGGCACCGACCACGTCGACGCCCAACTCGGCGACGGCCTGCCCGCCGAGCTCGTCCTGGGTCTCCCCCGGGCGACCATCGACCGCGCCGCCACCAAGGGCGGCACCGTCCTCGTCCTCGGCCCCGACCTGAAGGAAGAGCTGCCGGTCCTCTACCTGCGGCTTCGCCACGCTGTCGAGTTCGACGGCGCCACCCTCGTCGAGATCACCCCGACCGAGACGGGCCTCACCCGCTACGCCCGGTCGTCGATCCACCCCACCCCCGGCCACACCGCCGCGGTCGTGCGGGCCATCCTCGACGGCGACACCTCCAAGGCCGTCGGCGGGGTCGAACCCGCCGACCTCGCCCGGGTCGCCGAGCTCCTCCGAGGCGCCGATCCCCTCACCGTCGTCGTCGGACGAGGCTCGTTGGCGGAGTCCGCAGCACTCACCACCGACGCCGCCGCTGTCCTCCACGACGCGCTGCCCGAGGCCCGCTTCCTCCCGGCGCTGCGTCGCGGCAACGTGTTCGGGGCGCTCGACATGGGCCTCGCCCCGGGCTTGCTGCCCGGTCGCGTCGGGCTCGACGAGGGCCGCGAGTGGTACGCCGAGCAGTGGCCCGGAGTCCCCTCGGAAACGGGTCGTGACGCCACCGGTATCCTCACCGCCGCCGCCGACGGCCACGTCGACACGCTCGTGTTGCTCGGGGCCGATCCGCTCGCCGACTTCCCCGACGCCGATCTCGCCGCCCGGGCTCTCGCCGGGGCGCGCACCGTGATCGCCCTCGACCGGTTCGTCACCGACTCGGTGGCCAAGGCCGACGTCGTTCTCCCGGTGGCCGGCTACGCCGAGTGCGACGGCACCACCACCAACCTCGAAGGTCGGGTGACCCGACTCTCCAAGCGCGTCACCCCGCCGGGCACCGCCCGCAGCGACTGGACCATCGCCGTCGAGCTCGCCGATCGGCTGGGTACCGACCTCGGGTTCGAGTCGGTGGCCGACATCTGGGCCGAGATCGAAGCGGTGTCGCCCGCCCACACCGGCATCACCCTCGAGGTGCTCGCCCAGGCGGGCAACGCCGACGGTGTCCTCGCCCCGCCCGCGGAGGCCACCGTGACCCTGGGTCGCGCCCCGGAGGCGATCGGCGAAGCCGCGTCCGACGACGCCACCGCCGCCGACCCCGATCAGCCCCCCACCGACCCCGACGCACCCGCCGACGCTCCGAGCACCACCGAGGCCGCCGAACCGGCTGAGCTGGCCGCCGACTCCGAGGCCGCCGTCGAAGTCGTCGAGGAGGTCGCTGCCGACGTCGAAGCCGACGCCGCCGAGGCCGACGCCGACTCCGACGAGCCCTCCGAGGAGGTGCCCGCCCGGGTCGTCGCCGGACGACCGGCGCTGCTCGAGTTCGTCGCCCCCGAGCCGGTCGCCGAACCAGGGCCCGTCGACGCCTACGCTCTTCGTCTCGTGACCCGTCGCAAGCTCTACGACAACGGCACCCTCACCGCCCACTCGCCATCGCTGGCTCCGATCGCTCCGGGTCCCCGCATCGCGCTCAACCCGGTCGACTTCGACAAGGTCGGCGTCGCCGAAGGCGACGAGGTCAGGGTCACCTCGGCTGCTGGCGCGGTGGTGCTTCCCCTCGCCCGCGATGCGGCGACGCCGCGTGGACGGGCGGTGGTGACCACCAACCAGGGAGTGCGCATCACCGAGCTGCTCGCGGTCGATGCCGCCGCGGTCGACGTACGGATCGAGGTGCCCTGATGCTGGGAGATCCGCTCCTCTCCGGTGGTATCGGCCTCGAAGAGGTCCTGATCGTGTTGGTGAAGGCCGGCGTCGCGTTCGGCGTCATGCTCCTCGCGGTCATCCTCATGATCTGGTTCGAGCGCAAGGTCATCAGTGACCTGCAGAACCGGGTGGGTCCCAACCAGGCCGGCCCGTTCGGGCTCTTGCAGACCATCGCCGACGGCATCAAGCTCATCTTCAAAGAGGACCTGATCCCCAATCGGGCCGACCGCTGGGTGTTCGCGCTCGCCCCGTTCCTCCTCCTCGTCCCGGCGTTCGTCAGCTTCGGGATCGTTCCCCTCGGCGGCGACTTCCAGGACAACGGCGGGGTGGTGTCCTGGTTCGGACGCGACACCTACCTGCAGCTCGCCGACCCACCCATCGGCATCCTCGTGCTGCTCGCCATGTCCTCGATCGGTGTCTACGGCATGATGCTCGCCGGGTGGTCGTCGGGTTCGAAGTACCCGCTGCTCGGCTCGGTCCGGGCCTCGGCTCAGGCGATCTCCTACGAGGCGGCGCTCGGCCTGTCGCTCGTGTCGGTCATCATCGTCTCGGGGAGCCTCTCCACCCACGACATCGTCGCCAGCCAGGCCGGCGAGGGGTTCTTCGGGTTCGTCCCCAACTGGAACCTCCTGCTGACCGGCGTGGTTCCGTTCGTCATCTTCCTGCTGGCGGCCGCCGCCGAGCTCAACCGGGCTCCCTTCGACCTGGTCGAAGCCGAACAGGAGCTGGTGGGCGGCTTCCACACCGAGTACAGCTCGATCCGCTTCGGCCACTTCTACCTCGCCGAGTACATGAACCTGATCACCATGTCGGCGATCATGGTCACCCTGTTCCTCGGCGGCCCCGCCGGACCGATCTTCGGCCCCGGGTTCCTGCACCCGGTGCTGCCGGTGGTGTGGTTCTTCCTCAAGGTCATGCTGTTCCTGTTCGCCGCGGTGTGGGCCCGGGCCACCGTGCCCCGGTTCCGCTACGACCAGCTGATGGGGCTCGGCTGGAAGGTCCTCATCCCGTTGTCGCTCGGGTGGCTGCTGTTGCTCGCCACCGTGCGGGTGGGTGACGACCAGGGCTGGAACTACCTGGTGGTCGTGGCGGTGTGCATGGGAGTCCTAGTCGGAGCCGCCGCACTCATGGCCGCCGCCCTGTCGTCGGCGCACAAGGACCGCATCGCCGAGGAGGTGAGCTGATGGGCTACCTCGACGGGTTCCGCATCACCCTCAAGAAGCTCTTCGAGGACCGGGTCACCACCCAGTACCCCGAGAACAAGACCCCCAAGCCCGAGCGACTGCACGGTCGCCACGTCCTCAACCGCTACGAGGATGGTATGGAGAAGTGCATCGGGTGTGAGTTGTGTGCCGGAGTCTGTCCGGCTCGCTGCATCTACGTGCGGGGCGCCGACAACGATCCCGCCGACCCCACCTCGCCCGGCGAGCGCTTCGGCTTCATCTACGAGATCAACTACCTCCGGTGCATCCACTGCGACCTCTGCGTCGAGGCGTGCCCCACCGAGGCGATCACCGAGACGAAGCTCTTCGAGTTCAGCTTCACCAACCGTGAGGACGCCATCTACACCAAGGACGAGCTCTTGGTCGACGACGATGGCCGGCCCCAACACCTCCCGTGGGAGGACTGGCGCCCGGGTGAGGACGAGCACACCTCGGCTTGGGTCCGAGCCACCGCTCCCTCCGGCGATGCCGACTACATCGGACGTGTCGGGTGGTCGGGCGAGCTCGGCTACGGCGTGCGAGCCCCCGAAGGTGGCCAGCGAGCTGAGGCCGAGGCAGCGGCCGAGGCGACCGCCGCTGCCGCCGCGGAGGCGGAGGCTGACGATCATGCCGGGCACGGCCACGACGGCCACGGAGGGAGTCACTGATGGAGACCTTCGTGTTCCTCGTCGGAGCCGCCGTCATCCTCGCCGGTGCCCTCGGGGTGGTCCTCAGCGCCAGCGCTACCCGAGCCGCGCTGAGCCTCATCGGAACCCTGTTCGGCATCGCCGTGCTCTTCGTGGCCCAGGAAGCTCACTTCCTCGCCGCGGTGCAGGTCATCGTCTACGCCGGCGCCATCGTCGTACTGTTCCTCTTCGTCCTCATGCTGCTCGGCGTCGACACGACCGAGGACCTCAGCATCGAACCCATCACCGCCCAGCGACCCGCCGCCATCGTCGCGGGGCTCGCCTTCTTCGGGATGGTGATGCTGGCCCTCTCCGCGGGAGCCGACTCGGTCACCGGCATGCCGGGGGCCTTCGACCCGGTCGCGGGCACCGTCCCCGACATCGTCGCCCTCGGTCGCAGCATCTTCACCACCCACGTGTTCGCCCTGGAGGCCACCGCTTTGCTCCTCACCATCGCCGTGGTCGGTGCGGTCGTGCTGGTCCGCAAGGCCGAGACGATCGACCCCGACGACGACATCTCGCCCCAGCTCCAGGACGCCTCGACCGAGGACGGGGAGGAGGCCTGATGGTGGTCACCGGTACCTGGTATCTCGTCCTGTCGGCGATGCTGTTCACCATCGGCGGTGTCGGCCTGCTCGTTCGCCGCAACCCGCTGGTGATGTTCATGTGCATCGAGCTCATGCTCAACGCCGTGAACCTCAGCTTCGTCACCTTCGCCCGGATGCTCGGCGATGTCGACGGTCAGGCGGTCGTCTTCTTCGTGCTCGTCGTCGCGGCCGCCGAGGTCGTCGTCGGACTGGCCATCATCGTCGCGATCATGCGCCGTCGACCGCGGGCCACCGCCGACGACCTGGCGCTCCTCAAAGGCTGATCCCGAACCATGCTCGAACTCGTTTGGCTCATCCCTGCCCTGCCCCTGGCCGGCTTTCTCCTCCTCGTGGTGTTCGGTCGTCGCCTCGGCGAGCCCGGTGCCGGATGGCTCGCCACTGCGGCCATGGGTGGTTCGTTCGCCGCCACGCTGGTGGTGTTCCTCGGTCTGATCGACCGACCCGGCGACGACCGCTTCTTCACCCAGACCCTCTTCGAGTGGGTGCCGTCGGGTGACCTCAGCGTCGACGCCGGTTTCCTCGTCGATCCGTTGTCGATCAGCTTCGCCCTCTTCATCACCGGCGTGGCCACCCTGATCCACCTCTACTCGATCGGGTACATGCACGGTGATCCGAACTTCTCGAAGTTCTTCATCTACCTGAACCTGTTCGCCTTCTCGATGCTGCTGCTCGTGCTCGGCGACAACCTCCTGCTCACCTTCCTCGGCTGGGAAGGTGTCGGGACCTGTTCGTACCTGCTCATCTCGTTCTGGTTCACCGACAAGAACAACGCCTCGGCCGGCAAGAAGGCCTTCGTCACCAACCGCATCGGCGACTGGGGATTCATGGTCGCCATGTTCCTCGTGTTCGTGACGATCGGTTCGCTCTCCTACGTCGACCTGCTCGGTGCGGCCGACGGAGGGCAGATCGCCGCGGTCACCGCCACCGGCATCGTGCTGCTGTTGCTCGTCGGTGCCATCGGCAAGTCGGCCCAGGTGCCGCTCTTCGTGTGGCTGCCCGACGCCATGGCCGGCCCCACGCCTGTCTCTGCTCTCATCCACGCGGCGACGATGGTCACCGCCGGCGTCTACCTGCTGGTGCGGGTCAACCCCGTCATCGCCAGCTCCTTCGGATGGACCCCCGACGTCATCGCCTGGGTGGGTGTCATCACCGCCTTGGTGGCGGCCACCATCGCTCTCGCCCAGAACGACATCAAGAAGGTGCTGGCCTACTCAACGGTCAGCCAGCTCGGGTTCATGTTCTTCGCCATCGGCTCGGGCGCGTATGTGGCGGCGGTCTTCCACGTCATCACCCACGCCTTCTTCAAGGCCCTGCTGTTCCTCGGGTCGGGCTCGGTGATCCACGCCATGCACGAGGAACAGGACATGCGCCGCATGGGTGGGCTCCGCAAGTTCCTGCCCATCACCTCGGTCACCTTCATCATCGGCTGGCTGGCCATCGCCGGTGTCCCGCCCTTCGCCGGGTTCTGGTCCAAGGACGAGATCCTTCTCTACGCCTGGAACAACAACGTCGCCATCTGGGCTGCCGGATCGCTCGCCGCCCTGCTCACCGCCTTCTACATGAGCCGTCAGGTGTTCATGGTCTTCTTCGGTGAGTCGCGCTGGCACGAGCCGATCCCCGCCGAGGTGCCCGCCGCCGCGGCAGTGGCCGACGACGCCACCTCCGAGGCCGGTGGCAACGAGGACGCCGAGGTCGACCCCGAGACCGGCGACGCCGAGCCCGCCGATGTGCCCGACCACGCCGAGCGCGAGCACGCGCTCCCCGCCGACTTCACCCCCCACGAGTCGCCGTGGACGATGACCCTCCCCTTGGTGGTGCTGGCCGTGCCTGCCGTCATCGCCGGAGGGCTGAACCTTCCCTTCACCAAGGATCTCCACTTCTTCGAGCACTTCCTCGAGCCATCCCTGTTCGGGAACGAGGCCGTCCTCACCGGTGGCGCCGGCACCAAGTGGTTCGTCGCCGGGGCCTCCATCGTGATCGCCCTCGTCGGGATCCTCGCCGCCGCCGCGGTCTACCTGAAGCGGCGCCTGTCGCCCGAACCCTTCGAGCAGAAGGCCTTCGCCGAGGGCTGGTGGATCGACTCCACCTTCGCCCGACTCGTCGGCGGACCCGGCACGGCCGTGTTCAACGCGGCCGACTGGTTCGACCGCACCATCATCGACGGGACGGTCAACGGAGTCGCCTCCGGCGTCCGTGCCGGCGGAACCGCCCTGCGAGTGCTCCAGACCGGACTCGCCCGAACCTACGCCCTGAGCATCGTCGTCGGAGCCGTGCTGATCGCCGCCTGGTTCCTCACGAGGGCGAGCCTGTAGATGAACTCCACCATGATTCTCGCTGCTGACCAGCCCTTCCCCATCCTCCCGGCCCTGGTGCTGGTGCCGATCCTCGGTGCCCTGGCCATCGCGCTGATGCCGCGTCGGCGGCCTGAGTCGCTCCGCCAGGTCGCCGTGCTCGTCTCCACGACCACCGCCGCGCTGTCGGTGTGGCTGCTCACCGCCTTCGACACCTCCGAGGCCGGGTTCCAGTTCACCTCCCAGCAGAACTGGATCGAGAGCCTCGGCATCTCCTGGAACGTCGGCGTCGACGGCATCTCGCTGTTCCTCGTCGTGCTGTCGGGGATCATCTTCCCGATCGCCATGCTCGCCACCAAGCCGGGCCACGACCCCAAGCCCTACTACGCGTGGTTGCTGGTACTGCAGGCTGGCTCGATGGGTGTATTCATCGCCCTCGACCTCTTCCTGTTCTTCCTCTTCTTCGAGATCGTGCTCATCCCGATGTACTTCCTCATCGGCAACTGGGGGCACGGCAACCGCGTCAAGGCGGCGATGAAGTTCTTCATCTACACGATGTTCGGCTCGGCGTTCATGCTCGTCGGCATCGTGTCGCTCGTCGTGCTCAACGCCCAGGGCACCGGCGGGGACATCACCTTCGACATCGTCGCACTGGCCGAGAACCAGGAGCTGGCGCAGAACACCGCCCGGTGGATCTTCTTGTCCTTCGCCATCGCCTTCGCGGTGAAGGTGCCGATCTTCCCGGTCCACACGTGGCTGCCCGATGCCCACACCGAGGCCCCGACCGCCGGGTCGGTGATCCTCGCCGCGGTGATGCTCAAGCTCGGAACCTACGGCCTGGTCCGCTTCGGCCTCTACATGTTCCCCGAGGCAGCGGTGTGGTTCGCTCCGGTCTTCCTCACCCTCGGCGTCATCGGCATCCTCTACGGGGCCTTCGTCGCCACGATGCAACGCGACCTGAAGCGACTCGTCGCCTACTCATCGGTCGCTCACCTCGGGTTCATCGTGCTCGGCATCTTCGCCCTCAACACCCACGGCATCCAGGGCGGGGTCCTCCAGATGGTGAACCACGGGATCTCCACCGGCGCGTTGTTCATCCTCGTCGGCTGGATCTACGAACGTCGCCACACCCGTCAGATCTCCGAGCTCATGGGCCTCCAGAAGGTCGCACCGGTCTTCGCCGCGGCCTTCACCGTCGTGATGCTCTCCTCGATCGGCGTTCCCGGGCTCAACGGCTTCGTCGGCGAGTTCCTCATCCTCATCGGCGCCTTCGCCGCCAACCGCTGGTGGGCGGTCATCGCCGCCGCCGGCGTCATCTTCGCCGCCATCTATCTGCTGTGGGCCTACCAGCGGGTGTTCCACGGCGAGCCCGATCCCGCCAACGAGGACATGCCCGACCTCAAGTGGTCCGAGGGGCTGGTGCTCGCACCCCTCATCGGACTGATCTTCTTCATGGGTATCTACCCCAAGCCGGTGCTCGAGCGCATGGAGCCGTCCGTCAACGCCCTCGTCGCCCACATCGAGGCCGAGGTGCCGGGCTTCAGCGAACCGACCGCCACGGTGCTCGCGGTGGGTGATGCCGACGAGGACCTGGCCACCGTCGACGAGGAGGTGGACCAGTGATCGCGTCGTTGTTCGCCCAGGTCGACCCCGTCGTCCCTGAGGCCCTCGAAACCCCCGAGATCGTGTGGTCGGCGTTCCTGCCGCTGCTGATCCTCGCCGCCGGGGCCATCCTCTTGCTCACCGTCTCCAGCATCGTTCCGTTCATGAAGCGCACGGGCTGGATCACCGCGACCACCGTCGGAATCGGCGGCGCCGCTCTCATCGCCTGCTACCCCGTGTGGCAGCGGGTGCAGGACCCGACCCGGGGCCCGCTCAGCGTCGTGTCGGGAGCGATCGCCGTCGACGGGTTCACCGTGGTGGTCACCGGGGCCATCGCCGCCTCGGTCATCGTCGCCGCCCTGTTCTTCGACGGCTACATGCGGCGCGAAGGCATTCCCGGTGCCGAGATGTACGTCCTCATGCTGTTGTCGGCCACCGGTGGCGCCATCATGGCGTCGGCCAACGACCTCATCGTCATGTTCCTCGGCCTCGAGACGCTCTCGATCGCCACCTACGTCATGACCTCGATGCACCGCCGCCGCTCCACCTCCCAAGAGGCGGGCTTCAAGTACTTCATCCTCGGTGCCTTCTCGTCGGCGTTCTTCCTCTACGGCATCGCCATGATCTACGGAGCGACCGGCACGACCAACCTGGTGGAGGTCTCGGAGTTCCTCACCTCCCAGGTGCTGCTGCGCGACGGGTTGCTGCTGCTCGGAATGGGCATGCTGATCGTCGGGTTCGGCTTCAAGATCGCCGCCGCGCCGTTCCACTCCTGGACCCCTGACGTCTACCAGGGCGCCCCCACCGTCGTCACCGGCTACATGGCCGCCGCGGTGAAGATCGGCGCGTTCGCCGCCCTTGTGCGGGTGTTCCACCTTGCCCTCGGGACCTACTCGGTCGACTGGCAGCCGGTGATCTACGGCCTGGCCGTGCTGAGCATGGTCGTCGGTGCCTCGCTCGCCATCGTCCAGACCAACGTGAAGCGGATGCTCGGCTACTCGTGGATCAGCCACGCCGGCATCATGCTGGTCGGCATCCAGGCGGCCAACGACCGCGGGGCCGAGGCCACGCTGTTCTACCTGGTCGTCTACTCCTTCATGATCGCCGGCAGCTTCGGGGTCATGAGCCTGGTGACCGGCGAAGGCGACGCCCGCTCGGACATCACCGACTTCAAGGGCTTGTCGAAGCGCCGCCCGATCCTCGCCGTGGCGTTCACCGTGTTCCTGCTGTCCCAGGCCGGGATCCCCACCACGTCGGGCTTCTTCGCGAAGTTCTACATCATCGGCGCGGCGATCGAGGCCCGCAGCTTCTGGCTGGCCATCGCCGTCATGCTCACCTCGGTGGTGGCCGCGGTGTTCTACCTGCGGGTCATCGTCGCCATGTGGTTGACCGACGACGACGAGATCAAGGACCGCTCCCGCATCCCCATCCCGGTGACGGCGGGTGTGGCCATCGCCATCGCCGTGACCGTCACCATGGCGGTCGGCGTGCTGCCGAGCATCCTGCTCGACATCGTCCAGGACGCCGAAGCCGTCCTCGTCGCCTTCGACTGAACGTC
>SKKL01000113.1 GCA_007121465.1 Acidimicrobiales bacterium | reverse complement strand
GTCGGTCCCGTCCGATCTTCTAGGACCGCTCCGGGCCCGGTCGCATCCTAGGCCCGCGAACCACCATCGTCGGCCACGTGCCCCGCCCAGCCCTGAAGGTCACCCGATATCGTCCGGTCGACATTCGGGGCCAGATCAGCCTCGCGCTCGACAATCTCGAGGCGGTCCTGCGTGCTGCCGACATGGACCTCACCAACATCACGCGGCTGAACGTCTACACCACAGATGTGGACGACGCCATGGCAAACTTCGACGTCTTCGGTTCCCGACTCGGCCCGGTCGGAGCAGCTCCTCCGATGACCTTGCTCGGTGTCACCCGGCTGGCCATCCCCGGGCTCATGCTCGAAATCGAGGCCACCGCCGCAGACTGACTGTCGTGGTGCCGAACCGATGACCTCGCACTCCGAACCGAGCGACCCACACTCCCGACTCGAGGAACTGCGGGCGGCGGCGACGCGGCGGGCCGCGAGTCTGGTGAGGAGCTTCGACGGCATCGTCGAGGCCACGATCGATGTCGCCACCGACGACGAGCACGACCCCGAAGGCCACACCATCGCGTGGGAGCGTCAGCAGATCGCTGCGCTCCTCGATGAGACGAGGGCCAGCCTCGCCGACATCGAGGCCGCCGAGCGTCGCCTCGGCGACGGGCGCTACGGCATCTGCGCGAGGTGTGGCGGCGAGATCGCCGGTGAACGCCTCGACGCGCTGCCGGCCACGCCGAGCTGTGTCGGCTGTGCGTGAGGCGTGCGCGTCCCGCCGAGGGCCGGCCTGGACCGCTCTCCATCGTGGCGGTTGGCGCGGTAGCATGAGGTCACACGTCATCGCGTGCCGGACGAAAGACATTCGTCTGGAGCCGCCCCGGACCCCGGCGACTTCTCGAACGAGAAGGAGCGTCCTATGGGCGACACGACCAGGACTCACCCCAGCGCTCGTCGGTCCGGCCGACGGCTGTCCCGGCGGTTCAGCGGAGCGTTTCTCGCCCTCGCCGCCACTGCCCTCGTCGTCGGACCGTCGCCGGCTGGCGCCGCCGAGCACGCAGTCGACCTCGGTACGGCCGACAGCTTCGGCGTCCTCGCGGGCGCAGAGCTCACCAACACCGGAGATTCGGTCATCAACGGCGATCTCGGCGTGAGCCCCGGCACCGCCATCTCCGGCTTCCCGCCGGGCATCGTGAACGGTTCGGAACACAGCGCCGATGAGGTTGCCGGCCAGGCGCAGATCGACACCACCACCGCTTACAACGACGCCGCCAGCAGAACCCCTGCCACAGCGGTGGCCACCGAGCTCGGTGGCCAGACGTTCGGGCCGGGTGTCTATCAGAACACCACCCTCGAGATCACCAACACGCTCACGCTCGACGCCGACGGCGACCCGAACGCCGTCTTCATCTTCCAGTCCGGCAGCACACTCGTCACCGCCTCGAACAGCAGCGTCTCGCTCACCAACGGCGCCCAGGCGTGCAACGTCTTCTGGCAGGTCGGCAGCTCGGCCACCCTGGGGACCGGGACGGAGTTCGTCGGCACCGTGCTCTCCCTCGCCTCGATCACCGCGAACGAAGGCGCAACGGTCCAGGGGCGGCTGCTCGCCGGAGTCGAGGGTGCGGTGACCCTCGACAACAACACCGTCACGGTGGTCCCCTGCGCCACTCCTCCGACCACCACCACCGAGCCAGCCGCGACCACGGAGCCCGCTGCGCCCACAACGGATGCGGCCGAGGAGTCCGGCTTCACTCCGGCCCAGACCGGTGACGGGGGCGACGACTCCGCCACCGACTCCGCCACCGCCACCTCGCTCCCGGCGACCGGCTTCGGTGTGGGTGCCGTCCTGCTCCTGGGTGCCCTCACGCTGGTGCTCGGCGCCGCCATGGTCCGCCGGTCGGCTCGGGTGCGCTAGCGCCTGGACGGAGAGTCGGCAGTGGTCGTGACCGACGTGACGCCGAACGCGGCGTACTCCTCGGTGGGCTCGATCTCGGTGATCACATCGATGAGCGTGCCCGCCGGGTCGACGGTCATGAAGTGCCGCTGCCCGAAGTCCTCGCTCCGGAGCTCCAGCGCAACGCGAACTCCCATGGTGACCGCTCGGGTATAGACCTCGTCCACGTCGTCGAGCTCGATGGAGATCAACACCCCGGACGGGTGCTCCCGGAAGTCCGCGGGAACGGTGGCGTGGGTGCGTTCGACGATCCCGATCTGGCGGGTCGGATCGTCGACGCCGGCCAGCTGGACGTACCACCCGGCGTCGAAGATCGGCTCGAGGCCGAGCAGGTCACGGTAGAAGTCCCGGACCGCGGCGACGTCGTCAGCGCAGATGGTCGGGAAGATGTTTCTCATCGGGGTTCTCCAGGTCTCTTTGGTGGACCTGGTTCACCCTGGAGTGTCCCTCGGGGGGAGAGTCAACCCCCGTCGGCCGAACTGGCCGCTGCCGCGGCAGCGGTGGCCTCCTGATGGCACAGCTCGGCGTTGATCATCGCCCCGACCCGGCTGCCGGCGGCGGCGGCCTGGAGCACCTGTTGGCTCGGATCGACCACGTTGCCGGCCGCGAACACCCCGGGCACCGAGGTGGCACCCCGGCCGTCGACCTCGAGCACCTCACCGCTGCCCATCGGCGCGGGGGTGGCGGCGAGTCCGAGCGCCTCGAACGGGGCCGTGCGGGCCACGAAACGGGGTCCGACCACCACGGCCTGGGCGCAGATGTCGCGACCGTCGGCCAATCGGATCCCGTGGACGACGTCAGCCTCGGCGAGAACCTCGGCGACCGGTCCCACCTCGATCGTGACGCCACGGGCGGTGAGCAGGGCGCGGTCGTCGTCTCCCACCACGCCGGGCTCGTGCTCCGCCACGATGACCTGGTCGGAAAGCTGCCGGAACAGCAGCGCCTGGTGGGTGGCCATGACGCCGGTGGCGATGATGACGATCGCCTGGTCGCGGACCTCCCATCCGTGGCAGTACGGACAGTGGATCACGCCACGCCCCCATTGCTCGGAGAGGCCGGGGATGTCGGGTAACTCGTCGACCAAGCCCGCCGCGATCAGCACCCGCCGAGCGCTGAGGTGTGACCCATCGGCGAGCTCCACCCGGAACCCGTCACTCGGCGAGTCGGCCGTCACGGTGGTGACCGAGCCGTCGACCAGGTCGACCCCGTAGGCGACGACCTCCGCCCGTGCCCGCGCGATGAAATCACCGGGAGCGATGCCCTCGTGGCCGAGGTAGCCGTGCATGTGCTCAGCCGGCGCGTTGCGGGGCTCGCCGGCATCGACCACGACCACCGAGCGCCGTGAACGACCGAGCTGCAGAGCGGCGGCCAGCCCCGCGGCGCCCCCTCCGACCACCACCACGTCCACCTGTTCCATCTCGATCTCCCCTCGTGTCGCACCTTGTGTGGAGACGACGGTACGAACGTGACCCGGAAACCGCACGGGGGCTTGCAGGATTCGCAAGGTCCGATCACACTCGGGTGATGACACCGAACGAGGCCGGGCAGCCCGACACCGAGGCGCTGGTGCGAGCACGCCTCCGCAGCCTGCGCCAGGCCCAGGGCTGGTCACTCGACGATCTGGCCGCCCGCAGCAATCTCAGCCCCTCGACGATCAGTCGAATCGAGACCGGCAAGCGCGCCGTGAGCCTCGATGTGCTCCTTCCCCTCGCCCGCGCCCTGCAGATCGACCTCGAGGAACTCCTCGAGTCGGACTCCCTCGACCCCGATGTGGTGATCCGTCCAGTTCCCTCTCACCGGCCGGGTGCCACCACCTGGCCCCTCAGTCGCCCGACCGGGTCCACGATCGCGTTCAAGATGCGACTCGAACCCGCCGAGCGGCCGTCGCGTCCACGAGTGCATCCCGGGCACGACTGGTTCTATGTCCTCCAGGGTCGGATCCGTCTGGTCCTCGGGGAGCGAACGATCGTCATCGAGGCGGGGGAGGCCGCCGAGTTCTCGACCATGACTCCCCACGCCATCGACGCCATCGACGGTCCGGCCGAGGTGATCATGGTGTTCGATCGAGAGGGCCAGCGCGCCCACCTCCACCAGGAGGAGAGCAAGGGCTGACGAGGCGGTCTTCTCGCCTTCGGCTCAGTGCTCGTCGTAGTGGTCGCCGTGGGGAGCGTGTCGGTGGCCGTCGTGCACGTAGTCGACGTGGTCGCCGTGCTCGACGGCCTCATGGCCACAGTCCGGGCCGTGGGTGTGGTCG
>SKKL01000143.1 GCA_007121465.1 Acidimicrobiales bacterium | reverse complement strand
TGCTGGTCACCGCGGTGCTGGGCCAGCGCCACGGGCTGTTCGGCATGCCGGCAGCTGTGCTCCTGGGCGTCGCAGCCGTCGCCTTCCCGGCGAGCCGCGTCCCCGCCGAAGCGGGGATCGCGCTAGTGGCCGACGGGCTCCTTCTCGCCGCCCTGGTTCCCGTCGGGCTGGCCTCGCTGCGAGCGACTCGAGGAGCGTGAGCTCGCGTCAGCAGACCCGAGCGTCCCGGTCCCGCTCGTCGAACTAGCGTAGGAGCCCGCGGCTCTCCTCGGGGTGCAGGGCGGTGTCGATGCAGACACCCGACGCGATGACCATCTGGCGCAGCGGATCGTGCAGCGGTTCGTGCATGGCGACCACGTAGGCGTCGCTTCCTCTCAGCATTGCCTTGGAGAGACCTTGGAAGGTCTTGACGACCTTGCCGATCTCCTTGCCCGAGGAGTCGAATATGTCGAAGTCCCAGTCGGACCAGCTCGTGCCCTTGATCTGCCCGATGCTCTGGTCCCCGACCTGAAGGTCGAAGCGGATCTTGCGGAAGGCGTTCTCCTGGACGACCTTGCCGATCTCGTTGCCCGCTCCGTCGGAGACGAGGATCTTCGACTTCATCATCTTGGCGGGACGGTGCAGCTGCAGCATCACGTTGCCGTCGGCGTCGAGCACCTCGAACCGGTGGCTCATGTGCTTGTCGTACTTGGTGAGCGCCCGCAGGGCCTGCTGCGCACCACTCTGGCCGACCTGGCGCACCGAGCCGAGGCGGGTGCCGTCGTGGCCCTCGATCTCGTAGTTCGACGACGTCACGAGCATCCCGCCCTGCTGTTGGACCACGAGCACCGGCTCGGTGAAGAGGTGCCCGGTTCCCGCCCACTGAGGGCGGTTGAAGGTGAACTTGGCCGCGTTGGCACCAGTGAGGGCGAAGTCGACCAGCCCCTCGGTCATCGACGCATCGGTGCCGAAGGGATCGACCTGCTGGTCGCCCTCGGTGGAGATGTGCTCGGTCCAGGCCGTCCCGTCGAAGTACCGCACCTCGGCACGGCCCAACGGATCCGGGTACCACCCGGCTGCATGCTCCCCGGCGGTGGTCTGATCGTCGCTCATCAATCCAGTCTCGCGTTCGGTCCGTCCCCGTGCTCGCTCGGTGCTCGACCACACTGGTCCGATGCCATCGGAAGCTCCTCGCTCCCCCATGCACCTCGGCCAACGCCCCGGGCCGCTCGCGGTCCTCGTCCTCGCGCTGGCGCTCCTCGCCGGCTGCGGCGACGACGCCGACACGGAGCGGGCCGAGGTGACACCACTGGCCGACCACCCAGGTTCCGTTCCCTACGCCGAGCACTGTGCGTCCTGTCATGGAACCGACCTGCGTGGGACCAGCCAGGGCCCGTCGCACCTGTCGATCGTCTACGAACCCGGTCACCACCCCGATTGGTCCTTCGAGGTCGCCATCAGAGAGGGGGTGCGGGCACATCACTGGAACCACGGCGACATGCCGGCGATCCCCGACATCGACGACGACGAGATCCTCGAGGTCATCTCCTATATCCGGGCGGTCCAGGAGGACCAGGGATTCGAGGCGTACCCTCCCACCGACTGATCGCCTCAGGTCGGTCGGGACGTGCGGTCGGGCCCTAGGCCCCTATCCGGTCGACGACGGCTCCAACTACCGTGAGCAGCGATGTCCACCCAGCTCGACGACACCGCCGTAACCACCTGGCACACCCTCGACGGTGCCGAAGCCGTCGAGCGCCTGGAATCCGACGCCCGACGCGGGCTCGACCCCGATGACGCCGCCCGCCGCCTCGACGAACACGGCCCCAACGTCCTGCGCGAAGCCGAGCGGACCCCGGGCTGGGTGACGCTGCTCTCGCAGTTCCAGAGTCCCCTGATCTACATCCTCATGCTCGCCGGGCTGCTCACCATCGTCCTCGGCGAGTACATCGACTCGGGCGTGATCGCCGCCGTGCTGGCCCTCAACGCCAGCATCGGCTTCATCCAGGAGCGCCGGGCCGAGGACTCGGTACGGGCCCTCATGCAGCTCATCAGCCCCACCGCCAACGTCGTTCGAGGCGGCCGGACCCGCAGCATCGACTCCACCGAGCTGGTGCCCGGCGACATCGTCCTGTTGGAGTCGGGGGTCCGGGTCCCGGCCGACCTGCGACTGCTGTCGACGTCGTCGCTCCGGGTGGACGAGTCGTTGCTGACCGGCGAGTCGGTCCCGGTCGACAAGTCCCTGTCCCCGGTCGACGAGAAGGCCGCCTTGGCCGACCGGACCGGCATGGTCTTCAGCGCCACCGTCGTGGCCAGCGGGCGTGGACGCGGCCTCGTGGTCACCACCGCCACCGACACGGAGCTCGGCCGCATCGCCGAGGAGATCCGCAGCACCGAGGCCCTCGAGTCGCCTCTCCAGGTGCGCATGCGCAGTTTCTCCCACATCATCGGGGCGGTCATCGCCGGCTCGGCCGCGGTGACATTTGCGCTCGGCCTCGTCATCGGCGAGGACGTCGGTGAGATGCTCCTCGTGTCGGCCGCACTCGCTGTCGCCGCCATCCCCGAGGGCCTGCCCGTGGTCCTCACCGTCGCTCTCGCCCTCGGGGTGCGGCGCATGGCCCGACGCAACGCGATCGTTCGACGC
This sequence comes from Acidimicrobiales bacterium, assembly GCA_007121465.1. Taxonomy (GTDB): domain Bacteria; phylum Actinomycetota; class Acidimicrobiia; order Acidimicrobiales; family SKKL01; genus SKKL01. Next base: position 1,573 of record SKKL01000143.1, on the reverse strand, counting down.
CTCGCCGCGGTCGAGACCCTGGGGTCGACCAACCTCATCGGATCGGACAAGACCGGAACTCTCACCGAGAACCGCATGACGGTGAGCCAGATCTGGGTCGATGGCGATCTCCACGACACCGACGAGCTCGACCTGCCCGAACCCCACGAGGCTGAACCGATCGACCCCGAGTCACTCGACTCCGACCCTCTCACCCTGTCGCTCCTCGCGGGGGTGCTCGCCAACGAGGCCCACCTCGAACTCTCCGAGGACGGCCACGAGGCCGAAGGCGATCCGACCGAGGTCGCGTTCCTCGTCAACGCCGCCCGGCACGGGATCGACCCGACGGCCATCCGGGAGTCCTGGACCAGTGTGGCCGAACTCCCCTTCGAGTCAGAGCACCGATACGCGGCGAGCTTCCGGGAGCGAGACGGCGAACGCTGGGTGTTCGCCAAAGGCGCGCCGGAGCGCATCCTCGCCATGTGCGACCGCCGGGCCGTCGCCGACGGAGCCGAGACGACCCTCGATGCCGATGCGATCCAGGCCGAGGCCGACGCCATGGCCGCTCGGGGGCTGAGGGTCCTCGCCACCGCGGGCGCACCCTGGACCGACGAGCTCGACCCGTCGGATCCATCCGAACCGACCGGACTCGAGTTCCTCGGGCTCGTCGGCTTGCTCGATCCACCCCGGGCGGGGGTCATCGAAGCGATCCACGGCTGCCGGCAGGCGGGTCAGCGCATCATCATGATCACCGGCGACCACGCGGCGACCGCCCTGGCCATCGCCCACGACGTCGGCATCGTCGACGACCCCGACGCCCCCGCCATCACCGGGGCCGAGCTCGACGAGATCAGCGACGACGACCTTCCGGAGGTGGTCGAGCGGGTGAACGTGTTCGCCCGGGTGTCACCCCAGCACAAGCTGCGCATCGTCCTGTGCGCCAAGGAGAACGGCAACGTCGTGGCGGTGACCGGCGACGGCGTGAACGACGCCCCGGCGTTGAAGAACGCCGACATCGGCATCGCCATGGGCAAGGCCGGCACCGACGTGGCACGTGAGGCGAGCGACATCGTGCTCGCCGACGACAACTTCGTCTCCATCCATGCCGCGGTGGAAGAAGGCCGGGTCACCTTCGACAACGTCCGCAAGGTCACCTTCTTCCTCGTCTCCACCGGGTTCGGGACCTTCATCATCATCCCGATCGGCATGCTTCTCGGCTGGCCGCTGATCCTCGTCCCCGCCCAGCTCCTGTGGGCGAACCTGGTCACCAAGGGACTCCAGGACCTTGCCCTCGCCTTCGAGCCCGGCGAACCCGACGTGTTGGACCACCCACCCCGAGCCCGCAAGGAGCCAATCCTCAACCGGCTCCTGTGGTGGAGATCGCTGCTGGTCGGTGCGGTGATGGGTGCCGGCACGCTGTGGCTGTTCCACTGGGCGTGGTTCGACCAGGAGATGAGCATCGAACAGGCCCAGGCGGTGGCCCTCAGCGCCCTCGTCGTGTTCCAGGCCTTCCACCTGGGGTCGAGCCGGTCCGAGCGCCGGTCGATCTTCCGGATCCCGCTGCTGTCGAACCGGTTCCTCCTCTTCGCCCAGA
>SKKL01000062.1 GCA_007121465.1 Acidimicrobiales bacterium | reverse complement strand
GCCCGACGCTCGTCCGCGTGCCCCGCGCAGCGGACCCCAGCCGCCACCGGCGGCGATGCCCGGGGGCTCGTCGGGGTCCACGCCGGGGCGGGAGGCCAGGGGCCGGTTCGGGCGCCCCGCTCCCTGGCAGCAACAGCGAAGCGCCCGGTTCGCTCCCGGCCCCGCCGCAGTGGAGGCGACCGCGCCCCGGTCGCCCCGATCAGGCGTCCCGGCGGGTGTTGGTGCAGGAGGCATTCGTGCGGGGAGTGCAGCTGCGGGGAGTGCTGCTGCGGCTGGCGCGGCCGCCGGTGTTGCGGGGGCCGGCGTTGTCGGCGGTTCCGTCGCCGGAGTTCCCCTCCCCGATCTCGTTGCCCGCCTCGCTGGACATGTGTTGGGAGTTGCTCCCGGAACCGGTGGGCTCGACCTCCCGCGTGGTTCGGCGTCGTTGCCCCCGGGGGTTGCCGGACCCGGCTCGCCCACCGGTCGCGACGCCCGGTCCCCCGTCGAGCGGATGGTCGCTCGCACCGCCCGACCCGATCGCATTGCCCGACCCGACCTCGGAGGTGTTGCCGCTCCCGGCCAGGGTGCTGCACTCGGGAGTGCGGGAACCGCCGATCTCCCGGTCGGTCCCGGTCTCGTCGGTGGGATGTCCACCGCGCCGTCCGACAGCTCTCTCCCTCCGGCTCGTCACGTCGGCGGCTCCGTCGTTCCGGCCGCCAACGACCGGGTGCGGCAGGAGTCGCCAGTCGGCGCCCCGGCGCGGGCCCGATCGGTTCCGCTTCGCGAGCCGGCCCTCGCCTCTCTCCTTCGCGCAGTGCCCCCCTCGCTCGGTCTGGCCGCGCCACCGTCGCGAGGCGTGCGCCTCTCCCCGTCGTCGGCCCGGCAGTCGTCGGCGCGATCGGTAGGGACCAACCCCCGCGAGCAGCCTCGAACCGCCATCGCGGGAACACCCGCCGGTGGCCCCCGCCCGCCCGGACTCGATGATCTGCCTGTCGCCCCGGGCGGCATGATGCTCACCCCGAACTCCCCCGGAGTCTCGGCGGCCTCCACTCCTCCGAGCAGCAAGGCCGGGCCCGGGCAGGTTGCCCGCGGACTGGGTAGCGTCGCCACGATGGCGGCGGGGGTGTCGTCGACCCCGGCTCGCGGGACCAGTGCGGCACCCGCCGACGGCTCGGCCCGACGGTCGGTGCGCAACCTCCCCGACCTCGGCTCGGTCGCGCCCACCAGCCTCGCCTTCGGTCCGAGCGGCACCACGCCTGCTCGCCCCGCGTCGGACCGTCCCTCGACCGGGCTGCCGTCGGCGTCGCCCGGCATCGCCCCCACCCCTCCCACGGGCGCGGGCCTTCCTCGGTCGTCGGCGTCGCCCGGTATGTCGGTCCCCGCGCCGGCCACCCCGGCACGCGATGCCCCGGTCGCTCCGCCCGCGGTGGTTCCGGCCGATCCGGGGGAACGCTTCGAGCGAGTCCTCGGCGACCACCGTGGCCCGGCCCCCGAGCGTCTGCCCCGACGGTTCGCCCCGATGGCCAAGGCCCTGGTCGCCCGCCCCGATCGGGTCCGGGTCTCGACCGGAGATGCCAGCCGCAAGGCGCTCGCCTCGGTGGGGAAGAAGGCGGCCACTGCCGGCGACGTCGTGCACCTCGCTCGACCGCTCGACAGCCGACCCGAGTCGGTCGACATCCTCGCCCACGAGCTCACCCACGTCGCCCACCCCTCGCCTCTCGTGCGGTTCTTCGACGACGACCGGTCGAGCAAGGAAGAGGCCCTCGCCCGCGAGGTGGGCGAGATCATGGCCAAGGCCCCGGTCGGTTCGCCTCCCGCCACCCCCTCGCCGCTCCAAGGGGGCGGGTCCGCCGGCGGACAAGGAGCGACGCCCGCCGGTGGCTCGGGTGGGGCTCAGGGACTCTCCCGTGGCTCGGCCGGCCAGGGCGCCGCCGGCTTCGCCGCGGGCAACGGGCAGGGCGTCGGGTCTGGCTTCGGCCAGGGACAGGGAGCAGGCGGAGGATTCGCCCAGGGCGGGTCCCCTGCGGGAGCTCCACCCGGACTTCTTCCCCCGGTGGCCGGCCAGGGCTGGACGTCCCCGGGCGGAAGCGGCCAAGGTGCCGGAGCCGGACTCGCGGGGATCATTCCGTCGGCCGCAGGAGCGGCGCCGGCCACCACCATCGACATCGATCGCTTGCTCGACGCGCTCGAGGCCCGGGTGCTTCGTGAGCTCGAACGACGGGGCCGGCGTTGGCCCCGTCCGATGTGAGGATCTGAGGAGCAACCATGCCGATTCAGAAGGCCGTCATCGAGGTCGAGACCGGAGCCAAGATTCCCTGCCTGTTCAACCCCGACGAGCTGGCGGTGAAGCGGGAGAACACGTGGAGCGGGAAGGCTCTGCCCGGCAAGGGCGTTCCGGTGCTCGACTACAAGGGCGCCAAGTCGGGCACGCTCGACATGAACCTCACCTTCGACACCACCCACGAGGGCAAGGCCGTCACCGACTACACCAACAAGCTGCTCCAGCTCATGGAGATCGACACCAACCTCCCCGGCTACGACGGTGAGTCCGGCAATGGTCGGCCTGCGTGGGTTCAGTTCCACTGGGGCGATTTCCACTCGTTCAAGGCGGTGGTCACCAAGCTCGAGCTCACCTTCACCTACTTCTCCTCGGAGGGGCTTCCCCTGCGGGCCAAGGCCAAGTTGTCGCTCCAGCAGTTCGAGCCCGACGACAACTGGGCCCGCCAGAACCCCACCTCGGGCACCCCCCACCCGCACCGCACCCACGTCGTGCAGCCGGGCGAGACCCTCGACCGCATCGCGGCCAAGCACTACGGCACCTCCACCCCCTGGCGCGACATCGCCCACGCCAACGGCATCGAGGATCCCTTCAACCTGCGGCCGGGAACGACCCTCGCCATCCCCCAACGGCTCGAAGCGACCGGGGGTAGCTGATGGCGGTCGAGTCCACCCTCGTCAACGCGCCGAAGGTCTCCATCGGGTCGAGCACCCTGCACGAGTACTGGGCCTCGCGGATGATCTCGCTCTCGCTCGAGTTGCAGTACCAGGTGCCCACTCGGCTCACGATGCGCTTCGCCACGCCGGTCCTCGGTCGCGCCGCTCCCTTGTTCCCGTTCGATCTCGACGGGGACGTCAGCGTGGCCTTTCCCGTCGGTCGGGCCGGCTCGGGTGCGCGGTTCGTCGCCACCTGCGGCACGCTGATCGTCACCGAGATCGGTGCCGAGCGCGAGGGCGACGAATCGGGCCAGTACGTGGTCGTCGCCCACGACGCCTCCTACCGGCTCACCCATCGCCACAACGTCGCCACCTTCGCCAACATGACAGCAGCGGCGGTGGTCGAGAAGGTCGCCCGCGATGCCGGGCTCACGCCCAAGGCCGACGGCACATCCGAGACCCTGCCCTATCTCATGCAGGCCGACACCGACTTCGGGTTCATCACCACCCTGGCCCGACGACACGGCTTCGACTGGTGGGTCGACGGCGATGACCTCTTCTTCCGCAAGCCGCCGTCGGCGCCTCCCTCGATCCCGCTCAACGTGCTCGACGATCTCTACCGGTTCTCGGTGAGCCACACCGCGGTGGCCAACCCCGAGGTCAAGGTCAACGGGTGGGATCGCGACAACCAGAAGGCGGTCAACGGCTCGGCCAAGCCCGGTGGCTTGCCCCGCACCTCGGTTCCCGGGGTGGGAGACGCCATCAAGGGTCTGTCCACTGCCACGTCGTTGCAGACCTCGAGTGTCCGCGCGGCCACCGAGGCCGAGGCCAACTCCCTGGCTGGTGCCATCTCGACCAACCAGGTCGCCGCCGCGATCGAGGCTCACGGCGAGCTGCGCGGCAACCCCGACATCAAGCCAGGGGTGAAGCTGGCGGTCACCGGCAACTACTTCGGTGGCGACTACCACGTCACCCGGGTCGAGCACCGCTTCGCGGTCGACGGCTACACCACTCGTTTCACCGCTGGTGACCGGGTCCCGACCGGTCTCGCCGACTTCATCGGGGGTGGATCGGCTGCCGAACAGTTGGGTTCGCTCGCCACCCTGCCGCCGCTGATCCCCGCGGTGGTCACCACGATCGGAACCGGCGAGGATCTCGGCCGGGTGAAGGTGAAGTTCCCCTACCTGTCCGACGAGAACTCGAGCCATTGGGCGCGGGTCCTGTCGGCGGGCGGCGGTCCCGAGCGGGGTTTCTGGTTCCTCCCCGAGGTCGACGACGAGGTACTCGTGGCCTTCGAGGGGGGCGACACCCGCTTCCCCGTGGTCATGGGCGGTCTCTACGGCAAGGTCACGACCCCCGAGGACCAGCTCATCAAGGACGGAAAGATCAACAGCCGTTCGGTCCGGTCCCGGCTCGGTCACTACATGGACTTCGTCGACGGAACGAGCGACAAGGACCGCCACATCATCCTCGGCCTCGGGACCAACGGGAAGCCGGGCACCGACTACCGACTCCGCATCGGTGAGGACCGCTTCGACATCGAGGTCCCCGAGGGCAAGCCGCTGTCGATCAAGGCCGGCAAGGCCCAGATCACCTACACCGACGATTCGTCGATCAACATCTCGGGCGAGAACATCACGGTGAAGGCCAGCGGCGACCTCAAGCTCGAGGGTCGCAAGGTCACGATCAAGGGCACCCAGGAGGTCACCGCCAGCCAGGGTGGTAACAAGGTGGCCATGGGTCCGAGCGGCACCGAGGTCAAGGGAGCGCCGACCACCTCCATCAAGGGCGGGCCCCAGGTGAGCATCGGGTGAGCGACGCACATCCCGCCCCTCGAGACGTTCGACCGGAGTCCGATCCCCACCCGAGTGGGTTCATCGGCCGCGGTCTGTCCTTTCCCATGCGGGTCGACCACACCGGGTCGATCGCTCTGTCGGGTGGGGTCGAGGATCTCGACAGCGCCATCCGGGTCATCGTCTCCACGGCGCCCGGCGAGCGCCTGATGCGCCCCGGGTTCGGATGCCGGATCTGGGACCTCATCTTCGAACCGATCAACGGCAACACCCTCGGGCTCATGGCCTTCGCGGTGCGGGAAGCCATCGCCCAGTGGGAGACCCGCGTCGAGGTCGACAACGTCGAGGTCGTCCCCGACCCCGACAAGGAGGGCACGGTGCTCATCCACCTCGACTACACGGTCCGCGCGACCAACGACCGGCGGAACCTCGTCTATCCCTTCTATGTGATTCCTCGCGAGGAGGACTGATCCATGGCCCTGCCGAGTCCGGACCTGGACGACCGCCGCTTCCAGGACCTCGTCGACGAGGCCAAGCGGCTGATCCCCCGGTACTGCCCGGAGTGGACCAACCACAACGTCTCCGATCCCGGTGTCGCGCTCATCGAGCTGTTCGCCTGGATGAGCGAGATGGTCCTCTACCGCCTCAACCAGGTCCCCGATCGCTACTACACGAAGTTTCTCGAGCTGGTCGGCATCGAGCTGTTCCCCCCGTCGGTGGCCCGGGCCGACCTCACCTTCTGGCTGTCGTCGATCACCGATCAGGTGGTGCGGGTCCCGAAGGGAACCGAGGTGGCGACCACACCTCAAGCCGACGGGTCCCAGGTCATCTTCACCACCGAGAGCCTCCTCGAGATCCTCCAGCCCGAGATGATCGCCGCGCTCACCGCCGGCACCGACGAAGAGTCCTTCACCGATGTGTGGGACGCCCTGCGCTACGAGCGCGACGCGGTGATGTGCTTCGGATCCCAGCCGATGACCCCGGGAGACGCCTTCTACGTCGGGTTCTCCAACTCGCTGGCGGGGAACCTCTTGCGTCTCGATGTCGAGGCCTCGATCGAGGGCATCGGCGTCGACCCGACCCGGCCGCCCCTGGCGTGGGAGGTGTGGTCCGGGGAGGCGTGGATCCCGGCCAAGGTCCACGAGGACTCCACCGGCGGTCTCAACCGCGACGGCTTCATCATGCTCGTCATCCCCCTCGAGCACGCTCCCCTCACCCTTGGCGGCACCCGCGGGTTCTGGCTGAGGGCTCGACTGACGCCCGCCGCTGCCGGCCAGCCCCAGTACCAGGCCTCGCCCCAGGTCCGCCGGCTCCTCGCCGCCAGCCTCGGCGGGACCGTACAGGCCGAACACAGCCGCCACATCGCCTCGGAGCTGGTCGGACGCAGCGACGGCTCCCCGGCTCAGACCTTCCGGGTCGACCACGCCCCGATCCTTCCTCGCGAGACCGGTGAGCAGGTCGAGGTGCTCACCACCGACGGCGTGGAGGTCTGGGAGGAGGTCGTCGACTTCGTCGACTCGGGCCCCGAGGACCGCCATGTGACCATCGACGGGTCGAGCGGACAGATCCACTTCGGTCCCCGCATTCGCTACCCCGACGGAACCGTCCGTCAGCACGGTGCCATCCCGCCCGAGGGAGCCGAGGTCGTCATGGCCTCCTATCGCACCGGTGGTGGAGCGATCGGCAACGTCGGATCGGGAACCCTCCGCCAACTCCGGACGACCATCCCTTACATCGACCGGGTCATCAACCTCGAGACGGCCCGGGGTGGAGCCGACGCCGAGACGATCGACAACGCCAAGCAGCGTGGGCCGATGAGCATCCGCACCGGCCAGCGCGCCGTCACCTCCCGCGACTTCGAGCGGTTGACCATCGAGGCGTCCGCCGAGGTGGCCCGCGCCCGCTGCCTGCCGTCGTCGACTCCTGGTGGGCCGATACGAATGTTGGTCGTCCCCCGCATCGCCGACCCGGTCGGTCAGATGGAGCTCGACGACTTCGCCCTCTCCAACGAGCTCGCCGGCCAGATCGGCGATCACCTCGACCAGCGTCGACTCGTGGGCACCCGGGTCGAGATCGGGACCCCCTTCTACCAAGGCGTCACCGTCGCGGCGTTGATCCGGTCGCTTCCCGGTCGACCCGCCGGGCTGGTTCGCCAGCGGGCCCTCGACTCGCTCTACCGCTTCATCAACCCCCTCACCGGCGGCCACGAGGGCGAGGGGTGGCCGTTCGACACCGACCTCAACGCGGCGAGCGTGGCCCAGCTGATCGAGGCGATCGATGGTGTCGACCGAGTCGAAGAGATCCTGTTCTTCGAGTACGACCTGCGCACCGACGCCCGCCACGGCGGGGGTCGCGAGGTCCTGCGGCTCGACGCCCAGTCGCTGTTCCTCTCCGCTCACCACCAGGTGGTCGTGCGATGAGACGCGACGACTGGCTCCTCGCTCAGCTCCCGATGGGGATGCTCGAGGACGACTTCTTCTGTCGGTTCGTGCGGATCTTCCAGGAGGTCGCCGGCACCTACCTCGACGATCTCGACAACCTCGACCACCTCGTCGACCCGAGCGTCGCGCCCACGCCGTTCCTGCCGTATCTCGGGTCGTGGTTGGGCGTCCGCTCGATCGACCCGTCACTCGCCGACCGTCTCCAACGCCGGATCGTGCAGGAATCCTCCACCATGCTCGCCTGGCGTGGCACCCACCGAGGACTCGTGCAGTTCCTCGAGCTGGTGTGTGACGGGCCGGTCGAGGTGACCGAGACCGGAGGCGTCTACCGGGAGGGCGACTCGCCGGTCACCCCGGCCCGGGTCGAGATCCGTGTGCCCGACACCGGGTGGACCAGTGCCGAGGACTTCGTGGCTCTCGTCCTCGACGAGATCCCCGCCAACATCCCCACGCAGATCTTCGTCGCCGGTGAGCTGGTCTGGCCCGAGTTGCCCCAGGCGGTCGGTCAATGAGCGCCGCGGTCGACATCACCTGCCCCGGTTGCGGCACGATCAGCCACTTCGACCAGATCCGGCGCAGCGCCGAGGAGTTCTGTCGTCGGTGCGACTACCCGCTGTTCTGGGTCCGCCAGAGCGACGTTCCGGTCGAGGCGGGCGACGACGAGTTCGGCCTGCGTCGGCTCCCGGGAGCAGGCGGCCGCCAGGTGGTGGCCTCCATCGGTTGTCCCCAGTGCAACGAACCGAACCTGCACTCGGCCATGTTGTGCATCCGCTGCGGTGCTGATCTGCACCCGCCGGCGATGCCGCCTCCGGCCCCGGTCCTCGCCGTTCGCCAACCCGAGCCGGAACCCGAACCGATCGTCGAGCCCGAGGTCGGACCGGTGTGGCCGATGACGCTCGCGATGATCGGCGGCCCGATCCTCATCGCCTTGGTCTTCCTCGCTCTGGTCGGCTGAGCGGGTCCCCCGGAGGGTTCAGTCGCCGTTGTCGTCGGGTTCGGGGGCGATCTCGGTGAGGGTGATCGGGAAGGTGGTGAGCTCTCCGCGAGACACCGAGGCCTGTCCGGTTCCCCGGTACACGCTGCTCGAGCCGGGCTCACAGACACCGGCATTGAAGGCCGGCCAGCACACCTCGACGTCGTAGGTGCCGACGGGAACGGTCCCGATGGTCCGGCTGGCCGCTGTTCCGGTGCCTCCGAGGGTGATGGGGTTGGAGTTGCCCGGGATGGCCGGGGTGAGGCGCACTTGGAAGCTGTTCCCCGACCCCCCGTTGCTCGGGTCGATCCGGAGGCTGCCGAAGGAGAAGACGTCGATCGGCACGGTGCCGTTGGATCCGAAGTCGAGGGTCACGACCTGGGTCGCCCCGTTGTAGCCGTTGTCGGTCGAGGCAGTCACGGCGAAGGTGTACTCACCGGGAATCAGACCGCTGAAGTCGACGCGGCCGTCGCTGCCGGTCTGATCCGAACCGGTTCCGCTCGGTCCGGTGTACGAGACCGTTGCACCGGAGATCCAACCATTGGTGGTGTTCTCCTCGCGGACTCGGATGGTGATGCTCGCCGCCTCCCGGACGATCAGGGGGTCGGTCGTCAACGCCACCGTGGCGCCGGAGGTGACCGAGACCGTCTCCTGCCCGGAAACGAAGCTTCCCTGTTCACGGGAGGCGACGATGTCGAAGCTGGCACTCCCCGACGCGGGGGCGGGGACGTAGAGCTCGAAGTCGGCGGTGGAGGTCGTGCCGCTGAGCTCGAGGTAGGCGGCTTCCTCGGCGCCCGGGGTGGCAAACAGTGCCGTCACCCGGACTCCGGTGATGGTGGGAGTGCCGCTGCCCTGGATCTCGACGGTGCCGGTGACCAGAGCCTCCTGGATCGTCACCGTCGCCGCGGGGGGCGGGTCGTCGCTGATGGCTACGTCGAGGAGCTGCTCGGCTCGCTGGTGGCCCCCGGGCTGGTACTCGTCGTTGACGATGACGCGATAGCGGCCGGGCACGACGTCGTCGAAGGTGACCTGCCCCGGATTGCTGGACGACGGGCTGCCGGTCGCTCCGTTGTAGGGGCCGCCGGCCGTGTTGGGGTCGTCGTCGGCGACCGCCTCGAGACGGATGGGTGCATCGGTGACGAGGATGTTGTCGCCGTCGGAATCGACGACGGCCGACTGCACGGTGATCTCCACGTCGTGCTGGAACGCCTCGAGCGTGGCGTTGACCGTCACCTCGGCCGCATTGCGCAGCGTCTGGCTGGTCGATTCCGTCGGGTCGTACCCGGGTCGGGAGAAGCCCAGGCGGTAGGTCCCGTCGGGAACTTCGAGGAGCTCGTAGTTGCCGTCGTCGTCGGTGGTGGTGTCGATCGGCGTGCCGTCGTCCTCGACGGGGACCCACTCACCGTCGTCCTGCTCGAGCAGTTCGACGAGGGTGCCGGCGAGGGAGAAGTCCTCGGAGTCGAGGTCGACCCCTCCGACCCTCAGGGTGACGGTGCCGCTGATGTCGTTGCCCCGGGCGGCGAGCTGGATGGCGTTGGTGCCGGTCTGGTCGACGGCGTCGTCGGGGCCGAGGTTGTAGGTGACCTCTTTGGGTGCGTGGTTCGGAGCGTTGAGGCACAGCACGTAGAACCCCGGTGGGATGTCACCGGTGAAGTAGGTCCCATTCGACTCGCTGATGGTGAAGCTCTGCCCTGCTCCTGGGTTGGCGATGGGCGACCCTCCCTCGAAGTTGCAGAAGTTCGACTCGCCGTTGCCGTTCTCGGGCTCGGTGTCGTCCACCCGGATCAAGAGGAGGCCGAGGCCCGAGGGGGTGCCGCCCGCCCCGTTGGAGCTCTGCACCTCGAAGGTGAGGCTCGCCGGCTTCACGGGGAGCACGATCGGATCGCCGAGCTGGCCCCCGGGGATGTCGGTGACGAGGTCGCGCCACTCGCCGACGTCGAGGGGGGGCCCGATGATGAGGTACTCGCTGCCCGCGCCGCTCCCCCCGAGCTCGAAGACCAACGGTTCGAAGTCGTCCTGGTCGGGGTCGTCATCGATGACGATGGTGTAGGCCCCGCCGTCGAGATCGAAGACCTGGAAGAACCCGTCCTCGTCGGTGGTGGTCTGTGCGATCACGTTGTCGGGATCGTCGAGGTAGGCCTGGTCGTGCCCGACGCCGGAGAAGACGCGCACGACGCCGTCCTCCACGACCTCGGGAGTTCCGGTGGGGAAGCGGGCCCCTTCGACGGAGCCGAACACCGAGGCGAGGCGCCGGATGGTGAGGAAGGCGGTTTCGTTCCCGCCAACCTGAAGGGTGATGTTGTCCACCACCTGGCCGTCGGTGTACCCCTCCTTGGTAACCGAGACGCGGTACGGGACGGGCTGACCCTCGGGCCCGGTGTCGACCCGGGCGAATCGGTAGCTCCCGTTCTCGTTGGTTTCGGTGTCGCGGGAGAACACCCAGTCACCGTTGGTGCCGGCCTCGGGATCCCACCGTTCGAGGGTGACGGTGGCCCCCTCGGTCTGCTCAGCAGAAAAGGGGTTGTCGGGATCGAAGTAGGTCTCGACCGCTCCCGCGATGAGGCCACGACGCTCCAGACCCAGATCCAGATCAGGCTGGCCCAACTCGGGTCGGGCGTTGGGAGCGATGTAGACCTCGAACTCGGCCGGGGTGAACGAGAGGTCGTCACGGCTGGGGTCGGAGTGCTGGTAGACGATCTCGCCCCGGTAGGTGCCGGGCGCCAGTTCACCGTAGGCGTTGGGGGCGAAGCTCCATCCCGCGGTGGCGAACCGCCCAGGAGGGAGAGAGAACGAGCTGGGTTCGAACGGGTCGGTGGGGAAGCCGGCGGGCCCGTCGGTGAACCGCAGTGTCGGGCCGCTGGCGTCGAGCTGAGGGACGCGGGGCCCGGCCGGGCCCATGTCCATGGTGGCCTGGACGGTGAGCTGGCCGTCGAGCGGCACGAGCTCGAAGTCGCCGAGATCCTGTCCGACCGGCAGGCCGGTGACGGTGAGGTCGTCGCCGGGAGCGAGGTCGCCGTCGGCGGCGAAGGTCACGGGCCCCTCGAAGTCGTCGGACTCGAAGGTGACCGTGGCGGTGCCGCGCACGGGGCCGTTCTCGGTCGGGAAGGCCCACTGCCCGTCGGGTCCGGTGGTGACCTCCCACGTGTCGGGGGCCATCTCGACGTACTGGCCGTTGATGTACTGGTAGCCGGGGATGCCGGTGATGGTGACGTCGACGCCCTCGATGGGGAGCTTCTCGCCCGGGTCGTCGGGGTCGTCCCACACGACCCGCCCGTGGGTGGTGCGGCTGGGGAACATCAGCCGGTTGATCTCACGGATGTCGTTGAGGGCGAGCGACCCGATGGTGATGTTCACGTCGTCGAAGCCGTCTTTGGAGATGGTGGCTTGGTACCCGTTGCCCTGAGGGATGCCCGTGAACTCGAAGGGGTTCTCGTCGGCCACCTTCGTGTGGTTGCTGGGGTCGCCCCAGGTGGGCGTGATCGACACGGTGTAGTCGCTGAGCCCGACCAGCTGACCGAGAGAGGACGCGGCGGGGTCCTGCGGAGTGAGGATCGTGAAGATCACCGCGGCCAGGCGGTTGAGGCGGAAGGTGATGTTCGGGGTCGGGTCGCTGTCGTAGGCGATGCTGAAGAAGTCGGTCCGGTCGATGTAGTCCGGGTGGGACATCTCGATGCGGTAGGTGCCGTCACCGATCTGGAGGAGTTGATCGAAGGGAGCGGTCGACAGCGGGACGGGGCCTGCCTGGATCCGGACCTGCCCCTCGGCATTGGTGCGTCCCAGGATCGGGGTCTGGCACCCGGGGGTGATGTTGTTCGGACCACACACCGGGAAGGTTCGGGACATCTCGACGTCGGCGTCGGCGATGGGACGACCCTCGAAGTCCTCGAGCACGATGTTGGTGACGACGAGAGGACGAAGCGTGGCACCGACGCCGTTGTTGCCGTTGAGCGCCACCCGCGCGGTGACGGTCGTCTCCTGGAAGCCCTGACCGGTGATCTCGAGGACGTGCATCCCCGCGGGGATGTCGTTGAACACCGCGTTGCCCGCACCGCCTCCGCTCACGTTGGCGGTGGCCGGGGGGATGTCGGTGCCGCGGATCGTGACCCGGGCCTGGAGGTTCTCGGTCACGTCGGGAGCGGAGAGGGTGACGGTGAGGGAGTTGTTCGGAGCGGGTTCGAGGGTGTCGCGGGGGTTGAGGCTGAGATTGACCTCCCGTAGGCCCCCAGAGCCGAGAGTCACCAGAGACGACCCGGTGTGGTACTCGAACTCCTCGAACTGGACGACGTAGCTGCCCGGTTCGAGCCCCACCAGCTCGTAGGAACCGTCGGGAGCGGTGGTGTTCTTGTAGACCGCGTCCTCGCTGGTGGCGGTCACCCCTGCGCCGCCGATCGGGTTGCCTCCCGGGTCGGTGAGGCGTCCGTAGATGATCCCGGTGCTGGCGACCATCTCGACGCCGACCTGTGCCTGGCCGCCGCTGAGGGCGACGTCGCGGGTCTGGCTCATGTAGCCGTCGGCTTCGATCGAGAGGGTGTAGATGCCCGGTGACGGGAGGTCGGTGATCGAGAAGGTGCCGACCGGTCCCTCGGTGAGGGTGGTGGTGGTGCGGGTGACGTCGCCGTCGGTGGCGGTGATCGTCACATCCCCGAGAAGCTGAGAGCCCGATCGAACCGTGCCGGTGATGGCACCGGTGCCGGGTCGAAGGCCGATCTCGATGTTGGACAGCGACTGGCCCCCGCCCAGTCGGACGAGCTCGGTGGAGGTGCCGTACCCGCGTCGGGACGCGGAGACGAGATAGGTGCCGGGGGTGGTGAGCCCGTCGACGGTCCAGGTGCCGACCGCGCCGGTGGTGGGCGTCGATGTGTTGAGGGTGACGGTTCCGTCGGTGACCGAGATCTGCACGTCGCCAAGAGGTCCGTCGGGTCCCGAGACGCGCCCGCCGAGACTTCCGTCTCCCGCGACGAGTTCGGTGTCGAGGGTGATCGGGGTGCCATCGTCGGACATCTCGACGACGTAGGCGCGGGTGGCGTAGCCCGGCTTGGAGAAGCGGATCTCGTAGAAGCCGGGGCCGCCGAGGCCGCTCGCGGCCCACCGCCCCTCGTCATCGGTGACGGTGGAGATCTGGGCCGGGACGATGCGGTTGTGGATCATCCCGCCTCGTCGGCCGAACAGCTTGGCGCCGCCGGTGCTGGCCGACCGCATGTTGGTGGTCCGGAAGGTGGCGTCCTGGCTGATCTCGTCGACGAGCGACACCGACCGGATGCGAACCGCGACCCCTCCCGGCTCCCTGGCCTGCACCTGGCCACTCGCCTCGACCCGTGAGCCGATCTGTTCGTCGGTGAAGCTGCCGTCGCCGTTCCCGTCGCTGCCATCGTCGTCGGATCCGTCCCCGACACCCCCGGGTACGCCGTCGCCGACAGCTCCGGCCTGCTCGGCGGTGGCCTCTTCGACCTGGGCGTCGGTGGTGACCCGGTCCCACACGAAGAACAGGGTGCTGGCCCACACCGCGAGGACCGAGACGATGGCGAGGCCCTTCATCGCGCTGGGCGGGATGCGGGCGGGGCGGGTGAAGCTGCCGTCGAGGTGGACGTGGCTACCGGTGCTGCGAGCGACGATCGTGTAGGGGGAGCGGCGTTCACGGCCCCACAGCGGTCGTGACCCCTTGAACTTGGCCGTGACCGGAACGACGTGGCCGGGCGGGATCACCGCGGTGTCGCGGTCGAACCGGACGCGGACCTCCTCGGCGGGCGACTGGGCGCTGAGGGCCACCTGGATCGGTTCGAAGCCCCGGTTGCGGAGCTGGATCCGGGCCTCGCCCCCCCGCGCCCGTCGGATTCCGGTGCCGCGGGTGCGGAAGACGACCCGGGGGTCGAGGCTGGCGAAGCGTGGACCCTGCCGGGCCCACACGTTGGCCGGCTCGAGCACTGCGTGGAGCTCCGCCAGCGATCCGACCAGGACCACCAGGTCGGTGACGCGGCGGTCCTGCTGGTCGGCCGAGGGCGTTCCTTCGGGAGTGATCGGGACCGCTTCGACGCCGAGGAGGTGCTGGCCGGTGGGGAACCCGAGCGGAAGGGTGACGGTGAGCTCGGTGGCGGTGGAGGCACCCGGGTCGAGCAGGGGAGTGACGAGGGGAGGTCCGGACCAGGAGGCGTCGGATCCGATCACCCGGACCTGGAACTGCGCGGCGCGCTCGAGGTGGTTGGTGACCTCGACGACGACGCGACCCGGCTCGCCGGGGACGGCGTCGATCGTGCCGGGAGTGATCGTGATCCCTGTGGTCATGCCCGCAACCTTCCGGGCGTGTCCCCCGTGGGCGGACACGCCGAACCTAACCCCTTAACAGTAGGCGATGCGGGGCCCCGAGACCTGGGTCGGACGGCCCATCTCGGCCCCACT
>SKKL01000297.1 GCA_007121465.1 Acidimicrobiales bacterium | reverse complement strand
GGTCTGTAGGCGGGATTCTGTCCTCGGGCCCGTTGCCGGGATCCCGATGGGTGACCATCCATCTGTGCGGCCTACCTGTGGGCTGTCCCTGACGGGACGGACGGGCCGCCCATACCCACATCTTGGCCTTGCTCCGGGTGGGGTTTACCGAGCCGCCCGGGTCGCCCCGGGCGCTGGTGCGCTCTTACCGCACCGTTTCACCCTTACCTGTGCCCGGCGAACCGGGCCATCGGCGGTCTGTTCTCTGTGGCACTGTCCTGCGGGTCGCCCCGACTGGCATCTCGCCAGCACCCTGCCCTGTGGAGTCCCGACCTTCCTCGACCCGGTCGATGCCGAGCCGCGGTCACCCGACCGACTCACCGTCGCTTCCAGTCTGGCCCGTCGCGAGGGCCACGGCTACTCGACGATGCCCGCTACTCGACGATGATGGTGCCTTCCATGCCCGGGTGGTTGTTGCAGAAGTACTCGTAGGTGCCGGCCTCGTCGAACTCCCGCTCGTAGCCGTGGGCGGTGCGGATCGTGCCCGAGCCGTCGTCGGCGGTGAAGTTGACCGTGTGGGGCGCGGACCCCTCGTTGACCCACATGACGGTGTCGCCGACCGAGATGGTGTGGGTCTCGTCCTCGAAGCGGAAGTTGTGGATCTCCACGTCGGCCGGGCCCGGATCCGGGATGCCGCCCGAGGGGACGCTGATGACGTTGCGGCCCCCGTTGTCACCGTCACCGTTGCCCGACGCCGAGTTCCCGCCACCTCCTCCGCTGCAGGCGGTGAGGATCGCAGCCAGTCCGACGACGGCGGCGATCCGGTATGTCGTTCGATTGCGACGACCGTGCATGTTTCTCCCTCGAGCTCAGAGTGTTCGTCGAGGCCTGGTTTCCCCCAATGCCTCGTCTGTTGACGATGAGCGCTCCGGTGGAACCCACCAGGTGACGCTGGTCACACTCTAGGCGCGCGAGAGGCCACGGCGAAGTCAGACCGCATGGTCCGTTCGGCCTATTTGTTCGTGGCCCAACGCCTGGCCGGATCGAGCCCGGCTCAGAGGTCGAGAGCCGACAGTTCCTCGTGCCAGTGCCCGGCTCGCTCGACCGCGACACGCCACCGCTCCCGGTCAGGTTCGGAGGCTGGCTCGACCCGACCGCGAGGGTCCCAGCGGTCGGCGATGTCGTCGATCTCGGGGATCTCCCCCACGCCGAGCCTCGCCGTCCACGCGGCTCCGAGGGTCGTCGCCTCCAACACGGGGGCCAGCTCCACCGAGACGCCGGTCGCATCGGCGAGGGCCTGGACGAAGGTGGGGTTCGCGCTCATGCCCCCGTCGACACGGAGGGCCTCGATCGTGTGGCCCGACTCCGCTTCGGCGGCGTCGACCAGATCGGCCCCCCGCTGGGCGATTCCCTCGAGGACGGCGCGCACCACGTGGGCTCGAGTGGTCCCCCGGGTGACACCGAAGAGCGAGCCCCTCGCGCCGTAGTCCCACTGAGGGGTGCCGAGTCCGAGCAGAGCCGGCACGTAGACGACACCGTCGGTCGAGTCGCACGAGGAGGCGACCTCATGGGATTGCTCGGCCGAGTCGAGCAGTCCGAGGTCCTCGACCAGCCAGTCGACGTTGGTGCCCGCCGACAGCATGATCGCCTCCAGCCCCCACCCGAGCGTGCCGCCGTGCTCCAGGGTGACGATGGGGAAGGTTCCATGCGGGCCTCGCTCGGCGGTGGCCGGACCGTCGGACCCCAACCACATGTCGAGCATCCCCCCGGTGCCGAAGGTGATCTTGGCCATTCCGGGGCGCACACATCCCTGGCCGACCAGCGACGCCTGCTGGTCGCCGAGGAGCCCGGCGATCACCGGGGCACCGGGTAGAGCCGTGGCGTTGGCGACCTCGCCAGCGGAGTCCACGAGCTGGGGCAGACAGGAGCGGGGGATCGACAGAGCATCGAGGACCCGGTCGTCCCAGTCGCTCGCGTCTGGGAGCAACAAGCCCGTCACCGCCGCGTTGGTCCGATCGGTCACGTGGGCGGTGCCTTCGGTGAGGCGCCACACCAGCCACGTGTCGACGGTGCCGAAGCAGAGGTCACGCGATCGCTCGGGGTCGTGGTTGTCGAACAGGTGGGCGACCTTGGTGGCCGATTGGTTGGGGGCGAGGAAGATGCCGTCGGCCCGCAGCGTCAGGCACTCCCCGACGGTGCGGAGGTCCTGCCATCCGATTCCCGGTCCGACGGGCTCGCCGGTCGACCGGTCCCACAGGATCGTCGACGCCCGCTGGTTGGCGATCCCCACCGCTCCGATGGTGGTGTCACCGCCGGATGAGCCGGTCGCGTCGATCACCTCGCGGGCGAGCTCGACAGCAGTGTCGGCCAGCGCGACCGGGTCGAACTCGACCAGACCAGCCATCGGGGAGGTCGGCGACTGGCGGCGGTGGCGCTCGGCCACGAATCGCCCGTCGTCGGCGACGACCGCGGCTCGCGCACCGCTGGTTCCGACGTCGATCACCAGCACCTGCATGGATTCTCCCCCTGGGTCAGTGGTTCCAGCCCGCCCGGCGCACCGCGAGCGACGCGCCGATCATGCCCGCCGATGATGCCAGCAGCGCCGAGATGGCGAGTGACACCACGTCGACTCCCCCCTCGCGACCGACGATCGCCGAGCCCACGAGGATCACCACCTGGACCAGGCCGAAGGCGAGGAGGCCGACGAAGCCACCATGGGTGACCGGGAGCTCGACACCGGTGCGACCCACGCGGTGGCCTCCCACTCCGAAGCCCACGATGACCGCCAAGAAGAACACGAGGGCGACAGCTCCGCCCCCGTTGTCGTTGCCGTCGTCGCCGGTCCCGATGACCAGGATCGAGGCCACTGCGGCGGGAACGACGATGACCAGCGCGGCGGTGATGCCGATCATCAACGCTTTCCCGTCGAGGCGGGCCAGGGTGCTCACGGCCAGCCCACCGGTCCGAACGGATCGGGCAGGCCGAGCTTGCCGGGGTTCAGGATCCCGTGGGGATCGAGCGCGGCCTTCACCGCGACGAGGGTGCCGTGGGCGTCGCCGAGAGCGCCGGGGACGAACCGCGACCGGTTCCAGCCCACCCCGTGGTGATGGCTGAGCGCCCCGCCGTTGTCGAGCACCGCGGCGGTCCCGCGGTCCCAGCAGCGCTGGTAGAGCGCGTCTCGGTCGCCGTCAGGCGGGCGGCCGGCGAAGGTGAAGTACAGGCAGGCGCCGTCGGGATAGGCGTGGGACTGGTGAGCCGATGCCGACCGGATGCCGTCGATCGACCGGAGGGCGTCCAAGGTCTCCCGGTAGATGTCGTCGAGCCGGGACCACGGCGCTGCGATCTCCATGGTGTCGACCACGAAGCCGTTCGTGACCAGGCCCTCCAGCGCCGACACCTCGTTGCGGTGGCCCATCCACTGCTCGACCAGGCCGTCGTCGAGCCGCTCGGCGTCGCCGCACTCGGTCTCGACGATGGCCATGTTGGCGTCGACGGTGACCGGGTCGCCCTCGTCGAGCACCAGCAGCACGTTGGTGACGTCGCCGGTCTTGTAGCTGCGGTCGGATTCGATGGCGTCGTAGAGGCGCAGCACAGCGGGGTCGGCGCCTCGGCGGAGGATTCGACGGCAGGTGTCCATGCCCGACTCCCACGACGGGAAGCCGAAGGCCGCTCGCCCCTCCATCTCGGGGGCGGGGCGTAGCCGCAATCGGGCGGAGGTGACGATTCCGAGCGTCCCCTCGGACCCGACGAAGAGCTGGGTGAGGTCGGGTCCGGCCGCCGCCCTCGGGGCCCCGCCGGTGGAGATCCGCTGACCGGAGGCGAGCACGACGTCGAGGCCGACGACGAGATCCTCGATCTTTCCGTAGCGGTTGGACAGCTGACCGGCCGACCGGCAGGCGACCCACCCGCCGACGGTGGACAGCGCCACCGATTGGGGCCAGTGACCGAGGGTGAGACCGTGGGCGGAGCGGAGCTCGGCCTCGAGGTGGTCGCCGAAGGTCCCGGCCGCGATGTCGGCGACCAAGGACGTGTCGTCGACGTCTCGGATACCGGTGAGACCGGTCAGGTCGATCACCACGCCGCCGTGGGCGGGCACCGAGGCGCCACAGACGCCGCTGCGCCCGGCCGTGGCGGTCACCGGGACCTGCGCCTCGTTGCAGATCGCCAGGACGGCGGCGACCTCCTCGTCGCTGCTGGGGCGGGCCACGACTGCCGCCTGTCCCGGCAGCTGGTTGTCGAGCGCCCAGATCATGGCGAGGGGCCACCAGTCGCGCGACGCCTCGGACCGCTCGATCGGGTCGACGGTGACGTTCGAGCAGGCCGACCGGAGGCGCTCGATGGTGGTGTCGTCGACCTCGACCTGAGCCGCCGCATCGCGAGGGGAGGCGGTGGCCGGATCGGGGAGAGCGATGGGAGGAGTCGGAGCTCCGGGCCCGACCGGAGGGAGCGAGGTGGGCGGATGGCTCACGACTCGACCTCGGCGAGTGGCGTGGACTCCGCGCCCGCCCGGGTGACCGGGAGAGCCGCGGCGCTGCGCTCCTCGGTGACCGATCGGCGGAACGCCTCGGTCCGGCGAGCCGCCTCCTCCTCGGACCATCCGAGCTCGGGGGCCATCAGGGCGGCGACGTCGGCAGCGACCGACATGGCCGCGTTGGCGTCTCGCAGCCGGAGGGGAATGCGCCGGGCGAGGATGTCGTCGAGATCGCGAGCCATCTCGTAGCGGACGGCGTGGACGACCTCGGCCCGCAGGTACGGGTGGCCTTCGGCGAGGCGGTCGCGGAGCTCGGGGGAGTGCTCGATCATGGCGAGTAGGACACGGGCCTCGCCGCCGTATCGGTCGGCGAGGTGCATGACGTCGGCCTCGGCGAGGCCGGCCACCGCGGCGAGCTCCTCCGCCTGATCGCACACCTCCGAGTAGGCCCGAGCGCCGCGCAGAGGCAGGTCCTTGGTCCGGGCACTGCGGTGGACCCGACCCGTGACCCGATCTCCGAGTGACTCGAGGACCGCGTCGACGGTGTCCTCGGCCATGTCCCGGTAGGTGGTGAGCTTGCCGCCACTGATGGTGACCAGCCCGTCGTCGTCGACCTGGACCCGGTGCATGCGGGACAGGTCGGCGGTGCGACCCGAACCGGTGGCGCGCACGAGGGGCCGGAGGCCCGCCCACGTGCCGGTGATGTCGTGCTCGGTGATCTCGCCCTCGACCGAGGCGTTGATCGCCCGGAGGAGGTAGGCGACGTCGTCAGGGGTGCACTGGGGGTCGTCGATGGGGCCGTCGTAGTCGGTGTCGGTCGTGCCGATGTAGGTCTGGTCGCCCCACGGGACCACGAAGACCGACCGACGGTCCTTCGGCACCGGGATCACCACCGCGATCTCGTTGCGAACCAGGTCCCAGGGCACGGTGATGTGGATTCCCTTGGCGGGCCGGATCGTCTCGGGTGCCGTGTCCTGGCCGAGGCCTCGCACCTGATCGGCCCACACGCCGGTGGCGCTGACGACCACCGAGGCCGACACCTCGATCTCCTCGCGGGTGCCGTCGTCGAGCTCGGCGCTCACCCGGACACCTGACAGGGTGCCGTCGTCACGGCGGGTCATGTCGATGACCCCGGCCCGGTTCACGATCACCGCGCCGTGGTCGACCGCGGCGGTGCGGGCCACGGCGAGGGTGAGGCGGGCGTCGTCGGTGGCGGCGTCGTAGTAGAGGTAGCCCCCCACCAGTCGATCGGCGGGAAGCGTCGGCATGTAGCCGATCACATCGTCGGTGCTGAGCCGCTGATGGAGTTTGCCGATGCGGGCCCCGCCGGTGAGGTCGTACATCCACATCGCCTTGCCGAGCGCCCACGCCAACTTGCGGTCGAACAGACCGTCACGGGAGAAGACAGGGAGCAGGAAGGGCAGGATCCGCACCAGGTGGGGGGCGTTGCGTCGAAGACGTTGGCGCTCGGCCAGCGCCTGGTAGACGAGCTTGATGTCACCCTGTTGGAGGTAGCGCAGCCCCCCGTGGACCAGCTTGGAGGACCGCGACGACGTGCCCGACGCGAAGTCGTCGCGCTCGACCAGCGCGGTGCGCAGTCCGCGCGACGCAGCGTCGAGCGCGACACCTGCCCCGGTGATTCCGCCCCCGATCACCACGACGTCGAAGTCGGTGGTGCGCAGTCGGTCGAGTGCCTGATCACGGTCGAAGTCTCCGGAGGCCATGGCGGAAGCCTACGTCCGGTAGCTCCGGACTCACGAGCCGTCCGGCCGACCCCTGTCGGCGACGGCATCGACTCCTGTCGGTGACGGCATCGACTCCTGTCGGCGACAGGTCTCAGCCGGTGGGTTCGAAGCGGGAGGCGATCTCCTCCGCTCGGGTGAGGTCGCTGCGGGTGGTGAGCTTGATGTTGTCGGGGTCGCCCTCGACGACGACGGCGGCGAGCCCGGTGTGGTGCTGCACCACCTCGGAGGTGTCGACCCCCTCGAATCCCTTGCGGGCGGCACGCCGGTACGCCGACAGAAGTGGTTCGGCGGCGAACCCCTGCGGCGTCTGCACCCGGCGGAGGCGTGTCGGGTCGAGCAGCACCGCCGTACGGGATCCGTCGAGACGGTAGGCCGGCCGCTCGGGACCGAGACCGGGCACCGCGGCTCCGTGCTCGTCGGCGGCCTGGACCACCCGGTCGACCAGGTCGAGGGTGACGAAGGGTCGGGCTCCGTCGTGCACCACGACCAGGTCGAGGCCACCGGCCTCCACGGTGGGCGAGAGCATCTCGAACGCGGCCTGTTCACTCGCGGAACGGCTCGCCCCTCCGATGACGGTGTGCACCGGCGTGGCCAGATCGAGCTCGCGGAGCAGCTCGCGGAAGGCGGCCTCGTCGCCCGCACGCACGACGACGACGATCGAGACGATCGCCTCATGGGCGTCTAGGGTCGTCAACGGCCATGCGAGCACAGGACGACCACCCACTGGTAGGTACACCTTGTTCGGGCGCGGGTCCCCGGGTTGGGCGCCTGCATTCAGACGCGTCCCGGATCCTCCCGCCAGCAGCACCGCAGCGACCCGAGGCGGTTGTCCATCCATGACCGAACCGTACCCGGCGTCGCCCTGGGATCGGGTGAGGGTGCAACCGACCCCCGACCCCGACATCGTCGTCGTCCTCGGCGATGATGCTCCGGGTGAGCTCAGCCCCCAGGTGGTCGACACCCTGGTTGCCCGCCTGGTCGCCGAACCGGATCTCGATGCGGTGGGTCCGTTCGTCCCCGTCGTCGACGCCCACAAGATCGTCGACGACCAGGACCGCGTGACCGAGGGAGTCGAGCGGTCGCGCCTCGCCCACCTGGGGCGTCCAGCAGCCGTGCGTCGAGCTGCTCTGGAGAGCGGTCGGGTGGAGCGAATCGGCCGGTCGTGATCGGTTCGTGAACGATCTGGACAGCCCTGGGTCGACGGGACCATACTCGCCGTTCCGCCTTTGCGCCCGGTGGACCGGATCGTTGGCGGCCCGAACCCGTTCCCGACCTATCGAGTTGTCCAACATGAGCCAGTCCTGGCGGCAGCAGGCCGCATGTCGAGGACTCGATCCGAACATCTTCTACCCGGCGACCGACGACGAGGCGGACGCCGACCCGGCCAAGGAGGTGTGTGCCCAGTGCCCGATCCGTCAGGCATGTCTGGAGCATGCGCTCACCCGGCGGGAGAAGGAAGGCATCTGGGGCGGAGCCACCGAGAAGGAGCGCCGTCGGATCATCCGCCAACGGCGCCGGACCGCCTGAGGCGACGACAGGAGCACTGGTGAGCCGTCCCACACTCGAACAGCTGGGCGGCTGGCCCGCCATCCTCGGTCCGCTGTCGGTCGGCGGGCACCTCGATGCCGACGCGACCCACGCGGCGATGAGCGAGATCCTCGCGGGGTCGGCATCCGACGCCTGCATCGCCGGGTTCATCGTCGCGCTGCGGATCAAGGGGGAGACCGTCGCCGAGGTCGACGGCATGGTCGACGCGATGCTCGAGGCCTCCGAACCCCTCGATGTCCCCGACGGCACGATCGACATCGTGGGCACGGGTGGTTCGCCCACCCGTCGGGTCCACGCGCTCAACGTCTCGACCATGGCGTCGCTCGTGGCGGCCGGCGCGGGCGTGCCCGTGTGCAAGCACGGGAACCGCAAGGCCTCGTCCACGTCGGGCTCGTTCGACCTGCTCGACGAGCTCGGTGTCACCATCGAGATCGACGGATCCGCGGTCGAGCGGTGCGTGCGAGAGACGGGGGTGGGGTTCGCGTTCGCCCGCGCCTTCCACCCCGCGATGCGTTTCGCCGGGCCGGTTCGGGCCGAGCTCGGGATCCCCACGGTGTTCAACCTGCTGGGGCCCCTGTCCCACCCTGGTGGCATCTCCCGCCAGGTCGTCGGTGTCGGCGATGCTCGGGTCATCGAC
This sequence comes from Acidimicrobiales bacterium, assembly GCA_007121465.1. Lineage (GTDB taxonomy): Bacteria > Actinomycetota > Acidimicrobiia > Acidimicrobiales > SKKL01 > SKKL01. The sequence continues at coordinate 6,137 of SKKL01000297.1, read as the reverse complement.
CTGGTATCGGGTGTTCTGGCTGCCCGCGGGGCCGAGCGCGCCCTGGTGGTCCACGGGTCCGACGGGCTCGACGAGATCACCCTCACCGGCCCGACGACGATTCACGAGATCCGTGCCGGCGAGGTGCGGGTGTGGGAGCTCGACCCCCGGGACGTGGGTCTGACGGTCCATAGCGCCGATGAGCTTCGGGGTGGTGACCCCGCCGCCAACGCCGAGCTCGCCCGGCGGGTGTTCGAGGGCGAGCCGGGTCCGGTGCGCGACATCGTCGTCCTCAATGCGGCTGCCGGCCTCTGGGTGGGTGGGGCGGTCGACTCGCTCGACGAGGGTGTCAGCGCCGCAGCGGCGGCGATCGACGACGGCCGGGTCCGGACCACGCTCGCCCGGGTGGTCGAGGTGTCGGGATTCGCGGCCGTCTGACGCGCTCTCGCTCGGTTGCGAGCGAGCCTGGGTCAGCGGGACCGCCCGGAGGCGACGAGGGGCGCCCGTGCAGCGCGGAAGCGGGGGAGCGGTTCGACTCCGACGAGGGCGGTGACATCGCCGTCGAGGACGTCGAGCTGGGTCGCGTTGTCGGCGACCCAGCGTGCGACCGCGACCATCTCGTCGATCTGGTCGCGGCTCGGAACCGCCCTCGGACCCGGCGGTGTCAGCATCGGTGGGCCTTCCAGCCCGACGTCGACCAGGGCACGCGTTGCGCCGTGGGCCCAGGAGCCGACGAACAGCCCGTCGACCACCTCGACCACGGTGCCCTTCGGGGTGCGCACGACCAGGTGACCCACAGACCGTAGGGCCTCGACCCGGCGGCCACGGTCGAGCGCGTTGGCGAGTGCCGCGGCCCGATCGCGCACGTCGGCCGCCTCCTCGTAGCGATCGGCCGCGGCGAGCTCGCGCATCTTCGCGTCGAGCGGATCGAGGATCAGCTCAGGGCGGTGACGGAGGCCGAGGATGACCCGCTCGACCAAGTGTCGGTAGTCGTCCTCGGAGATCATGGCGGCGCACGGGCAGGTGGCCACACCGAGCTGAGCTGCGGTGCACGGAGCAGAACGAGGTGTGCGCCCCGGTCGGGCCGTGCACCGGCGGATCGGGATGGCGGTCTCGATCGCTTCGGCGATCCGGCGAGCCACCGCGGCCGAGGGCAGAGGGCCGAGATAGGTCGCGCCGTCGGCGGTGACCTTCTTGGTGATCGACAACCGAGGGAAGCGCTCGGCGGTGAGCTTGAGGTAGGTGTACTTCTCCCACCGCTTGATCTGCGCGTTGAACCGGGGACGGTGCTCGTGGATCAGGCGGATCTCGAGAACCGACGCCTCGATCGGGGTCGAGCACTCCCGATGGTCGATCCGATGGGTCTCCCGCAGGAGCTGGGGGATCTTTCGGCGCTCGTCGCCCGAGAAGTACGAACGCACCCGTTGGCGAAGGTTGGCCGCCTTCCCGACATAGAGGACCCTCCCCTGAGCATCGCGGAACAGGTAGACGCCACCGGCCCGTGGCAACCCGTCGGTGAGCGCCAGCTTGCCGACCTGGGGGTGCCCGGCGAGCTTGGGGAGGGCGAGGAGATCGTCGAGGCCGGTCACCCCGAGCCTCCCGACGCGCTCGAGCAGCACATGGAGCAGATCGCCGGTGGCGAGAGCGTCGTCGAGGGCGCGGTGGCTCGGCCGATGGGGGAGGCGCAGCCGCTCGGCGAGGGTGCCCAGCTTGCAGTTCGGCACCTCGTCGCGCAGCAGCCGACGGGCCAACGCCACGGTGTCGACCCGCTGGTTGGACAGCATCGGGCGACCACTCCGCTCGAGGGCGGCATTGAGGAACCCGACGTCGAAGCGGACGTTGTGAGCGACGATCACCGAGTCGCCCACGAAGTCGAGAAGCGTCGGAAGCACCTGCTCGATGCGCGGCGCGGTCATCACCATGCTCGTGGTGATGCCGGTGAGGACCGTGATCTCGGGGGGAACGGCCGCCCCCGGGTTGACCAGGGTCTGGAACGTGCCGAGACACTCGCCGGCCCGGAGCTTGACCGCCCCGATCTCGGTGATCCCGCACGCGGTGGGCGACCCGCCGGTGGTCTCCAGGTCGATCACACAGAACGTGACGTCGTGGAGGGGTGTGCCGAGCTCGTCGAACGAACGCTGAGCGACCATGGCGCCCAGTCTGCTCGAACACCCGTTCGTCGATCAAACGCCTGTTCGGTCGGCTTGCACGCGGAGTGCCAGGGGAGGACACTGGGCGTGGTCGGATGTCGACTAGCCACGTCGCCAGCGAGGAGCACATTCGATGACGCGGGACCAACGAGGGCGAACCAACTTCGAGATCGACGTCCGTGACGATGTCGACCCTCCGCACGTTCGCGTGCGGGGGGAGATCGACATCGCGACCGTCGCGGCGTTCGAGGAAGGCGTCCGAACCGCTTTGGGGGCCGGAGTCGAGGTGGTCGTGGACATGTCCGAGACGACCTTCATGGACTCCACCGGGCTGTCGGCGCTGGTGCGGGTTGCCGGCGGTCGGTCCGACTCGGAGGGTGCCCGGCCATCTCTGGTGCTCATCGCGCCCTCCCCGCCGGTGGCCAAGACCCTCGAGATCAGCGGAATCGACCGGCTGGTGACGATCCGCGACGCCTGAGCAGGGGCTCCCCGGAGTGCGGCGCCTCAGTGGGAGCGCAGCGCCTCGATCAGGTCGTCCTTGTCCATGTCGGAGCGTCCCTCGATCTCGAGCTCCTGAGCTCGTTCGTAGAGCTGCTCGACGGTCCAGTCGTCGTAGGCGTCGGCACGACCTCCCCGGCGCCCCACCTCGGAGCGTCCCTCGGCGGCGGCCTGGTTGGCGATGCGCGCCGACTTCTCCTTGCTGTTCCCCTCCTCGCGCAGCCGTTCGTAGAGCTCGTCGTCTTTGACCTCGGGTCCCGGCCTCGGGGTGACCTCCCTCGTCACGGTGGTCGGACACCCCGAGGCCTACCCGCTCCCGTCGCCCTCCATTCCCCGTCGCGCTCAGTCGAGGGTGAAGAGGTAGGCGGTGATGTCGGCGACCTCCTCGTCGGTCAGATCGATCGTCGGCATGGCCGACCCGGGCCGCACCTCCTGGGGGTCGGTGAGCCACCGCTGCAGGTTCTCCTGGCTGTTGGGCAGGGTCCCGGCGATGAACGAGCGGCCGCTCCAGGAGTCGAGCGGTGGTCCGACGAGCGACCGGGCGTTGGGGACGCCGGGGATGCGATGGCATGACCCGCATCCGTGGACCAGGATCGCCTCGCGTCCCGCATCGGGCCTACCGGCGGAGGCCAACGCAGGGGACTCGGCTCGTGGGGAGTCGCCGGGAGCGCACGCGGCCCCCAGCGCCGAGAGGGTGGTCACCCCGGCGACGGCGACCGCGGTGACGAGGCGCCTCACGCGCATGGGCTCACCACCACGGGGACGAGACCGGTGAGCAGGATCACCAGCGCGAAGTAGAGGCCGAGCATGATCGCCAGGCGGGCCAGGGCGGGGTCGGGTGTGGCTGCCAGTTCCCGGCCGCTTATGTAGTCGCCGCGTGTCGAGCCGTCCTGGGACCTCCAGCCGGCGACCGCCACCGACAACGAGACCACGACCGCTCCCATCGTGGTGAGGTGCATCGGGGCGACGGTCGACCAGGAGCAGGTCACCGGGACGAACCAGTAGCTCAGGCCGAGGTGCACCGCCCAGGCGAGGGGGGCGAGGGCGACGACCACCACTGCCGTGGTCCGGGAGCGACCCATCGTGAGCATCACACGATCCTCGGGGCGACGTGGACCACGAGCCAGAGTCCCACCCAGATGCCGGTGGCCCCCCACCACAGCGCGGTGTCGGCATCGAGGAGAGCCCCCGGTCGGGGAGCGGTGCGGTGGTGAACCACGGCGAAGACCCGCACGAGGATGGCCGATGCGAGCACGATGGCGGCGAGGGAGTCCATCGTCACCACCAGCGCCTCGTAGGCGTTGCCGGCGATGTCGTAGTCGGAGTCGACGAGGCTGGCCACCTGGACGACCCCGGCGATGAGCCCGAAACCACCCGACAGCGCGAGACGCCAGCGGGCCCGGTCGCCACCCGGGCCGACCCCCGCGGCGACGACGAGCAGCGCGAGTGCGACCAGGGGGAATCCGAGGGGGCGCAACGCCGTCCCGTCCGGGGGCCAGGAGTCGGCCCCGAGACGGAGGTAGAAGTACGAGTACACGAACGCCGAGGCGATCGTGCCGATCCCGACGAGGCCGATCACCATTGCCCACCACACGGCGTTGCGACCGGGACGGGTGTGGGCGGCGAAGGCCTGGTGGGCGTGCAGGCGTGCCGCGACGAGCACCGACTCCTCGTCCGCGTCCTCGCCCGGTGCATCGACGCGACGGTCGGTGGTGGTCATGACGACGCCTCCAGCTCGTCGGGAGTCTCGGGGTGCTCGGGGTAGTCGCTGCTGCTCCGCCGGTTCGAGTCGTTCCACCCGATGATCGCCCCGACGGTGGCCACCCCGGCCACTCCCGCGAGGACCCACCAGTCGACGAGCACTCCGACGACCGACACCGACAGCGCCAGCGCCGCGATCAGCGGCCAGTAGGACGGTCCGGGGAGGGCGACGATCGCTTCGGGGCGGGCGTCGAGGACCGAGGTCCGGATCACCTCGCGCCGCCCCCGCCACGGGCGCGAGACCGCCAGGACCCCCTGGGCGACCTCGGGTGGGAGATCCGCCGGACGCCGGTCCCACAGGGGAGAGGTGCTCGACACCGTCGGGATGTGCTCGAAGTTGTACGAGGGCGGTGGGGAGCTCGTCGACCACTCGAGGCTGTCGGCCCCCCACGGGTCGTCGGGTGCGGGCGGCCCGGCTCTCCACGACCACACGAGGTTGCCGAGGAACACCGCGAACCCGGCGGCGAGCACGAAGCTCCCGATCGTCGACAACAGGTTGGCTGTCTCCCACCCGAGGTTCGCGTCGTAGGTGTAGACCCGCCGGGCCATGCCCTGTAGGCCGAGCCAGTGCTGGGGGAAGAAGGTCACGTTGAAACCGATGAACATCAGCCAGAACGAGGTCTTGCCCGCCGCCTCGTTCGGCATGCGGCCCGACAGCTTGGGGAACCAGTGGTGGAGCCCGCCGAAGAGGGGGAACACGACCCCGCCGATCAGTACGTAGTGGAAGTGGGCGACGACGAAGAAGCTGTCGTGGGCCTGGAGGTCGAAGGGAGCTGTCGCCACCATCACCCCGGTGATCCCGCCGAGGACGAAGATCACGAGGAACCCGACCACGAACCACATGGGGGTCCGCCACGTCGGCCGTCCTTCCCAGATGGTGGCGATCCAGGCGAAGACCTGGATGCCCGACGGGATGGCGATGAAGTAGCTGGCGATGGCGAACAGGCTGAGCACCATCACCGGCAGTCCGACGGCGAACATGTGGTGCACCCACAGCCCGAAGCTGACGATGCCGATCGCGATGAACGACGCCACCACGAGCGGGTACGCGACGATCGGCCGCCGCACGTGGGCGGCCACCACCGCCGACACCGCCCCGATGGCCGGGAGCAGCATGATGTAGACCTCCGGGTGCCCGAAGATCCAGAAGAGGTGCTGCCACAACAGGGGATTGCCGCCGAGCTCGGGGTCGTAGAACGGTGCACCGACCTTGCGCTCGAGTTCGAGCATCGTCGAGGCCGCGATCACGAACGGGAAGGCGATGAGCATCATCGTGGCCATCACCAGGACGCTCCAGGCGAACAGCGGGATCCGTCCGAGCGACATGCCGGGCGCCCGGAACCGCAACACCACGGTGATCAACTCGATGGCGCCGATGATCCCGGCGATCTCGACGAAGGTGACCCCGAGGAGCCAGAAGTCCATTCCCCGATCGGGCGAGAACTCCAGCCCGGTGAGCGGGGTGTAGGCGAACCAGCCGCCGTCGGGGATCGACCCGGTGACCAGGCTCCAGTTCAGCAAGATCCCGCCGGCGAGGTAGAGCCAGTACCCGAAGGCGTTGAGCCGGGGGAACGGCATGTCCCGGGTCCCCACCTGGAGCGGTGTGAGGTACATGGCCAGGCCCTCGAGCACCGGCACGGCGAAGAGGAACATCATCGTGGTGCCGTGCATGGTGAAGATCTGGTTGTAGGCCTCGGGCCCGAGGAAGGTGTTCTCGGAGGTCGCCAGCTGGATCCGGATCAGCAGTCC
>SKKL01000179.1 GCA_007121465.1 Acidimicrobiales bacterium | reverse complement strand
CCGTACATCAACGTCGACCCGGGGACGATGAACCCGTTCGAGCACGGCGAGGTGTTCGTCACCGACGACGGCGGCGAGACCGACCTCGACCTCGGCCACTACGAGCGGTTCATCGACGAGAGCCTCACCCAGGACTCGAATGCCACCACCGGCAGCATCTACTCCGCGGTCCTCGCCGCCGAGCGGCGCGGCGACTACCTCGGGAAGACCGTCCAGGTCATCCCCCACATCACCGACGAGATCAAGCGCCGCATCATGCGGCTGGCCACCGACGACGTCGACGTGGTCATCACCGAGGTCGGCGGCACGGTGGGCGACATCGAGATCCTGCCGTTCCTCGAGGCCATCCGCCAGGTCCGCCTCGACGTCGGGCGAGACAACGTCTGCTACGTGCACGTGACCCTCGTCCCGTTCATCGGTCCCGCTGGCGAGCAGAAGACCAAGCCCACCCAGCACTCGGTCACCGAGCTACGCAGCCGTGGCATCCAGCCCGACGCCATCGTGTGCCGTAGCGAGGCTCCCATCGGCCCTGATCTCGAGCGCAAGATCTCCAACCTGTGCGACGTCCCGGTCGATGCGGTGGTCAACGCGGCCGACGCCTCGAGTCTCTACGAGATCCCCCTCACGCTCCACCACGAGGGTCTCGACTCCTATGTCTGCGATCTCCTGCATCTCGACGCCGGCGAACCCGACCTCGCCGGCTGGGAGGACCTCGTGAGCCGGGTCGAGGCGGCGACGGTGCCGCTGCGGATCGGCATCATCGGCAAGTACGTCAGCCTCCCCGACGCCTATCTGTCGGTCGTCGAGTCGCTCCGTCACGCGGGTTTCGCCCACGGCGCCGACATCGATCTCGACTGGATCCAGGCCGAGGAGGTCGAGGGACTCCTCGCCGATGGGAGGCTCCGCGAGCTCGACGGCATCGTCATCCCCGGAGGGTTCGGCGAACGGGGCATCGAGGGCAAGGTCGCCGCCGCCGGGTACGCACGCGAGCACGAGATCCCGTGCCTCGGCATCTGCCTCGGCATGCAGGTGATGACCATGGAGTTCGCTCGCAACGAGCTGGGCCTCACCGGTGCCAACTCCACCGAGTTCGCCCCCCAGACACCCCACCCGGTCATCGATCTCATGGACACCCAGCGAGACGTCACCGACATGGGTGGCACGATGCGACTCGGCGCCTACGTGGCCGAACTGGCCGAGGGATCCCAGGTGGCCGAGCTGTACGGAAAGGCGGTGGTGAGCGAGAGGCACCGCCACCGCTACGAGTTCAATCCCCGCTACCGGTCGCGCTTCGAGGGAACCGACTTCGTCTGCTCGGGCGCGTCGCCCGATGGTCGTCTCGTCGAGTTCATCGAGCTGCGGAACCACCCGTTCTGGGTCGGGACCCAGGCCCACCCTGAGTTCAAGAGCCGTCCCGACCGTCCCGCTCCGTTGTTCGACGGACTGATCCGAGCCGCTCTGGGTCGGGCCGAGGGTCGCAACCCGCGCCTCCTCGAGCTGGCGAACGACGCCGACCACAGCGTGCTCTCGTGACCGACGCGTCGACCGGTTTCCGACGCACCGGAGAACGGGAGATCCACCAGGGCTACATCGTGCGTTTCGTCGAGGCCGAGTTCGAGGCGGAGGACGGCACCACCTTCACCCGCGACGTGGTGCGTACCCCCATGGCGGTCGCGATCGTTCCGGTCGACCGGGGACCGGACGGTGACTGGGAGGTCGTCCTGGTCCGTCAGTTCCGTGCGCCGATCGACGCCTTGTTGTGGGAGATCCCGGCGGGCATGTGCGACGTCGTCGGTGAGGCGTCCTCCGAAACCGCCCAGCGCGAGCTGGCCGAGGAAGCGGGCTACCGGGCGCAGCACCTCGAGGTGCTCACCCCTTTCCACCCGGCTGCCGGGTTCACCGACCACCGCACCACGATCTTCCTCGGCGTGGGTCTCGACGAGGTCGGGCGTTCGGCCGACGGCATCGAGGAACAGCACATGGAGATCCGACGACTGCCGCTCGCGACGGCGCTCGACTGGGTCACCGCCGGTGAGATCACCGATGCCAAGACCATCATTGGTCTGCTCCTCGCCGAGCGTCGACTCGACCGCTGACGATGTCCGAGTCGGTCACGCCTGATCCGGCCGACTCCCGGGACGTCATCCTTCCCCTCGAGGCGGAGGAGTTCCTGACCTGGCTGGCCACCGAGCGAGGCCGAGCCGGGTCGACGCTGGAGGCCTATCGGCGAGACCTGCGGTCCTATGTCGGCTTTCTCGCCGAGCGTGGGACCTCGGTGGACGAGGCGGGTCCCGACGACGTTCGCGCCTTCCTCGCCGCTCTCGACTCCACGGGTCTGGCGCGCACGACCCGCGCTCGGCGCCTCGTCGCGGTGCGCACGATGCACCGGTTCCTGGTGGACGAGGAGCTCGTCGCCGTCGACCCCACGGCCGAGGTCGACTCGCCGGGGGTGCCGAGGGGTCTTCCCAAGGCCCTGTCCGAGGAACAGATCACCCGCTTGATCGGCATGGTGACCGGTGACGACCCGATCGCCCGTCGCGATCGGGCGATCCTCGAAGTTCTCTACGGCACAGGCGTGCGCATCTCCGAGCTTGTCGGGTTGTCGCTGGGTGACATCGATCTCCACCTGAGGCGGATGCGGGTGTTCGGGAAGGGGGCGAAGGAGCGGGTCGTGCCGATCGGGCGACTCGCCGGCCTGGCTCTCGAAGCATGGCTCGATCCTGACGCAGGGAGGGGAGTGCTGGCCCCGGAGCGGTGGGCCCGCCGGGGCGACGCCGAGGCGGTCTTCCTCAACGCCCGCGGAGGGCGCCTTTCACGCCAAGGGGCGTGGCTGGTGGTCCGCAAGCACGGCGACGCCGCCGGACTCGGCGACGTGCTGAGCCCCCATGTGCTTCGCCACTCGTGTGCCACCCACATGGTCGATCACGGCGCCGATCTGCGGGTGGTCCAGGAGCTGCTGGGCCATGCCTCGGTGAGCACCACCCAGGTCTACACGCTGGTCTCCACCGAGCGGCTGTGGTCGGTGTACGACTCGGCTCATCCGCGGGCGAAGGCGAACCATCCCCGGCGCGATGCCCCTGGTGACTAGCCTGTCCCGATGGACGATGTCCGGGATGATTCGGTGCGCGACGACCTCGAGTCCGAGCGCGATCGGCTGCGCAAGCAGGTCGAGGAGCTGGCGGCCGACTCCGACGAGGGCCTGAGCTTCGACGGGGGTCACGCCGATTCGGGTCAGGTCGCGGCCGAGCGCGGGGAGTTCACCTCTCTCGCCAACTCGTTGAGAGAGCAGCTCGACGATGTCGAGGCGGCGCTCACCGCCCTCGACGAGGGTCGCTACGGCCTGTGTGAGGTGTGCGGCCAGGCCATCGCCGAAGCTCGACTCGAGGCCATGCCCGCCACCCGGCGCTGCATCGATCACGCCTGAGGCCCATAGTCTGAGTCTGTGGCCGGCTTGTTCCATCTGACCCGTCGATTCTTCACCTCGCTGCGGCCCGGCGGCCCTCGGGCCGAGGACCAGGAGTGGGTGGCCTCGGTCTTGAGCGGGCCCGAGTTGGAGTTGTGGCAGCAGATGTCGGGTCCCGATCGGCGCCACTCGGTCGGGGTGGCTCGCCGGGTCGAACGGTCCCTCGGACACGAAGCCGGGAAAGAGGTGCTGGCGGCCGCCCTTTTGCACGACGTCGGCAAGACCGTGGCCCGGCTGCGCACCTACGGCCGGGTCGTCGCCACCGTGTCGGCGGCGGTCGCCGGCCACGAGATGGCCTACTCCTGGAGCCGGTCGCGGGGGTTCGTTCGCCGCGTGGGTCTCTACCTGCGCCATCCGGAGCTGGGAGGCGACCTGCTCGCCCTGGCCGGGTCGGACCCCTTGACCGTGGCCTGGACCCGTGAGCACCACCTCCCGGCCGACCAGTGGACGGTGCCGGCCCATATCGGCGAGACCCTCAAGGCCTGCGACGACGACTGAGGGCCGATGATCGGTTCCGCCTCGGTGCGACAACCTGAGGCGCGAAAGCCGGACTAGGTACGGGTTTCGCGCCCCGAGTTCGATCCACCGACGGAAGGCTGGTGGTCTTCCAACGCAAGATCGGTCAGCGGCGGGGGAGGAGGCCGATGGCCTCGTGGGCCCGGGTGAGCACCGGAGCGGCCATCTCCCGGGCGCGTTCGGCGCTGATGGCCAGTAGTTCTGCCGTGGCGTCGGGGTCGGCGGCGAGTTCTGCGAACCGGGCCT
>SKKL01000306.1 GCA_007121465.1 Acidimicrobiales bacterium | reverse complement strand
GCTGCGGCGCCCGCCGATCCCGCTGAGGTCAGCGAAGCCCCTTCCGCCGAGGCCCCGGACCCGGCCCCGGAGGCTGCGCCGGCCGCCGAGCCTGCCCCCGCCCCCGAGGCTTCCGCCGACCAGACCACCCAGGAGTCATGACCCCCATGTCGAGCTTCACCGCCAAGGACGTCCAGACCCTTCGTCAGGCCACCGGGGCCGGCATGATGGACGCCAAGAAGGCGCTGACCGAGAACGACGGCGACTTCGACGCCGCCGCCAAGTGGTTGCGTGAGCAGGGCCTCGCCAAGGCCGCCAAGCGCAGCGACCGCGAGAACACCGACGGAGTCGTCACCATCGCCGAGTCCGGCGGTGCGGTCGCCCTCGTCGAGCTGAAGTCCGAGACCGACTTCTCCGCCAAGGCCGACGACTTCGTGTCGGTGGCCACCGAGCTCGCCGAGGCCGTCGCTGCCCGGGGCGAGTCGGCGGTGAGCGAGCTGGCCGAGAAGGTCGACCAGCTCAAGATCACCAAGAAGGAGAACATCGAGGTCGGCGCCGTGGTGCGCTGGGAGGCCGAGGCGGGGCACGTCGTCGACACCTACGTCCACACCCAGGACGGCCGAGGCGTCAACGCCGTGCTCGTCGAGCTCGACGGTGGCAGCCCCGAGCTCGCCCACGACATCGCTGTTCACATCGCCTTCTCCAAGCCCGAGCACCTGCGCCGAGAGGACGTCCCGGCCGACCAGGTCGACGCCGAGCGAGCGACCCTGATCGACCTGACCCGGGCCGAGGGCAAGCCCGAGGCCGCTCTCGACAAGATCGTCGAGGGCCGCCTCACCGGCTGGTACAAGGAGCGGGTCCTGCTCGAGCAGAACTTCGTCCGCGACGAGAAGCAGACCATCGCCCAGCTGCTCGGCGACACCACGCTCGTCCGGTTCGCCCAGGCCTACATCGGGAGCTGAGATGGCGGTGGCCGACCCCGATCCGAGCACCGATCCAGGAACGCCCCGCCGAGCCGCCCGGTGGGACCGGGTGGTGCTCAAGGTGTCGGGTGAGGCCTTCGCCGGCACGGCCGGCTTCGGCATCGACGGCGCGGTGGTCCGTGAGATCGCCGAGGTCATCGTCGCCAACAAGGCCGAGTTCGACGTCGACATCGCCATCGTGGTTGGTGGTGGCAACATCTGGCGTGGCATGACCGGCCAGGGCGCCGGCATGGACCGCGCCCAAGCCGACTACATGGGCATGCTGGGCACGGTCATCAACGCGCTCGCCCTGCAGGACGTGCTCGAGCAGCTGGGGCAGGAAACCCGGGTCCAGACCGCCATCAACATGGCCCAGGTCGCCGAGCCCTACATCCGGCGTCGGGCGGTGCGGCACCTCGAGAAGGGCCGCGTCGTCATCTTCGCCGCCGGCAACGGCAACCCGTTCTTCACCACCGACACCACCGCCGCGTTGCGTGCCGTCGAGATCGAGGCGGGCGCGCTGCTCAAAGGCACCCACGGTGGCACCGACGGCATCTACACCGCCGATCCGAGGGTCGATCCCGACGCCGTGAAGCTCGACGAGATCACCTATCTCGACGTCATCAAGCAGGGGTTGCAGGCGATGGACACCACCGCCATAACCCTGTGCATGGAGAACGAGCTGCCCATCGTCTACTTCGACCTTCTCGGGGAAGGCAACGTCCGGTCCATCCTCGCCGGCGAAGCGGTCGGTACGCTGGTCACATGATCCCCGGTCCCTGTCCGCTCACGCACCGGCCCACACATCGAACCGAGGAGCGCTCGTGAGCGACGAGTTGATCGAGCTGGTGCTCGAGGATGCCGCCGACAAGATGTCCAAGGCGGTCCACCACAGCCGCCAGGAGTTCGCCTCCATCCGCACCGGACGGGCCACGCCTGCTCTCGTCGAGCGACTCACCGTCGAGGCCTATGGGGAAGAGATGCCGATGCAGCAGGTGGCCAGTTTCCAGGTCCCCGAAGCGCGCCAGCTCCTCATCACCCCCTTCGACAAGAACAACCTCGGCGCCATCGAAAAGACGATCCAGCACTCCGATCTCGGGCTGAGCCCCAGCAACGACGGGCACTCCGTGCGTCTCAGCTTTCCTCCCCTCACCGAGGAACGCCGCAAGGACCTCGTGAAGGTCGTCCGCAACATGGCCGAAGAGGGCCGCATCGCCATCCGCAACGCCCGCCGCGATGCGCGCAAGGAGCTCGAGTCGGCGAAGAAGGACGGCGACATGTCCGAAGACGACCTCGCCCGAGCAGAAAAAGAACTCGACAAGCGGACCCACGCCTACGAGGCGGAGATCACCGCAGCACTGGAGCAAAAAGAGACCGAGCTGCTCGAGGTCTGACCGGCGCGTCATCCGCCGCCGATCCGGTCAGCACTCGGGAGCACAGGAGGTCCTCCGTGGACGATCGACCGAATTACCCCGACGACGACGGACCCGAGGGCTTCCGCCTGCTCGGGCCCACCGATCCTGATGACCCTGGGTCTGGCGACGCGCCCGAACACGCCGAGGGAGACGACCCCGGTGAGGAGGAGCGGCGACCGTTCCGGGCTCGCGATCTGCTGGGCGAACCTGAGTCGCCCTCAGACTTCGGATCGATCCCGGCGGTGCGTCCTGAGGGCGACGAGCCAGCTCCGAGCGGAGAGCCGTCGGGGTCCCACTCCCTCCCGCACTGGAGCGACCCGCCGACGGGGGAGGTGCCGCGCATCTTCAGCGACGGGGACGACGACCTCGCTCCGTGGGCGGCAGTGAGTTCCTCCTCGCCGCGGTGGCGCGACCAGTCCTCGGGCTGGGACGAGGCCGATCTCAGCGTCCTCGGCGAACCCGAACCGATGGCGGGAAGCACGAGCAGCTCTCGCGCCGCGAACGACTTCTTCACCTTCGACGACGCCGCGGCTCCGCCCGACCCGCTCACCGTTCCCCGCGACCCGTCCGACCCCTACGGAGACGGAGGGGCCGATCCCTTCGCCGCCGACCGGCTCGAACCACCGAGCTCGGGTCGGAACATGGGTATGGCCGCCGGGGTAGGCGTCGCGCTCGCCGCGGGTGCCCTCTTCTTGTTGAGCCTCGGCTCGGCGGCCACCATGGCGTTGGTCCTGGTGGTCCTCGTTCTCGCGTCGGCCGAGCTGATGTCCACCGCCAGGAGGGTGGGTTACGCCCCGCCGGCGTTGGTCGCCCTCACTGCGGCGATCGCCATCCCGCTCGCCGCCTACTGGCGGGGCGAGCCGGGGCTGGTCGTCGGGCTCGTGCTCGCCGTGTTCGTGTCGCTGCTCTGGTACGTGCTCGGGGTGGGTGCCGACGACGCCGCGGTCCCCAACATCGGGGTGACGCTGCTCACCATCGGCTACGTGACCATCCTCGGTTCCTTCGCCGCGCTGCTGCTCCGGTCTCCTCACGGGACGGGCCTCCTGCTCGCCGCCGTGCTCGGCCCGATCGCCTACGACATCGTCGGACTCCTCGTCGGACGGGCCATGGGGCGCTCACCTCTGTCGGTCGTCAGTCCCAACAAGACCGTCGAAGGAACCGTCGCCGGGATGATCGGCACCTTCCTCGTCACCCTCGTGGTGGTCGGAGGGCTCGTCGGGCCAGGGATCACGCCGTTCAACAATGTGGGCGATGCCTTCATCCTCGGCCTCGTGATCGCCGCCTTGGCCCCGCTCGGCGACCTGTGCGAGTCGATGCTCAAGCGCGATCTCGGCGTCAAGGACATGGGCACGATCCTTCCCGGCCACGGGGGAATCCTCGATCGCTTCGACGCCATCCTGGTGTCGCTCCCCGCCACCTACTACGTCGCTCACCTCGTCTTCTGAGCACCATGTCCACCGAACCGGTCCGGGTGGCGGTCCTCGGCTCCTCCGGCTCGATCGGTACCCAGACCCTCGAAGTCGTCGAGGCCGAACCCCACCGCTTCGAGATCGTGGCCCTCGGTGTGGCGCGTTCGGTCGACGAGCTCGTGGCCCAGGCCCATCGGCACCGACCCCGTGTAGTGGCGGTGGCCGACCCCGCGGCGGCGGCCGGGGTGGCCGAGCGCCTGCCGGCGGGCGTGGAGCTCGAGGTGGGTCCGACGGCGATGGCCCGGATCGCGACCGAGGCCGATGTGGCGATCAACGGCGTGGTGGGTTTCGCCGGGCTGGAGGTCACCATCGCCGTGCTCGAAGCGGGGAAGCGGCTCGGGCTCGCCAACAAGGAGTCGCTCATTGCCGGTGGGCCGGTGGTGCATGCCGCGCTACGCACCCCGGGGGCCGAGATCATTCCGGTCGACTCCGAGCACGCAGCGGTGCACCAGTGCCTGCGGGCCAACGACCGGTCCGAGCGGGTCGGGCGCATCGTGCTCACCGCCAGCGGCGGGCCGTTCCGGGGGCGAACGGCGGCCGATCTGGCCGACGTCACCGTCGACGATGCGCTCGCTCACCCCACCTGGTCGATGGGGCCGAAGATCACCGTCGACAGCTCGACGCTCATGAACAAGGGCCTCGAGGTGATCGAGGCCCACCTGCTCTTCGATGTCGGCTACGACGACATCGACGTCGTCGTCCACCCGCAGTCGATCATCCACTCGATGGTCGAGTTCACCGACGGATCGACCATCGCGCAGCTGTCGCTGCCCGACATGCGCCTGCCCATCGGCTACGCACTGGCCTACCCGGACCGCGTCACCACCGCCTTCGGACGCATCGATTGGGCTGAACTCGGGCGACTCGACTTCGAGCCGCCCGACCGGAAGGCCTTCCCGTGTCTCGACCTCGCGTACGCGGCGGGCCGGCTCGGAGGAACCGGTCCGGCGTGGCTCAACGCGGCCAATGAGGTGGCAGTCGCTGCCTTCCTTGACCACCGGATTCCCTGGCGGTCGATCCCCGACGTCGCGAAGGGGGTCCTCGACGGGCATGATGGAGGCCTGGCCGACTCGGTCGAGGCGGTGGTCGACGCCGATCGGGTGGCCAGGACCCTGGCCTCCGAACTCATCGAGAGACGAACGTGACCGACCTCGATTCCCGAACCAGCGACACGCCGCCCCCCGAGCCGCCGGCGCGCGGCGCCGAGGGCGCGGCCACGGGATCGTCCGGTGTGCGCCTGGCGATGCTCGCCGCCGTGGTGGTCCTGATCGGGCTGACCGGCGGCTACCCGGTGCTGGTGGTGATCCTCGCCCTCGTGGTGATGATCTTCCTCCACGAGCTCGGCCACTACATCACCGCCAAGGCGGCCGGGATGAAGGTCACCGAGTTCTTCATCGGTTTCGGTCCCCGCATCTGGTCGTTCCACCGGGGCGAGACAGAGTACGGCCTCAAAGCGATCCCGGCCGGGGCCTACGTGAAGGTCATCGGAATGACCCAGCTCGAAGAGGTCGATCCGTCCGAGGAGGACCGGACCTACCGCTCGAAGCCCTACTGGCGGCGCATGTCGGTCGCGGTGGCGGGATCCACCATGCACTTCGCTCTGGCGCTGGTCACGCTCACGATCGTCATCGCCTCCACCGGGATCACCCAGGAGGACAACTGGAACGTCGGCCGCATGGCCGATCCCGCCGGCGGCGAGGCGAGCCCTGCGGCGGTGGCGGGCATCGAGATCGGCGACGAGATCCAGTCCTTCGACGGCGTCTCGGTGGTGACCTGGGACGACATGCGCGACGCGATCCTCGCCCGGGAGGTCGGCGACACCGTCACCGTGGTCGTCGATCGGGCGGGCGAGACGCTGGCGCTCGACGTGACCCTCGGCGAAAACCCGGACGGGGGGCCGTTCCTCGGCATCGGGCCGGAGTACCCGACGGTGTCGATGGCTCCGCACACGGCGGTGGTCGAGTCGGTGAAGGAGCTCGGATCCGTCTCGGTCCTCACCGTCGAGGCGATCACCCAGGTCTTCAGCCCCAGCGGGTTGTCGAACCTCGCGGGGCTGGCGGTCGACGCTTCTCGTCCCTCGGCCGACGACACTGGTGCATCGACCGGCGGGGCCGACGCCTCGCCGCCTCCTGCCTCCGAACCCGACGAGGGGCGAGTGATCTCCATCTTCGGGATCGTCGGGCTGTCCGCCGACGTACTCCAAGAGGACCCCATGGCAGCACTCGCGCTGTTCGCCCTGGTCAACATCTTCATCGGGATCTTCAACCTCATCCCGCTCCTCCCCCTCGACGGCGGACACGTGGCCATCGCCACCTACGAGAAGGGCCGGGAACTGTTCTCGCGCTCGCGTGAGCGCTACTACGCCGACGTCGGCAAGCTCATCCCCCTCACCTACGGCGTGATCTTCGTACTCGTGGGGGTCGGGTTGATCGCCCTGTACCTCGACATCGCCGACCCGATCCGGCTCTGACATGGACGCCGCCTCGGTCACCTTCCCCCGGCGCCGCACCCGGCAGATCAACGTCGGTTCGGTCGCGGTCGGCGGCGACGCCCCGATCTCGATCCAGTCGATGACCACGACCAAGACGGCCGACGTCGAGGGCACCCTCCAGCAGATCTATGCGTTGGCAGCGGCGGGGTGCGACATCGTGCGCTGCACCTGCAACGAGCCCGAGGCGGCCGAGGGTCTGGCCCGCATCGTTCCCCGCTCGCCGGTTCCGATCATCGCCGACATCCACCACCAGTACCGGATGGCCTTGGCGGCGTTGGAGGCGGGCGTCCAGGGCCTGCGGCTCAACCCGGGCAACATCCGCAAGCCCGAGCACATCAAGGCGGTGGCATCGGAGTGTCGTGACCGCGGCGTGCCGATCCGCATCGGGGTCAACGGCGGGTCCCTCGACCCCTCTCTCTACGAGAAGTACGGCGGTCGGGTCACCCCGGAGGCGATGGTCGAGTCGGCGATGATGGAGCTCGCCTACTTCGCCGAGGTCGACTTCTCCGACGTGAAGATCTCGGTGAAGGCGTCCAACGTGCCGCTGATGATCGAGGCCTACCGTCAGCTGGCCGACGCCACCGACCATCCCCTCCACCTCGGGGTCACCGAGGCCGGACCGCCTCCTGCCGGGCTGGTCAAGGGCACCGCGGGCCTCGCCACCCTGCTCGCCGAGGGCATCGGCGACACGATCCGCTACTCGCTCACCGCCGACCCCGTCGAGGAGGCCCGCGCCGGGCGCCAGCTCCTCGAGGCCATGGGTCTCCGGGAGCGCAAGAACATCGACCTCATCGCCTGTCCGAGCTGTGGCCGGGCCGAGGTCGACGTCATCCAGGTCGCCGCTGATGCTCAGGCTGCCTTCGGCGATCGGGAGATCCCCTTGCAGGTGGCGGTCATGGGCTGTGTGGTCAACGGTCCCGGTGAGGCCCGTGACGCCGATCTCGGCATTGCCGCAGGGCGTGGGCGTGGCCACCTGTTCGTGAAGGGCCAGAACGTGGCGGTCGTGCCCGAGGACGAGATGGTCGAACAGCTCGTCGAGTGGGCCGAGTACATCGTCGAGCACGGCACCGACGCCGCACTGGCCCGGGTGGACACCACCAAGGCCGCCCGGGAGGCCGAGCGCGACCGGGCGCGGCTCCTCGGTGAGCAGGGCGACGACGCCAACGCGTCGGAGGCCCGGGTCGAGGTCATCCGCAAGATCTCTCGCTGAGACGAGCTCCGAAGATTCTCTCCGGGTCCTAGTCGTCGATGGTGATGATGGGCATCTCGGCGGTCATGTACACCGGTTCGTCGTCGGCGTCGTAGGCCTCGGGGTAGAGCGAGGACACGAGAACACCGGACCCGCGCGCAGGGATGGCGGCGAAGTGGCTCTGTTCCGACACGGGCTTGGCCCGACGCCGGGTGAGACGCCAGGCGGCGTAGAGGCCGACTCCGGCGTGGACCACCGCCAGGAACCAGAAGAAGCCAGCCGCACCGAACACTCTCATCGCGAACGCCGCCAGGAACGGCCCGGCGATGGCCCCCATGCCGCTGGCGAGGATGAGGCGGCTTCCGGCGCCGACCATCTGCTCCGGGTCGATCCAGTCGTTGGTGTGGGCGTTGAGGAGCGCGTAGAGCGGTAGCGACAGCCCACCGGTGAGCCCGATCGCCACGTAGAGCAGGTTCCCCTCGGGTCCGGTGGCCCCGTAGATGCAGACGGCGGCGGCGGCGAAGCCCACCGCCGAGATCACCCGGCGGCGATCGGTTCGGTCCGACAGCGCCCCGATCGGCCACTGCATGGCCGCGCCTCCGAGGATGGTGACGAACATGAACGTGGCCGTCTGGGAGAAGGTGAGCCCGACGAGCTGCGCGTAGATCACCCCCATTCCGAAGATCCCTCCCGCGGCGCCGCCGGCGAGTATTGCTCCGATGATCCCGAGCGGGGCGGTGTGGAACACGTCGGCCAGGCTCACCGGTTTCGGCTGGAGGAACCGGGGGGCGGACCGCACCGACAGAGCAGCCGGGACCAACGCCAGTGACAAGAGGACCGACGTGAGGATGAACAACTCGAAGCCGCCCGGGTCGGCGAGGGTCAACAGGAGCTGTCCTGCCGCCATGCTGCCCGCCACCACCACCCCGTAGAGCGACAGGATCGACCCTCGGGTCTCGTTGGTGGCGGCGTCGTTGAGCCAGCTCTCGGCGACGACGAACAGCCCGGCCATGCAGAAGCCCGAGATCACACGGAACATGACCCAGCCGAGCGGTTCGACCGCGATGGAGTGCAGCAGCACAGCGCTCGAGGCCACCGAGGCGAACGCGGCGAACACCCGAATGTGTCCGACGGTGGCGACGAGCCGCGGCGCCTGGGTCGACCCGACGAGGTAGCCGAGGTAGTAGCTCGACATGAGGAGGCCGACGGTGGTGGTGCTGAACCCCTCGACCGTGGCTCGAATGCCGAGCAGCGAGCCCTGGAGCCCGCTTCCGAGCATGAGGATGGCAATGCCGACGAGCAACGCCCACGACGACCCGATGGCATGGCCGAGCGCTGTCAGTTTCGAGTGGGGCGCTTCGGTTCCTACCGGCGGGTCGTGGCCAGCGGACGTATCGCTTTGGGGAGTTGACGTGGGACTTTCGGACACCGTCGGTCGACCCTAGTTCCCCGTACGGCCTCGCCATTCGGATTCAGCACTGCTTCTGTGGCCGGTAGGCTCGCCGCCCATGGCTGCCCGAGTGTTGACCCCCCGTTCCGAGGACTTCCCCCGCTGGTACCAGGATGTCGTCGCCAAGGCGGAGATGGCCGAGAACGGGCCGGTGCGGGGCACGATGGTGATCCGCCCGTACGGGACCGCCATCTGGGAGCGGATGCAGCGCGAGGTCGACGACCGCATCAAGGCGGCCGGCGCGGCGAACGTGTCGTTCCCCCTTTTCATCCCCGAGTCCTACCTCCAGCGCGAAGCCGAGCACGTCGAGGGGTTCAGCCCTGAGCTGGCCGTGGTGACCCACGCCGGCGGCAAGGACCTCGAGGAGCGGGTGGTCGTCCGCCCCACCTCCGAGACGGTGTTCGGCGAGTACATGGCCAAGTGGATCCAGGGTCACCGTGACCTGCCCCTGTTGCTCAACCAGTGGGCGAACGTGGTGCGGTGGGAGCTGCGCCCCCGGATCTTCCTGCGCACCACCGAGTTCCTCTGGCAGGAGGGCCACACCGCGCACGCCACCGAGGCCGACGCCCGTGACTATGCGTTACGCATCCTGCACGAGGTCTACCGGGACTTCATGGTCGAGGTGCTCGGCATCCCCCTCTTTGTGGGACGCAAGACGGCCCGTGAGCGCTTCGCCGGGGCGATCAACACCCTCACGTGCGAGGCGATGATGGGCGACGGCAAGGCCCTTCAGATGGGCACCAGCCACGAGCTCGGACAGAACTTCGCCAAGGTGTTCGGCATCGACTACCTCGACTCCGAGGGCGAGCTCCAGCTCACCTGGACCACCTCGTGGGGTGTGTCGACGCGCATGATCGGTGGGCTCATCATGGCCCACGGAGACGACGACGGCCTCCGGCTACCTCCTCGTCTGGCGCCCACCCAGGTGGTGGTCCTCGTCGTACGCGACGACGAGGAGTGCCACGAGCGAGCTCGGTTGATGGCCGAGGAGATGCGTCTGGCCGGGATGCGGGTCAGCCTCGATGACCGCACCGAGATCTCGTTCGGTCGGCGCTCCACCGAGTGGGAGCTGAAGGGCGTCCCCGTCCGGGTGGAGGTCGGCCCCCGTGACCTCGCCCAGGGCGTGGTCACCGTCGTGCGGCGCGACCTGCCCGGCGATGACCCGGCTCGCAAGTCGGTCACCGGTGTGGTGGAGATGGCCCAGGCGGTCGCCGACGCGCTCGAGGCGGCCCAGTGGTCGCTCCACGACCAGGCGGTGGCTCGCGTCACCGAGCGTCTGGCCGACGTATCGAGCCTCCCCGACGCGATCGAGGCCGCCGCAACCGGATTCGCCCGCATCCCGTGGTCCCTCGTCGGCGATGAGGGCGAGGACGCGCTCGCCGAGCACGCCGTCACGGTGCGCTGTCTCCAGCGGGCCGACGGTTCGGTCCCGCTCTCGGCCGACGAGCCCGACCTCGTCGCCATCGTGGCCCGCTCCTACTGAGGTGGTGGGTCCGGTCGTCATTCGACCGGCGACGGCCGACGACGCGCCGTTCCTCGCCGAGATGTTGGCCGCGGCCGCCCTGTGGCGCCCCGACGCGCCTCCTCGCCCGACTGACGAGGTTCTCGCTGATCCGGCGATCGCGCACTACGTCTCCGGCTGGCCCCGCCCGGGTGACGTCGGAGTGATCGCCGAGGAGGGCTCCGACGCCGTCGGCGCTGCCTGGTGCCGGTTCCTCCCGGCTGACGATCGGGGCTACGGGTTCGTCGCTGCGGACGTGCCGGAGCTGTCGATCGGGGTCGTCGCCGGTGCCCGCGGGCGGGGGATCGGTCGGCGTCTCCTGCTCGACCTCGTGTCGGAGTTGGGACGGCGGCGGATCGCCCGGGTGAGCTTGAGCGTCGAGATCGACAACCCCGCCATGGGCCTCTATTCCGACGTCGGTTTCGTCGAGGTGGCGCGGGCGGAGGGCGCGGCGACGATGGTGTTCGACACGACGGCAACTGCCTGACTCGATCCGTCCGAGGGCGCTCACATCTCGGAAGTCGGCGGCGTCGGGAGCAGGGGACCCACCACACTGGGGCGGTGAACGATCTCGCCGCCCGGGTCCGTCGTGCTGTGCCGGCCGATCGCGAGGCGGTCCTCGAGCTGTGGTGGCTGCTGGCGGCAGAGGGTCATCGGGCCGATCCCCGGTACCGGATGCAAGCCGACGCGCGAGAAGCGGTCGAGGACGTGGTGGATGGGTGGTTCTCGCCGTCGACACTGACTTCCGTGTGGGTGGCCGAGACCGACCGTCTGGTGGGGTTCGTTGCCGTCCGGCCGGCGGAGCTCCACCCTCTCCTCGATCGGCCTCCGACCCTCCTCCTCACCGACGCGGTGGTCGATCCCTCGGCCCGTCGTGGAGGGGTGGGCCGCAGCCTGGTGCGCGCCGTTCGAGAGCACGCCCTGGCGAACGGCTTCATCTCGATCGAGGTGGGCACGCTGGCTCGTGACGCGCGCGCTCTGGCGTTCTGGCGCGCCATGGGTTTCGGCGACTGGCGGGTGACCCTCGAGTCGCCCGCTGATCGTCGCTGATCGTGCGGCCGTGTCCCGGGGCGCGGCGGAGCACCCGGCGGGGCCGGGTTGCTCCACTGCTGATCCCGCTGAGGCCCCGGCGACGACCGCCTCGGCCTCGCGTGCCGCCAGCGACCCAGTGTCGAGGGCGGCCACCTGATCGACCAGGCAAGAGAGGGCTGCGGGGGTCATGTTCTCAGTATGCTGAGGGGGTGTGACACTGACCGAGGTGTGGCGGCGGAATGTGAGGACAGGTCGGTGCATCATGCGGCCACGGGGCCCGATGGAACGGCCCCGTCGACCGTTGTGCGGTATAGTCGTCGGACTCGCTAAGTACGCAATGTCGCACTAGGGCGTGGGCTTCGGCCCACGCCTTTGCTGTGAAGGCCCCCGGGCCGACCGACCCCGAAACGGAGGTGACGACCATGTCCAGGACCGACCAGGTGCGCGATCTCGCCGTGCCTGTCGTCGCCGCGCGCGGGTTCGCCATCTACGACGTCGAGGAGCACGGTCCCATCATCCGGGTCACCGTCACCGGTGCCGACGGAGCCGATGGACCGGGTATCGACGATCTCGGGGCCATGACCAAGGAACTGTCCCGGGCCCTCGATGAGGCCGATCCCATCTCGGGTCGCTACACCCTCGAGGTGTCGAGCCCCGGTCTCGAACGCCGCCTCCGCACGCCCGAGCACTGGCAGGGGGCGATCGGGGAGACCGTGAGCATCAAGATCCGGGTGCCGGGCAGCCCGGCCGAACGCGTCCGTGGGGTGATCCTCACCGCCGACCCGGATGGGGTGGAGATCACCCTCGACCCCGTCGAGGGGTCCGACGAGGCTCCCGCCACCGAACCACGCCGTCTGGGCTACGAGGTCATCGACTCGGCCCGAACCGTCTTCGACTGGGAGATGGTGGCCGCCCGGGCCGAGCAGAACAGCTCGACCGACCCCGACGCCACCGACGACTCCGACCTCGACGACTCCGCCAGCGACACGAGGAGATCCACGCCATGAGCAATCCCGAGATGATGGAGGCCCTGCAGGCGCTGGCCACCGACAAGGGCATCTCGGTCGAGACCCTCTTCGGCGCCCTCGCCGATGCGCTCGAGTCGGCCTACAAGCGGATGCCCGACGCCTACGAGTACGCCTGGGTCACCATCGATCCCGACACCTTCGAGATCCGTGTGCTCGCCCAGGAGCTCGACGACGAGGGGGAGCCCACGGGCCCCGAGCTCGATGCCACCCCCGACAACTTCGGCCGCATCGCCGCCCAGACCGCCAAGCAGGTCATGATGCAGCGCATCCGCGAGGCCGAGCGCGAGCTCAAGTACGAGGAGTACGCCGGCCGCGAGGGCGACATCGTCACCGGCATCGTCCAGCAGAGCGACAGCCGCTACACCCTGCTCGACCTCGGTCGGGTCGAGGCGCTGTTGCCCCAGGCCGAACAGGTCCCCTATGAGCGCCCCGAAGCCAGCGGGCGGCTCAAGGCCTACATCGTCGAGGTCCGCAAGACCGCCAAGGGCCCCCAGATCGTGGTGTCCCGCACCCACCCGGGACTCATCAAACGACTGTTCGAGCTCGAGGTTCCCGAGATCGCCGACGGTGTCGTCGAGATCAAGGCCTGTGCCCGCGAACCCGGACACCGCACCAAGATCGCCGTGTGGTCCAACGACCAGAACGTCGACCCGGTCGGAGCGTGCGTCGGTGCCCGAGGCGCGCGGGTCCGGATGGTCGTGAACGAGCTGCGGGGCGAGAAGATCGACATCGTCCCCTTCTCCGACGACCCGCCCGACTTCGTGATGAAGGCACTCTCGCCTGCCAAGGTGAAAGAGGTCCGCATCGACGAGGAGACCGGCACGGCGACCGTCATCGTCCCCGACTACCAGCTGTCTCTCGCCATCGGCAAGGAGGGCCAGAACGCCCGCCTCGCCGCCCGTCTCACCGGGTGGCGCGTCGACATCAAGAGCGAGACCCAGCTCGCCGAGGAGGAAGCGTACGCCTCCGAGGAGTGGGCCGAGGGTGAGTGGGTCGTCGATCCCGAGTCCGGCGAGCAGATGTGGCAGCCCGCCGAGGGTGGCCCGGCTCTGTCGGTGGAGGAGTGGTCGGCGAGCGCCGAGGACTCCGACGAGGCGTCAGCCGACGATCCTGCCCCGCTCGATGCCGAGGAAGCCGCGGTGATCGAGGGCGGTCGCGCCAGCCTCGACGATCTCGCCGTGGAGGACACACCCGACACCGACGACGACGAGCCGAGCGAGACCGCCTCGGAGGAGTCGAGTGGCGAGCCAGTGGAGTCGAGTGATGACACCCCGGCGGAGTCCGGCGACGATACGGATCCAGTGCCATAGGCGCCGGAGCGGGCCGGGTCCCGATTCGAACCTGCGTGGGGTGCCGTCGCCAGGCGCCTCAGGGTGAGCTGGTACGTCTCGCTCTGCGGCCCGACGGATTCGTGGTTCGGGGCCCTACCCTGGAAGGCCGTGGAGCTTGGCTGTGTGCGGATTCGGACACCTGCCTCTCCGAGGCTCTCGGGCGTAACGCGTTCGCCCGTGCGTTTCGGTCTCGGATCCAAGGGGTGCTCGTCACCTCCGAGGACCTCGGGACGGCACATCGAGCGGACTGATCCGTTGGCATTCGTGCCGCCGGGTGTGGTGCGCGAGACTGGACCGTCGGCCATGCCCCCATGCGACGGCCTCACAACATCGACCTCAGACATCACGACGAAGGGACTGGACGGGACTTGGCAGCGAAGATCCGTGTGTACGAGCTGGCACGAGAGCTCGGGCTGACCAACAAGGAGACGCTCGATCTCTGTGACGCGCTCGGCATCGGGGTGAAGAGCCACTCCTCCAGCGTCGTCGACGCCCAGGCGGACCGGGTCCGTCGCAAGGCTGAGCGCGAGGGGCTCGTTCGCGACGAACAGCCCGAGGAACCGTCCGCCAAGAAGGCGCCGGCCAAGAAGGCCCCGGCGAAGAAGGCCGCGGCCCCGAAGCCCGCCTCCGACGCGCCTGCGGAGAGCGACACCTCCGCCGAGACGGCTCCGGCCGAGGCTGCGCCTGCGCCCGCCGCCGCTGCTCCTGCTGCCGAGGCGCCCGCGCCTGCCGCCGCACCGGCTCCGGCCCCCGCTCCTGAGGAGCCACCGGCTGCCGCCTCCGAGGAGGC
>SKKL01000183.1 GCA_007121465.1 Acidimicrobiales bacterium | reverse complement strand
GCCCGGATCGGCCACACGTGCAACCCGAGGCACCCCTGGTTGACCGCCCACAGCACGTGGGCGAGGTCGGCGATCACGAGCGCCCGCGACTCGGTGCCGTTGATGGTGCGGACCGTCGTGGTGGTGAGCCAGTCGGGGGCCGATGCCGGGATCCGCTTCTGGAAGAACGAGTTCTCGCCGACGCCGTCCGGGTGGCGTTCGAGCAGCACCGGCCGGTCGACGAGCGTCGGGAGGATCGCCTGACCGACGGCGAGGTAGTAGTGGGCGAGGTCGAGCTTCGTGCCGCCCTGGCGCGGGAACATCACCTTGTGGGGGTTGGTGATCGTGACCGTGCGCCCGGCCACCTCGAGCTCGACCGGCTCGCCGTGTTCGGCGCGTCCCACCCCGCCGACGGTAGCCGGTGCGGCCGGCCCGCTTCCTCGACCATTCTCGGCTGCAGGTCTTCGCGAGCACGAGAATCCCTGCAGCCGAGGTCGTTCGGTGGACCTCGCCGGCGATCGTCGAGGCTCCGTCCCGAGGTTCTTCGGCCCAAGGTTCAGGGTGGGTCCCTGATGCGAGAGCGGTGCTCTCGGTGTCAGTCTCGGGGCATGCGTGTTCCGGAACGTCCGTCGTCGGTGAGCCGGTCCCGGTGGGCTGCGATCGGTGCAGCGGTGGCCGTGGCCCTCGGCGCCGGCGGGTTGTCGTTCGCCGTGGCGACGGGCGGCGAGGTGTCGTCGTTCGTGCCGGTGCCGCCCGAGCGGGTGGTCGACACCCGTGTCGGTGTCGGTCTCGACGGGCCGTCGGCATCCGGGGTGCCACGTTCGCTGATCGTGACCGGCGAGGTCGACACGGCGACGGGTCCGGCCACCGTCGTGCCCCCGGGGGCGACCGGCGTGGTGCTGAACGTGACGGCGATCGCCTCGGCCGGCGGGTTCGTGTCGGTCCGCCCGGGTGACCCGGCCGGTGCGCCGACGACATCGAACCTCAACGTGGCGGGCGGCGACGTGGTCGCCAACGCGGTGACGGCCAACCTGCCGACGAGCGGCCCCGACGCCGGCCGGATCCAGTTCTGGTTCGAGTCCGGTGACCCGTCGGCCACCGCCGACCTGCTCGGCGACGTCGTCGGCTTCTACGTCGCCGGCGGTGGCGGCGAACCCGGTCCGGAGGGTCCGGCGGGGTCGCAGGGCGAGCGTGGCCCGAGGGGTCCGGAGGGCCCCGAGGGTCCACAGGGTGAACAGGGGGAGCAGGGCGAGCGTGGTGACGCCGGCCCCAGGGGCAGGGATGGCGCGGACGGCGAAGACGGCGCTGACGGGCCGCCAGGTCCGGCTGGCCCAACAGGCGCGCAGGGGCCTCCGGGGCCGGCCGAGCCGGATCTGAACCCGCACGACCTCGTGATGTCACTCTCGCCGCCGACCGGCCTCACCGGATTTCCGACCGACTCGATGCCGGTGCTCGGCTATCGCCTCGAAGTGGGACCGCACGAGGTCGATGGCGAGATGGAGGTCGGGCTGTTGCCGATCGAGGTGATCGTGGCGCCCGGTGGTCACGTCCCGGGATTGCTCGAGATGATGGAGGAGGACCAGTTCTTCACGGGCGCGGACATGACGCTCACGGTCTGCGGCGACAACCTCGACACCGGCGCTCTGCACTGTTTCCTCGAAGCCGAGTTGAACCGGATGAAGGTGCTCTCGGTCGACTCCGAGTTCCCCGATGCCGTTCGCGTGGAGATGATCCCGAGTGGGCAAGCGCCCGGCCCCGACATCGTGGTCACGGCCACACCTTCATTCGGCAGCACCGACGGGGTGTTCGCGTACGACATCTCCGACGGTGAGGTGAGCGGAAGCGTCGCCGGTGGTCCGTTGTTGGGTCTCCGCGAGACGAGTTTCTGGTTCGTCGAAGGCGACCAACTGTTGCGTGGCGACGCCGCCGGCCCCCTCGATGGCCCCTTCCCCCTGGAAGGTTCGATCGAGGTTCGATCACTCGATCATCGCTTCGGGCGCGGTGCCGACGACGAGGACGACCGACGCATTCCGCCGTCGGATGTGGACGGACCCACGCAGACCTTCGTCCTGACGACGACGACGCACCGGAGCGTGCCACGGTTGCTCGCCTCGGTGCTCGACAGCGACGATCCCGACCATCAGTATTCGCAGGGCACCTTCGTTCTCGAGGCCATCGACGAGGACACCCTCGGCCTGGCGCCCGTGGGTGAGGTCGAGATCAGCGACTTCCGTGTGAGCCGCGTGGTGCTCGACAGCACGCTCGAGGACCGGGTCGAACTCGTGGCCGACGAGGTCACGTGGACGTTCGACGATTCCCCGGGCGACTACAGCTGGCCCTCGTGACCGCGCTCGCCCGGCGGCCGCCGTCCGCGGGCGACTGCGATGACGGGCAGGGGCGATCTGCGACGCGGAAACGTGCTCGGTAGGGTCGAGGGGCATGACGGGGTCACGTCCCGCACGCCGTCGAGCCGCCGGACGGGGGTGGTTGCACTCCCGGTGGGCGCTGGTGGGCGCCGCGGCCGCCCTGGCGCTGGGTGGCGGTGTCGCCACCGTGGCGAGCGACGAATCGGCGGGGTCGGTGTTCGTCGACGTCGTGCCCACACGGGTGCTCGACACCCGCGCCGGGCTCGGACTCGGCGGCCCGTTCTCCTCGGGCGTGCCCCGGACGCTCACGGTGACCGGCGAGATCCCGTCCTCGGAGGGCACGACCACCGTCGTCCCGCCCGGCGCGACCGGGGTCGTGCTGAACGTGACGGCGATCCCGACCGCCGACGGCTTCGTCTCGGTGCGTCCGGGGGACCCGCCCGGGTTGCCGCAGACCTCGAACGTCAACGTCACCGCCGGCGGCGTGACGGCCAACTCGGTGACGGTCAGCGTGCCGACCGCCGGTGCCGACGCCGGCCGGATCCAGCTCTGGTACGAGTCCGCCGACGCGACAGCCACCAGCGAGGTGCTCGTCGACGTCGTGGGCGCCTACGTCCCCGGTGGCGGCGGCGAACCGGGCCCGCCCGGCCCGCCCGGTCCGCAGGGTCCGCAGGGCGAACAGGGCGAACAGGGTCCGCAGGGCGAACAGGGCCCGCAGGGCGAGCAGGGCCCGCAGGGCGAACAGGGGCCGCCGGGGCCGGCGGAACCCGATCCGAACCCGCTCGGGCTCGACATCTACCTCGCCGCCGAGGGGTGGCCCGGCGAGGTGTCCGACCCCGACCTCGGCGACGTGTTCGAGGTGACGTCCTACCGCTTCGAGGTGTCGAACGCGTCCGAACCGGATTCGCCCGCCCTGCCGGAGTTCGAGCCGCTCGAGGTGGTCGTCCCCGACCGGCCCGCCGTGGTCGACGCCCTCCGGTCGACGCTGACCACCGATCACGTGCCGGCGATGGAGCTGCACGTGTGCCGTGCGACCGACGACGGGCGCCACTGCTTCTTGCGGTTCGGGCTCGACACCGTGCACGTCGTTCGGGTCGACTACGGCCACCCGGGTACGGCCACGGTCGAGCTCGATGCCGCCGCGATCGACATCGTCCTGGCGCCCGAGGGTGGCGGCGAGGTCTCGTACCGCTGGGACCGCGCCGCGAACACCGGGACGGGCACCGGAGAGGCCACCGGGCCGCTGTTCGCCGGGGCGACGTCCGCCACGACGCTCGCGCTCGACGGGATCGAGGGTGACGTCGACGTCGGCGACGACACGCGGGTGATCGGCGTCGGCTCGGTCGACCATGCGGCGGTGGGCGACCGGCCGTCGTTCGCCGGTGGCGGCGCCACACCGCCGGGGCAGTACGGCGATGTCGGCCTCGACATCGACACGAGCGTCGCCGTGCCCGCGCTGTTCGAGCACCTCGCGGAGTCGACCGTCGTCACGTCCGGTGCGCTGGCGCTCCCGGACGGCGACACCATGGTGTTCGCCGACACCTTCGTGCGGCGCCTCGTGCTCGACAGCACGCTCGTCGACCGGGTCGAGTTGCTCCCGGCCCAGATCGAGTGGGACCTCGCCGGCCGGACCTTCGGCTGGGACGCCACGGACAACGCCACGATCCCCTGACCCCGCCGCCGGAACCTGGTGGGAGCGGGATCAGTTGTGGTGGAGGGCCTCGTTGAGGCCGCCCCAGCTGCCGGTGCGCTGACGGGCCTCGATGGCGCCGGTCTGGCCGTGGCGGATGAACAACATGTTCGAGATGCCGCTGATCTCGCGGCCCTTCACCACCGATCCGTCGGGGAGCTTCACCAGCGTGCCGGCGGTCAGGTACAGGCCGGCCTCCACCACGCAGTCGTCGCCGAGGCTGATGCCGACGCCCGAGTTCGCGCCGAGCAG
>SKKL01000273.1 GCA_007121465.1 Acidimicrobiales bacterium | reverse complement strand
GGCCGACTAGCGTGGCGCCTCATGCCGAGAAGGATTGAGGTCGAGCTCACCAGCGAGCGTGAGGACGGGTCGTGGACCTGGCGCGCCGCCGGAGCTCGACAGCCCAAGGGAACGCTCGACGGTTCATTGCTGTTCGAGGGAGCCAAGGTCGGCGACGTTGTTCGCGCCGACGCCGAGTTCGACGTCGACGGGATCGACATCGTCGGGGTCCAGGCCCCGAAGACCGATGCCCGCCGAGAGCCGGAGCGGATCGAACTGATCGATCAGGCTCCGAGCGACGATCAGCTCGTCACATCGACGCTGGTGTCGAAGGGGCGTGGCGGCCGTCGTGAGGACGGTCGCAAGCGACCACGTGGCCGCGACGGCGAGCGTGGCGACCGCGGAGACCGTGGCGACCGCGAGGGCGGTGACCGTCCCCGACGGGAGCGCCGGCCCCGCAGCGAAGGTGGGGATCGTCCTCGACGGCCCGCTCCTCCGCCCCTCCCCGAGAAGCCCAAGCCCAAGCGCCTCCGGCCGTTGCGTCACCACCGCAACGCCGTCCTCGAGAGCCTGCCCGAACAGGAGCGTCCCATCGCGGAGCAGGTCCTGCGCGGCGGCGTTCCTGCGGTGCGCCAGGCGGTCGAGAAGCAGAACCAACAGGCCGAGACCGAGGGCCAGCCAACGGTGAAGGCCGAGCCACTGGTGGCCATCGCCGAACGGCTCCTGCCCCCGTTGCGCACCGCTGAGTGGCGCGACCGGGCCGACGCTGCTCTGTCCAACATCGATGAGCTCGACCTGCGCGATCTGCGTTCGGTCGTCGTCGCCGCCGATTCCGCGGCTCGCGACGACGAGACCCGTGAGCTGGCGAACACCCTGCGCGAGGGTCTGAACCGCCGGGTCGAAGAGGAACACCAGGCGTGGTTGACCGAGATCGACGAGACGATCACCGCCGGCCGGGTCGTTCGGGCGCTGCGTCTCAGCTCCCGTCCGCCCAAGGCGGGCGCTCCCCTGCCCGGTGAGCTGGCCGCACGGCTCTCCACCTCGGCGGGCGAGTCCTTCTCTCCTGAGGTGACCCAACAGCGGTGGGCGACGGTGCTCGACGCCGTGTCCTACTCCCCCGTGCGCCAGACCGTCACCCCTGCGTCGTTCCCCGAAAACCCGACCGACGAGCTGGTCGCGGCGGTCCGCAAGGTGGCGAGCCGGGTTCCCCACATCGCCGCCCACTTCGGCATCGAGGCCACCGACGCCAAGCGGCGTCGCCCCAAGGCCGGTGGACCGAAGAAGCCGCCGCCGCCTCCGGCCCCGCCGGCCCCGTCCCCGGACGCGACGGAGCCGTCCTCAGCTACTCCTGACGAGTCGGAGGCGACCGACCCCGTCGAGACCGACGCCGGGCAGAATCCGCCGGCTGAAGCCTCGGCCGTCGCCGCCGAGGTGGCCGACGCCGTCGCGGAAACGGTCCCCGAGGAGACCGTCGCCGAGGAGGTTGCTCCAGAAGAGGCTGCATCCGAGGAGACCGTCGCGGAGCATGCTGCTCCAGAGCCCGCTGCTCCGGAGGAGGCCACCCCGGAGGAGACCGTCTCGGAGAGTGTCCCGACCGAGGACACCCCGAAGGACGAGGACGCTCCGAAGGACTGAGCCCCGCGCTATCGGCGGGGGGTGAGACCCAACAGGTCGAGGATCTCGGCGGGGTGGTGGGCCACCCACTCCCCCGCCCGCGGCTCGACGCGCGGGTTCCATCCGGCGGCGACGAAGCGGCATCCGACCTCCGCCGCCACCTCGCGGTCGTGGTCGGTGTCGCCCACATAGATCAGTCGGAGGGGGTCGACGCCGAGTTCGGCCACGGGCACGACGAGGTTCTTGGGCCCTCCGTCGAACGAATCGGAGAACCAGGCACCCTGTGGCCTCCAGCCGAGCCGGGTCATCTCGGCGTGTCCGGACCGCGGGTGTTTGTTGGAACAGATCGCCCATCGGATGCCGGCCTGCTCGAGGTGACCGATCATCTCGGCAACCCCGGGGAACGGCTGCACGCGGTTCGGGTCGTAGGCATCGAGGTATGAGTCGAGGTCGATTCCGAGGCGGGCGCACTCGTCGGCGAGCACGTGTCCAAAGGTGACGGTCTCAGCCGCGACGCCGTGAGCGACGAAGGCTCCGACCAGTGCCGCGTCGGAGTCGACGAGCGTTCCGTCGAGGTCGAAGATCACCATGTCCGCAGGCTCGGAGCTCACGGCCGGCACCCTAGCCGGGTGCCTCCCCGACGGCGTAGGGAGCTTCTGCGTCGTGCCGTCGGGAGCCGGTAGCGTGGCGCCATGATCCAGTACGAAGCCCGCGACCACGTCGCCATCATCACCATCGACCGCCCCGAGGCCCGCAATGCAGTGAACGGTGAGGTCGCCACCGGTCTGGAGGAGGCGATCGACCGATTCGAGGCCGACGACGACCTCTGGGTGGCCGTCCTCGCCGGCAACGGACCCGTGTTCTGCGCCGGAGCCGACCTGAAGGCCGTCTCATCGGGCGGAGGCGGCGCGCTCAGCACCGAGCGGGGCGGTTTCGCCGGCCTCGTGGCCCGTCAGCGCACCAAGCCGCTCATCGCCGCTGTCGATGGCCCGGCGCTCGCCGGTGGAACAGAGCTCGTCCTGGCCTGTGACCTGGTGGTCGCGTCCCGAGAAGCCCGTTTCGGTGTCCCCGAGGTCAAGCGGTCCCTGGTCGCGGCCGCAGGAGGACTGTTCCGCCTCGCCCAGAAGCTCCCCACCAACGTCGCCACCGAGTTGGTCGTCACCGGCGATCCGATCAGCGCCGAGCGAGCTCACCACTTCGGGCTGGTCAACGAGCTGTGCGAGCCCGGTCATGCGCTCGACGCCGCCCTTGCCCTCGCGGCGCGGATCGCCACCAATGCACCGTTGGCGGTCCGCGAGTCCCTCGGCGTGATGGCGATGGCCCGTGGCGTCGACGACGACGAGGCGTTCCGCTTGTCGGGAGCGGCGATGGGTCGCCTGGCGGCAACCGAGGACTTCGCCGAGGGCCCGCTCGCCTTCATCGAGAAGCGCGATCCGGTCTGGAAGGGCCGCTAGGGCCCGTGGCGGTTCAGAGCACCCGGTCGATGATGCGGTGCTCGTAGAGGAAGTGCTCGAGCCCGGGAGCGAGCCGCAACTCGTTCACCTCGTCGAGAGGCACCCACCGTGCTTCGGCGGCGTCGCTCCCGGCTCGGGGTTCGCCCGGGTCGAGGCAGGTCACGGCGAAATCGAGAATGAAGAAGTGGTGAGATTCCTCGACGCGCTCGACCCATCCGATGAGGTCACCACACAAGCCCTCGATCGCGGTCTCCTCGACCAGCTCGCGCAACACCGCTTCGGCCACGGTCTCCCCCGGCTCGACCCGTCCGCCGGGGATCGCCCACTCCCCCGCCGCCGGTCCGTGACCGCGGCGGATCATCAGGAGACGCCCGTCGTCGACCACGACCGCGCCGACGCACAGCTCGATCTGGGCCGGCGTCGTCGTGGGGTCGGGCGTCATCGCGAAGCGTCTCGGTCGGGTTGGTCGGTGCCGCCAGTCGGGAGGGGCCGGTGCACCACGATCGCTCGGGCGACGAGGCCGAAGGATTCGAAGAAGTTCTTGGTCGCCCGGTTGCCGGGAAGGGCCACGCTGTCGATCCCGACGCAGCCCTTGTCGGTGGCCCAGGCGACGACCTGGTCCATCATCAACTCCCCCACCCCGACGCCGCGCGCGTCGGGATCGACGTAGATGTCGTCGAGGACCGCGAGGTGTGAGCCGTCGCGCAAGGGTTCGGACCGGACCGCCGCATAGCCGACGACGACGCCGTCGAGCTCGCCGACGAACAGCTCCTGGTCGGGGTCGTCGATCGCGGCGGCGAGCGTGTCGGCGACCGGGGCGGGGCGGGCCTCGCGACGGGCCCACAGTTCGCCGCCCCGAGTCGGGGTGAGCTCGGCGACGGCCGCGCTGGCGAGGGACGTGACCCGATCGAGGTCGTCGGGGCTCGCGGTCCGAGCGTTCTCCTCCATCGTCAGCCCGCCTGCAGCTGGGCGATGCGACTGAGGATCGTCATACGCCCCCGGTGGGTCTGCTCGTAGAGACGAACGCGATCGAGCTCGTCGCCTCCCAGCTCGTCGAGGCGCGGAACGACCTGTGAGGCCGACAGGTTGTCATAGTCGGGTATCGGGAGCTCGCCGACCGGTGGGGCCGGAACCGCCGCTTCGGCCGCGAGGTCCGGGCTGGCGTCGGGATCGTCGGGCGCCTCGAGGTCGGTGGGTTCGACCAGGCGGAGGTTGCCGGTGCTCGGCCAGGAGTCGGGCTCGGGGCCGGC
>SKKL01000098.1 GCA_007121465.1 Acidimicrobiales bacterium | reverse complement strand
CGCTCCCGCCTGTCGAACTACTTCGTGAACCCCGCGTCCCTGGCTCCTCGCACCGCCCAGATGGTGGCGACGGCCGACACCGTCGAGTGGATCCAGGTCCGCAACGACATCGAAGCGCTGATGCTCGAGTACAACCTC
Source organism: Acidimicrobiales bacterium (assembly GCA_007121465.1). Classification (GTDB taxonomy): domain Bacteria; phylum Actinomycetota; class Acidimicrobiia; order Acidimicrobiales; family SKKL01; genus SKKL01. The sequence continues at coordinate 4,260 of SKKL01000098.1, read as the reverse complement.
ATCAAGGAGCATCGGCCCCGCTTCAACGTCCGGCTCGTCGACGACAAGAGCTACCCGTTCCTCGCCATCACCCTTTCCGACGAGTGGCCACGAGCCATGGTGATGCGAGGGGCCAAGCGCAAAGGCGTGCGGTACTTCGGTCCCTACGGCCACGCCTACGCCATCCGCGAAACGCTCGACCTGCTGCTGCGCACCTTCCCGATCCGGACCTGTTCGGACAACAAGTTCCGCCACCACGAGCGACTGGGTCGGCCCTGCCTGCTCGGCCACATCGAGAAGTGCTCGGCGCCCTGTGTCGGGGAGATCGAGCCAGCGGCCTACAAGGAGCTGGTCGACGAGCTCATCGGCTTCCTCGACGGTGACACCGATCAGGTCGTCGCCGATCTCGACGCGAGCATGCGCGCCGCTGCCGCCGACCTCGAGTTCGAGCTGGCGGCCCGACTCCGCGACCGCCTCGGTTCGGTCACCAAGGCAATCGAGAAGCAGCAGATGGTGGCGGATCGGTCAGAGGACCTCGATGTGATCGGGGTCGCCGACGACGAGCTCGAAGCCTCGGTGCAGGTCTTCTTCGTGCGCAAGGGGAGGGTCGTCGGCCGCAAGGGCTTCGTCATCGACAAGGTCGAGGACCTCACGCCCGCCGAGCTCGTGGGCAACATCCTCGAGGGCCTCTACTACGACTACCCCCCGCTGGGTTGGCCGAAGTCGGTCCTCGTCCCCCACGAGTCAGAGGACGACGACCTCTACGGGCGCTGGCTCAGCGAGCTGCGGGGCTCACGGGTCGACATCCGGGTTCCGAGACGGGGCGACAAGAAGAACCTGCTCGAGACCGTCACCCGCAACGCCTCGGAGGCCTTCACCCGCCACCGGCTGAAGAGGGCGAGCGACCACAACACACGCGCCCAGGCCCTCAACGACCTCCAGGAGCAACTGGGGTTGCCCGAGGCTCCTCTGCGGATCGAGTGCTACGACATGAGCCACATCCAGGGGTCCGACTACGTCGGGTCGATGGTGGTCGTCGAGGACGGGCTGCCCAAGAAGAGCGAGTACCGCCGGTTCAAGGTCCGTGACGTGCCCGGCAACGACGACTACGCGGCGATGGAAGAGGTCCTCACCCGACGCTTCCGCGCCTACCTCGAGGAGCGCGACTTGCCCGTCGGCGAGCGCGACGGCAAGTTCCGCTACCCCCCGAACCTGCTGCTGGTCGACGGGGGCAAGGGTCAGCTCGGCGTCGCCGTGCGGGTCCTTCGCGAGCTCGGCCTCGACGACGAGATCCCGGTGGCGTCGCTCGCCAAGCAGTTCGAGGAGGTGTTCCTTCCCGATCAGCCGGATCCGGTCCGCCTTCCCCGGCAATCAGAGGCGCTCTACCTGCTCCAGCGCCTGCGCGACGAGAGCCACCGCTTCGCCATCAGCTACCACCGTCAGCTGCGCAACAAGCGGATGACCCGGTCGGTGCTCGACGACATCCCCGGGCTCGGCCCCACCCGCAAGCAGCGACTGGTCAAGGAGATGGGCGGGGTGAACGCCGTGAAGCGAGCCGACCTAGAGGACCTCCAAGACCTGTCATGGCTGCCCGACACGGTGGCACGAGCCGTCTACGAGAAGGTTCGGGGCACCAGTCCCGGTCGGCTGGATCTCTAGACCACCAGTCACGGCATCGGCCGGGCAACGGTGTCGGGGTCGGAGGCTTCACGGGAACGCCCGCCACCAGCCAGCCGGGGCAGGGCCGTGAACAGCACCGCCAGGATGAGCAGGTTCTCCCAGAAGAAGATGTTCATGAGGATGAGCGTGCCGAAATGGAAAGGGATGACCACCGCGAGCCACGCCACCCGGAACCGTCGGTGGTGAAGGGCGAGGGGGGACAACAGCTCGAACAGGGTGGTGATCGCGAACCCTGTGGCCATCAGGGGCAGGAGCCATTGGTTCTCGAGCAGCACCAGTCCGAAGTCCCACGGGTAGTGGTGGTCCTCCAAGCTGCGAAGCACCGACCACTCGAGGATCGAGTGATCGACGAAGACCGAGCCGCCGCCCTCGAAGATCCGACGAGCCGCCACCAACGAGTACGAGAGGGTGACGAGCAGCGCCACCGCGAACATGGGTGCACCGTGGCGGAGCGACGATACGTCGGGGACCGCTGGAGCCCGTCGCGGGAGCGACAGGCGATCAGCGGATGGTGCGGCCGCGAGCAGTGCCGCGGCGACCAGCGGAGCGAACTGGGCGTGATTGGCGTACCAACCGACCGACTTGGCGAGGCCGTCACACACGAGGAGGAGCACCACGGTCGTGGCGGCGATCCCACGCCACGGCCGGACACCCACTACGCAGGCAACGCATCCGATCATCGCGACGAGGCGCACCGCAGTGAGCAGATGCGGCGAGGCGGCGAGCGTGTCGAGGGGCAGGAGGACGACCAGTCCGGTGGGACGCAGCGCCTCGGCCGGAAGATCCGCGAACAGTGAGAGGTCCATGTTCGCGAGGAGCACCAGCCAGATCGTGAACACCACGATCCGCAGCACCGCCAGTTCGGTGGGGCGGCGCGACCAGCAGTCGGTGCCGCTCATCGGAGGTCCTGCTCGCTGACCGCGTCCTCGAGAATCGGCCGACAGGTGCTCGGCTCGGCCGGCGTCGGGTCGTCGACGACGCACACACTGATGCGAAAGCGATCGGCGTCGGTGGCGCCGGCGCGCCCGGCGAGGAGCCGTCCGACGTCGGAGAGCACCTCCTCGATGCCCTCGAACTCCTCCTCGTGGGCACGGGCCAGGATCGTGAGCGTGGCGGCGAAGGGGCGGGGAGTCACCACCGGAAGAACCTCGGCCAGGCGAACCCGCTCGACCCCGCCGGATGGGCTGATGATCTCGAGCGTGGGGTAGAGGGCCGCGTCGGGGGTGGTGGCGTACATGTCCCAGGCGGAGAACGGATACCGCGGCTGAGGCGTGACGGTCACCTGAACGACCGCGATGAGGGCGAGCATGGCCACGAGCACGGCCAGGAGGGGGCGCCCGGCCGCCTCGGCGAGGTCGCGCAGCGGGAGCGGGCGCAGCCCCCAGGCCAGAACGCAGATGATGACGGCGGCCTCGGCCGCTCGGCGGAGGCTCACGGGAGGCTCGTCCCGCAGATCGATGCCTAGAGCGTCGGCCCCGAGGAAGGCGATCACCACAACGACGCAGATCGCGCTGAACGCAAGGAGCCACCGTGGAGCGCCTGTCGCCTCTCGCCGGTCACGTTCGGGCGCGCTCGTCCTGGCGCCGTCGGTTTCGCACACCCCTCTCCATCGACACGTTCGCGCTGTGATGTGAGACACGTCATTGGGGGCGCGGGCGTCGCGGCCCATAGCATCGGCCGACGATGGACTCTCGAAGCTGGCTCGGACTGGAACCCACCCACAACCCCAACCGCTGGTACCTCCCGGTGACCCCGGGTATCAGCACCGGGGGCGGCTTTCTCTTCGGCGGATGTGGCCTGGGGGCAGCGATCAGCGCCCTGGAGGGGACCACCGGTCGTCCGCTGATCTGGGCGACCGCCCAGTACCTGTCCTACGCCCGGCCGCCGTCGATCGTCGACATCGACGTTCGGGTCGTGGTCTCGGGCAAGCAGGTCAGCCAGGCGCGGGCCACCGCCCACGTGGGCGACACCGAGATCCTCACGGTCAACGCCGCTCTTGGCGACCGCCCCCTCGACGCGGAGGGGGAGTGGGCGCACCGCCCCCGCGTCCTGCCGCCCGATGAGTGCCCACCCCACCCGCGGTGGCGTCACATCGACGGGGACTGGATCCACACCCGCCTCGAGGAGCGCACCGCTCTGTTGCCCGACGGGAGCGTCCACGACGCCACCACCGACGGTCGCACGCTTCGCTGGGTCCGGGTGCCGGAAGGCATCGACATGGGACCGGCCGCCCTTGCCATCCTCGGCGACTTCGTGCCCGGTGGGCTCGGGGCGGCCCTGGGACGCGACGGTGGGGGGAACAGCCTCGACAACACGATCCGGGTGGTGAAGCCGGTGCCGTCGGAGTGGGTGTTGCTCGACATCCGGGTCCACGCCATCGCCGGCGGGTTCGGTCACGGACTGGTGCACCAGTGGGCCGAGGACGGCACGTTGCTGGCCACCGCCAGCCAGTCCACCATCGTCCGCCTCCGTGACTGACGAGGGTCATCCCGACGACCTCTGGGAGCGTCACGCCCGATGGTGGCAGGACGGCTTCTCCGAGGGAGCCGATCCCGAGTACACCGAACAGATCCTGCCTCTCGCCGCCGACCTGCTCGACGG
>SKKL01000063.1 GCA_007121465.1 Acidimicrobiales bacterium | reverse complement strand
GATCCTGCAGTGTGCCGCAGATCGCCTGGCCGCCACTTGCAAGGGCGGGCGCGTCTCGCGTCCCCCGAGTGGGGAACGTCCTTCCGGCCATGCGTCGTCAGGGGAAACGAGCGAGCAGCACGGCGACATCGTCGGTGCTGCCGGCGACGGTGACCCGGCTCACGAGTTCGTCAGCCATGTCGCCGAGAGGCCGGTCCGCTCCCGAGTCGATCTCCCCGAGCGCGTCGGTGAGCCACTGCTGGTCGCGACGTCCCCCGTCGAGCACGCCGTCGGTGTAGAGCACGAGGACCTCGTCGGGGTCGACCTCCTCGGTGCACTCGGTGTGATCATCGGAGTGCAACCCGAGCAGCGGGTTCGAGCTCCAGACCTCGCGAACCCTGTCACCGGCCCAGAGAACGACAGGAGGGTGGCCGATCGTGGCCACGTCGAGCTGGCGCGCCTCGCGCTGGTAGCGGACGAGGGCCATGGTGGCGTACAGGTCGTCGGCGGTGGAGAAGTCACGCAGGTGGTCCACCGTCTTGCCGATGGAGATCCCGGCCTCGAGGAGGCTGCGGACCGACCACCGCAGGCGGCCCATGGCGGCGGCCGCCGGAACTCCGTGGCCGGCGACGTCGCCGACGACGAACCCCACGCTCTGAGCGTTGATCTCGAACGCGTCGTACCAGTCGCCGCCGATGGCCAGGTGCGACTCGACCGCCGCGTAGCGGGAGGCGACCTCGATTCCGCCGAGATCGTCGGGAACGCGGGGCAGGAGCTCGCGCTGGAGACGTCGGGCGGTCTCGTTCGCCTCGTGATCACGGATCCGGTCGCTCGTCGCGTCGGTCTGGATGGCGACGTAGTGACTGGCCCGGCCGTCGGGGTCGTGCAGGGCGCGGACCTGCCACGACATGACGAACGGCTCGCCGTCGGCGCGGTAGTTCACCGCCTCCCCGGAGAAGTGGCCGTGGTGAGCGAGGTCGTGGCGGAGCCGATCGAGGACGGTACGGTCGGTCGCCGGCCCCTGCAGAAATCGGGGCGACTCGCCCACCACCTGTTCGCTGCGGTAGCCGGTCATCGTCTCGAATGCCGGGTTGACGTAGAGGATGCGGGGGCCCGGAGAGGCAAGGTCGCCGTCGGTGATCATGATCCCGGCGGTGGACGCGTGGGCCGCCATGGCGAGCAGGCCTCGAAGATCACCGGTCGGAAGGCGCCGGTCGACCGGGGTGACGGTCCGAGACCGCTCGGTGGCGTCGGGCTGGCGGGCGGCGCGCGCCAAGAGGCGGTCGATGTCCGGAGTGGTGGTGTTCACCGAGGCGTGCTCCCTCGATCGGAGGGGTGATCCCGCGGGGGCACGGCGGCATCAACTCGGGATCGACACTAGCGGCCCCGCTCCCCGGTTCCTCGGTCGCGGGCCCTGCCTCTGCCCGGTCGCTACCGGCCGCCCACCTCGGCGACGATCTCCTCGGCGACCTCGCGGACGGGCCGACGCTCGTTGCGGGATCGGAGCCTCAGATGGTGAAACGCCCGGGTGGCGTCGATGCCACGTCGGGCCATCACGATCCCGATGGCCCGTTCGATCGTCACCCGGTTCTCGAGGGCGTGTTGGAGCTGGTCGACCACACCGGAGCGGTCTCGGGCGAGCATCGCCGCTGCCATCAGCTCCTCGATCACCCGAGCGTGGGCCTCGACGGCGGAGATGTCGGCGTCGGACCACTCCCACGGCTGGGTCCGGATCACGTTGAGCGAGCCGACGGGTGCGCCTCCGAGTCGGATGGGCACCCCGAGCAGTCCACCGATGCTCGTTCCCTCGAGCTCGTGGGTGAGATCGGGCCAGCGAGGATCGAGCACGATGTCGGTCGACGACACGATCGTGTCCTCGAGCAGGGCGTCGATGCACGGCCCCTCGCCGGTGCGCTCCTGGGCGGCTTCGAAGCGACGGCTGCGTTCGTCGGTGGTGCCGATGTAGTGGAGGGCCTCGTCGCCGTCGACGAGCATCACTCCCGCCCCGTCGGCATCGAAGATCGCCAGGGTCGCGGCGGTCACCGCGGCGATCGATCCCTCCAGTTCGGTGGGGTCGAGTGCATCGATCTGGGGCTGGATGGGCTGTTGGTCGTCGGGTCGTCGCTGTTCGATCGTCACGGTTTCTCAACCTCCTCGGCCGGTGCTCTACCCCGTTCGTGTTCGGGCCATTCCTGGACGTGAGACGATGAGCGGCGATGCCGAGTCGAGGTCGATCACCGTGGAGCGCCGCCTCGGCCGAGGCCGCTCGACACGAGCTGCGCGAGCTGATGTCCATGGCCCGATGGGTCGTGTTCGCCGCGGCCGTCACCGGGGTCGCGGTCGGCCTCCTCGTCGGGGTGTTCGACCGCATCGTCGATCAGGAGATGCTCGAACGGCTGCTCCACGCTCCGCTCCCGGTTCAGGTGGTCCTCCCGGGCCTCGGTCTGTTCGTGTCGGTGGCGCTGCTGCGTTTCGTGGGCGGCAAGGCGACCCCCGCGACCACCGACGAGTACCTCCGGGCGTTCCACGGCCTCGACGCCCGCTTCGACGGTCGGGCCTTCTGGTCGCGTTTCGCGGCGAGCGCAGCGACCCTCGGCTCGGGTGGTGCGGTCGGTTTCGAGGGCCCGTCGATCTACTTCGGAGCCGGGATCGGTCACGCCTTCGGCACCAAGGTCCGGGCTCTGCTCGCCCGCGACGACGTCCGACTCCTGCTCGTCGCGGGAGCGGCGGCGGGTGTCGGGGCGATCTTCCGGGCCCCGGCCACCGGAGCGGTCTTCGCCATCGAGGTGCCGTTCCGCAACGAACTGGCGCGCCGCAGCCTCCTTCCCGCGTTGGTGGGTGCGGCATCGGGCTACCTCACCTTCGTGGCCATCAACGGCACCGAGCCGCTCTTCCCGGTGGCCGGCGCGACGATGGTCGACGAACGCGACCTCGCGGGTGCGGCCCTCGTGGGGATCACGTGTGGCGCCGGTGCCCGCATCTTCGGAGTCCTCATCCGGTGGGCCAAGGGCATCGCCGACCGGTCCCGCTACCTGTTCGTCACCCCGGTCGCGGCGGCGATCCTCGGGTTGCTCGTTCTCGCCAGCCATGCCGCGTTCGACGGACTCGCCCTCACCCTCGGCCCCGGGCTGCAGGCCACCGAATGGGTGTTCGAGGTGGAGACGACGATCTGGCTCCTTGTGCTTCTCGGAAGTCTCCGCGTGGCGGCCACTGCGGCCACCGTCGCCGGAGGAGGCACCGGAGGTCTGTTCGTTCCCTTGGTCGTCCAGGGGGCGATCACCGGCCAGGCGATCGGGATGCTCGTGGGGAGCCCCAATCCCAGCCTCTACCCGGTGCTCGGTATCGCCGCGTTCCTCGGCGCGGGCTACCGGGTGCCGCTGGCCGCGGTGATGTTCGTGGCCGAAGCCACCGGGCGGCCGGGGTTCGTGGTCCCCGGGCTCATCGCCGCGGTGTTCGCTCAGCTTCTCGCCGGGAGCAGCTCGGTCACCGCCTATCAGCGCGACGAGCGCCTCGGCCACGTCGAGCGCCGGACCGGCTTGCCGATCTCCACCGCCCTCATCACCGATGTCGCCACCACCCACACCGACGCGACCCTCGCCGAGCTGTTCACCGAGCACGTCGCACTCGCCCGGCGACGTGCCATCCCCGTGGTCGGCGACGATCGGTCCTACCACGGGATGGTGCTGCTCGACGACGTCTTGGACGTCGACAACGACCGCTGGGTCGACACCACCGTCGAGGAGGTCATGCGCACCGACCTGGAAACGCTCGACCCCGAGGCCACCATCGCCGCCGCGCTGACCGCCCTGTCGCGCTCGGTCGCCGACCACCTCCCCGTGGCCGATCCGAGCGGTCGTTTCTACGGTTTGGTGTCCCAGGAGTCGATCCTCGACCTCGGCACGCTCATGGACCGCCTCGACACCGACGAGGGCAACGGGCGAGCCGGTTCCTGACCGGTAGAGTCGGCAGCGATGGCCTACCAGACCCTCTACCGCCGCTACCGCTCGCAGCGATTCAGCGACCTGCGCGGTCAGGACCACGTCGTGCGGGCCCTGCGCAGCGCTGTCCGCGACGAACGGGTCGGGCACGCCTATCTCTTCAGCGGACCCCGGGGGACCGGCAAGACCTCCACCGCCCGCATCCTCGCCAAGGCCCTCAACTGCGACCACCTCGAGGAGGGCGATCCCTGCGGGACCTGCGAGAGCTGTCGGTCCATCGAGACCGGAGCGTCCTTCGACCTCCACGAGCTCGATGCGGCCTCCAACAACGGCGTCGAGGCCATCCGCGACCTCATCAGCCGCACGGGCATCGGCTCTCCGGGCCGGACCAAGGTCTACATACTCGACGAGGTCCACATGCTCTCGGCGGGGGCGTCCAACGCTCTCCTCAAGACCCTCGAGGATCCGCCCGCCCACGTCGTGTTCGTGCTGGCCACCACCGACCCTCACAAGGTGCT
>SKKL01000084.1 GCA_007121465.1 Acidimicrobiales bacterium | reverse complement strand
GGGAGGAGCGGGTCGCTCTGCACCAGCTCGTGCCCATGTTGGTGCACGTGATCCTCTTCGGCTCGGCCTACCGGGCGAGCCTCGACAGCCTCCTCGCCCGGCTCGGCGCGTAGTCCTCTCATGGGTGGAGTCCCTCAGACGAAGACGAGCACCGACCACCCATCGGAGTAGACCGCCCGGACGAGTCGACGCGGAGCGAAGGCGGTGGCCACCTCGGGCGGAGGCGGATCGAGCAGCCCGCTCACCACCAGGGTGCCGTCGGGGGCGACGTGGTCGAGCAGGTGTGGTGCCAGGTCAACGAGGGTGGCGGCACCGATGTTGGCGACGACCAGGTCGGCCCGCCCCACGACGCCGTCGAGCGGGTCTCCCCCCACATCCGCGGCGACGAGGTGTGTCTCGACCCGCTCGGCGACGCCGTTGCGTTCGGCGTTGTCGGCCGTGGTGCGGCAGGCCTCGGGGTCGATGTCGACCGCCACGACCCGGCTCGCCCCGAGCATGGCGGCCGCCACCGACAAGACGCCGCTCCCGCACCCCACGTCGATGACGTGGCATCCCGGTGAGGTGTCGACGAGGAGCTCCACCTCGGCCAGGCACAAGCGGGAGGTGGGATGGGCACCGTGGCCCCACGCTCGGCCCGGGTCGAGCTCGATGACCACCGTGTCGGGAGCGACCTCACCGAGCGGCACCCACGGGGGACGAACGACGAGTCGCCGACCGGCCCGAACCGCCTCGGCGTGTGCACGCCACGAGTCGAGCCCGTCGTCGACGACGACCAGCCGTGCCTCGGCGGAGAGCTCGCCCAGGGCGTGGCGCACCGCGTCGAGACCGCCGGGGGGCACGTCGCACCGCAACAGCACCGTGCCCGCCTCGGTCGTCTCCTCGCTGACGGCCGACACCCCGGTTCCCCACAAGAGGCCCGAGACCAGGTCGGCGTCGCCGGCTCCGACGACGACCTCGATGGCCTCGACCCCCTCCGCCCGGTCCGCCGAATCGGTCACAGGGCCGAGCGGAGCATCTTCGACTTCACCTTCCCGTACGGCGGGTAGAGCACCGACGGGTCGGGGCGCGTCGACTTCCGCAGCACCGACTTGAGGTGGCTGAAGGTGTCGAAGCCAGCCTGGCCGTGGTACGAACCCATCCCGCTGTCGCCCACGCCGCCGAAGGGCAGGTCGGGCAGGGCGAACTGCATGAGCGTGTGGTTAGTGCACACCCCGCCCGAGCTGGTGTTGTCCACCACCTGGTCGAGCGCGTCGTCGTCCTCGGCGAACACGTACAACGCCAGTGGCTTGGCGCGCTGGTTCACGAAGCGGACCGAGTCGGCGACCGACGCCACCGACAGCACCGGCAGGATCGGCCCGAAGATCTCCTCCTGCATCACCTCGGAGTCGGGGGAGACCCCGGTGAGGATGGTCGGAGCGAGATAGCGGTCCTCGGGATCGGAGTCGCCGCCTCTGACCACCTCGTCGAAACCGCCCGCGTCGATCAAGCCCCGGAGACGGTCGAGATGTCGTCGGTTCACGATGCGTCCGTAGTCGGCGCACAGCTTCGGGTCCGCTCCGTAGAAGTCGTCGACGGCGGTGGTGAGCTGGTCGACGAATTGGTCGACGACCGACTCGTCGACCAGCACGTAGTCCGGGGCGATGCAGGTCTGCCCGGCGTTGAGGAACTTCCCGAGTGCGATCCGTCGGGCGGTGACTCCGAGGCGGGCCGAACGATCGACGATCGCCGGGCTCTTGCCTCCGAGCTCCAGGGTGACCGGTGTGAGGTGGGCGGCCGCGGCGGTCATCACCACCTTGCCGATGCGGGTCGACCCCGTGAAGAAGATGTGGTCGAAACGCTCGGCCAGCACCGCCTCGGCCACGTCGGGCCCGCCCTCGACGACGGCGATCGCCTCCGGATCGACATAGCGCGGGAGGAGGTCGGCCAGGAGCGCCGAGGTGGCCGGAGCGAGCTCGGAGGGCTTCACCAGCGCGGTGTTGCCGGCGGAGATCGCGGCGATGAGTGGCCCGACGGCGAGCAGGAACGGATAGTTCCACGGGGCGATCACGCACACGACCCCCAGCGGTTCGGCGATCAGCTCGGCTCGCCCCGGCTTCTGGGAGACCGGGACCTTCACCCGACGGGGAGCGACCCAGTCGTCGAGATGCTTGAGGGTGTGGCTGATGCTGCTGCGGGCCGTGCCGAGGTCGGCGAGGTGCGAGACCACCTCGGAACGCCCGAGGTCGCTGGCCAACGCGTCGAGGATCGCCGCCTCGTCCTCGTCGAGCATCCGCTCCAGTCCGAGGAGTTGCTCGCGGCGCCACGGCACCGGACGGGTGAGCCCTGCGTCGAAGGCGGCGCGCAGGCGCGTGACGGCCTCGGCCGGGGTGGTCATGGCTGCCCCACTCGTCCGGCCGCGACCGCGGCCGACTCGGCGGCGGTGAGCTGGGCTTCGACGATGTCGAGGCCGGCTGACCAGAACCCGGGATCGTCGAGATCGACGCCGACCATGCGTCCGAGCTCGGCGGGGGGCAGCGACCCGCCGGCGGCCAAGAGGTCGAGGTAGCGGGGGACGAAATCGGTGCCCTCGGCCTCGAACTGGGCGTAGACCGACAGGGCGAGGAGCTGTCCGTAGGCGTAGGCGTAGACGTAGCCGGGGGTGCCGATGAAGTGGGGGACATAGGACCACCAGTTCCGGTAGCCGTCGGTGATCTCCACCGAGTCGCCGAGCATGTCGGCCTGGGTGGAGGCCCACAGGTCGCCGAAGCGTTCGACCGACAGCTCACCCTCGGTGCGTCGGGCAGTGTGCACCGCGTCTTCGAACTGGTTCATGGCGGTCTGGCGGAACACGGTGGCGATGGTGCCCTCCAAGCTCTCGGCGAGCAGGGCGAGACGCTCGCCGGGGTCGTCGGTGCCGTCGAGCATCCGTCCGAAGGCGACGGTCTCGCCGAAGACCGAGGCGGTCTCGGCGAGGGTGAGGGGCGTCGCCTGGTGGAAGATCCCCCGGTCGCGGGCGAGGTAGGCGTGCAGGCCGTGTCCGAGCTCGTGGGCGAGGGTGAGGACGTCGCGGCGCCGAGATGTCCAGTTGAGCATCAGGTACGGGTGGTGGTCGGGGACGGTGTAGGCGCAGAACGCGCCCGGTCGCTTTCCTGGTCGGACCGGAGCATCGATCCACCCCTCCTCGAAGAAGCGGGTGGCGGCGTCGGCCAGGGTGGGGGAGAACGACGCATAGGCGTCGAGCACGAGGTCGCGAGCTTCGGTCCACCCGATCTCGGCCTGTGAGTCGGCCACCGAGGCCATGCGGTCGTAGTCGGCCAGGCGGTCGAGGCCGAGGATCGTCGCCTTGAGCCGATACCACCGTTGGGGGATGTCGTAGCGGCTCTTCACCGCGTCGACGAGGGCGGCGACCGACTCGTCGGTGGCCTCGTTGGACAGGTTGCGGCTGGTGAGCCAGCTGGGGAAACCGCGCAGTCGATCCTCGGTGGCCTTGTCGGCGAGCAGCGTGTTGAACACGAACGCCCGTGTCCGCAGGCCGGGAAGCAAGGCCTCGCTCACCGCGTCGGCCGCCTGACGGCGGATGGCGCGGTCGGGGTCTCCCAGACGCGAGAGCGCCCCTTCGAGCTTCACCGGGTGCACGCCGCCGTCGGACGCGGGGTCGGGCAGCTCGACGGTGATCTCGGCGGAGAGCTCGCTGAACAGGCGGGACCATGCCTTCTGCCCGGTCACCGCCTTCTCGGTCATGATCTGCTCCTCGGGTTCGGTGAGGAGGTGGTCCCGGTAGCGACGCTCGGACCGCAGGTGGTGCGCGCACCACTCGAGGCGCGGGTCGGCGAGTAGCTGCTCGACACGATCGTCGTCGAGGGCGGCCCACTCCAGATCGAAGAACACCAGGCGGGTTCGGAACGACGCCGATCGCTCCTGCACCTTTTGCATCAGCGCGCCGATCTCGGCGTCGGTGGAATCGACGGCGAAGCGCAACGAGGAGTAGTTGCCGGCCCGTCCGAGCCGGTTCCGCAGTTCGGCCATGTCGGTCATCAGCTCGCCGAGCGCGGTCGCGTCGAGCTCGGCGATGGTGCCCCGGCGGGCCTCGATGCGGGAGGCGATCTCGTCGGCCTCCTCGAGGAGGCGGGTCACACCGTCGCTGCCGTCTCCGTGGACGAGTCCTTCGACGTCCCACTCGACGTCGAGTGCTCCGACGTCGGTGGCATCGGCGTCGTCGGTGATGGTCATCGTCCCTCCGCTGGTCGTGGTGCTCTCACGGTACCGGGGCCGCCCCGTTCAGGAGCGGTACAGACCCGGCCTTCGTGTCCGATGACCCTTCACGGGGACGGTCCGTCTCGATAGCCTCCCCCGGGTGACGCCCGACATCGCTCTCCCCGACGATCCCCGCTCCCGGCTCCGCCACCAGCTCGAACAGCTGGCGACGAACTTCCGCTGGGTGTGGGACGTACCCACCCAGGACCTCTTCGCCCGCATCGCCCCCGACGGCTGGGCGAGCGG
>SKKL01000044.1 GCA_007121465.1 Acidimicrobiales bacterium | reverse complement strand
GAGCGGGAACCGGGGGCGACCACCGCGTCGGTGATGCCGCACCGGATCCACTCGTCGACCAGGGTGGCGCAGAAGGTGGCGGCGGCGGTGACGGGGATCTCGGGCATCGCCGGGGAGCCTAGGGTGCCCACGTGGCCCATACGATGCCCCACGACTCCCTCCACGTCGACCGGCGCGGCACAGGCCGTCCCCTTGGGCTGGTCCACGGGTTCACCCAGACCCGGCGCTGCTGGGGGACCGTCGCCGACGACCTGGCCGCGGACCACGAGCTCCGACTCGTCGACGCCCCGGGGCACGGCCGCTCGTCGGAGGTGGTCGCCGACCTCGTCGCCGGTGGCCGGATGATTGCCGACGCGGTCGGCCCGGCCACGCTGATCGGCTACTCGATGGGTGGGCGATTTGCCCTCCACGCTGCGCTGGAGCGGCCCGAGCTGGTGACCGGCCTGGTCCTGATCGGCGCCACCGCGGGCATCGAGGATTCCGCCGAGAGAGCGGCCCGCCGGGCCGACGACGAGGCTCGGGCGGCGCGCATCGACGAGATCGGGGTCGAGGCGTTCCTCGACGAGTGGCTCTCCCTCCCCCTCTTCGCCGGACTGAGCCCCGAGGCCGCCTGCCGGGAGGAGCGCCGGGAGAACACCCCGGACGGCCTGGCCTCGTCGCTCCGCCACGCCGGGACCGGGACGCAGCTGCCCTCGTGGGACCGGCTCGGCGAGATCGCCGTGCCCACGCTGGTCGTGGCCGGGACCGACGACTCGAAGTTCGTCGCCCTCGGACATCGACTGGCCGACGGAATCGGGGAGCTGGCCACCTTCGCCACGGTGGAGGGGGCCGGACACACCGCTCATCTCGAGCAGCCGGAGAGGTTCCTGGGTCTTCTCCGGCGCTGGCTGGATGAGCACCAGCTCTGATCAGGCGGAGAACCAGAGCCCTCCGGCGAGTGCGGCTCCGGCGATGAGCTGGACCCGCCCGGTGGCCCCGAGCACGGGAATCAGCGCGGGCCCTGTCGCCCCTTCGAGGACCCTCAGCACCGCTTTACGGCCGAACGGTATGCCCACCAGCGCGACGACCGCCCCGATCCGGCCGTAGGCCGCGAGCGGGGGCACGAGGAGGAACGGCACCGCCATGAGCACCGTGTACAGGATGCGGGTGGGCATGTCTCCGAGCCGGACCGCCAGGGTGCGCTTGCCCGCCGCGGTGTCGCCGGGGATGTCGCGCAGGTTGTTCACGACCAACAGCGCCGTCGCCCACAGCCCGACGGGAACGGCGGCGGCAAGGGCGAGCAACGAGATCTCGCCGGTGTGGACATAGGTGGAGCCGACCGTGGCGACCAAGCCGAAGAAGACGAACACGAACAGCTCACCGAAACCTGCGTAGCCGTAGGGGCGGGAGCCGCCGGTGTAGAACCAGGCGGCGGCGATGGCGAGAGCGCCGACGATCAGCAGCTCCCAGCCGACGGCCACCGCCAACGCCAACCCGGCCAGGGCCGCCACCCCGAGGGAGGCGAGGGCGGCCCGCTTCACCGACGCCGGTGACTTGATGCCGGATCCCACGAGTCGGGTCGGACCGACCCGGGAGTCGTCGTCGGTGCCGCGCACACCGTCGCTGTAGTCGTTGGCGTAGTTCACCCCCACCTGGAGGGCGAGGGCCACCACCAGGGCGGCACCGGCCCGCCAGGCGACGATCGGGGCCTCGCCCACCGCGGCCGCGGTGCCGACCGCCACCGGGACCAGCGCCGCGGGAAGGGTCCGGGGTCGGGCCCCGGCCAGCCAGGCCTTCACCGTGGGGTCGAAAGGGGTCGCGCCGTCAGGGGTCGGGTCGCCTCGCTCACCGCAGCAGTGTCGCCCAGCGGTGTCGCCTCGGCCAAGCCCTACGATCAGGGCGTGCGCGACCTCGTGGCCCTCACCGGGCCGGCCGGACCCCGATGGGTGGATCGTCTGACCGCCGCCTGGGAGGCGGGTGACGCGGTGCTGCCCGTCGATCCCCGCTTGCCCGACGGGGTCCGCGAGCACCTGCTCGATGTCCTCGCCCCCACCGTCGTGGTCGACACCGACGGCCATCGGGCACGTCGCTCCGGCGGCCGGCCCGTCGAGGAGGGTGACGCACTGGTCGTGGCCACCAGCGGAACGACCGGCGAGCCGAAGGGCGTGGTGCTCACCCACGAGGCGGTGGCCGCCTCAGCCCGGGCCACCAGCGCCCGCCTCGGCGTCGATCCGGACCGCCACCGCTGGCTGGCCTGTCTGCCCCTGTCCCACGTCGGCGGGCTCTCGGTCGTCACCCGGGCCCTCCACATCGGCACCGATCTGGTGGTCCATCCCGGTTTCGACCCCGAGGCGGTCACCCGAGCCGCGCTCGACGGCGCCACCCACGTGTCGCTCGTGGCGACCGCCCTCGGACGTGTCGATGCCTCGCTCTTCGAGTGCATCGTGCTCGGTGGGGCGGCGCCGCCCCCGGATCGTCCCGCCAACACGGTCGCCACCTACGGCATGACCGAGACGGGCAGCGGCGTGGTCTACGACGGGTTCCCTCTCGACGGAGTCGAGGTCCGGGCCGTCGACGGTGAGCTGGCGGTGCGGGGCCCGATGCTCCTGCGGGCCTACCGGGACGGCACGGTCCCGCTCGACTCCCACGGGTGGTTGGCGACCGGCGATCTCGGGTCGGTCGATCCCGCCACCGGCCGGGTGAGCGTGCACGGCCGGGCGGGCGATCTCATCATCACCGGAGGCGAGAACGTGTGGCCGACACCGGTCGAGGCCGTCATCAGCGGGCTGGCCGAGGTGGCCGAGGTGGCGATCGTGGGCCGTCCCGACCCCGAGTGGGGGCAACGCGTGGTGGCGATCGTCGTCCCCGCCGACCGCTCCATGCCGCCGACCCTCGATGCGCTGCGCTCGGAGGTGAAGGAGCGTCTCCCCGCCTTCTGCGCACCGAAGGAGCTGGAGCTGGTGGACTCTCTTCCCCGCACCGCCCTCGGCAAGGTGATCCGCGCCGGGCTGTGACGAGCCGTCAGTCCGACCCCGGCCGCCACGACTCGGGCACCGCAGACAGGGGAACCACGAGAAACTGGTTGGGGTCGAAGCCGCGACGGGCGATAGTGCCGTCGACGGCCACACTCACCGGTTCGGCGTCGGGGTCGCTCCAGCGCAGTCCGTCGATCGACCCGCCGAAGAAGTTCGGCCAGACGAGCCACTCGCCGTCGTCGCTCCACCGGAGGAGGTCCACCTCCCCCATCCACACTCCGTACTCGTAGGTCGCCTGTGCCCCCGACCCGTTCCGTATCCCGATCTCCAACCCGGCGGCCCCGGGAGTGATCTGCACCACGGCCGCGCTGGAACCGTCGGGGGAGGGATCCGCCGCCAGGATCCTCTCGCCGGCGACGACCGGACCGAGCGAGGAGGTCGTTCCGGCCGACAGGTCATCGAGCAGGAGCTCGCAGCGCAGGCCCTCATCGCAACTTCGACGCACGAGGAAATCCCCCCTCGCACCGAGGGCACGGCCGAAGGCGTGACGCTCGGGTGTTCGGCCACCCCCCATGAGGTAGATCGCACCGTCGACCGACACGACGAAGGAACCATCGCCGAGCACATAGGGCCTCCCCACGAGGTCCCAGACCTCGACCGGGAACTCGAGCACGTCGATGGCGCCATCCTCGGTGACACGAGCGACGCGCTCATCACCCCCGAGGCCATCGCCCCCCGAGAGAGGGACGAGCGGACCGCCGGCGAACCCCCAGGTGGTCCGGTAGGGACCGAGGTCGACCTCGACCCACGTCTCACCCAAGGGGCTGCGGAGGTGGAGTCGACCCATGCCGCCGAGTGCGGCCAAGTGATCTCCGGTCCAGATGACCCGCTCGGCGCCGGTGGGCAGCGCCTCGGGGACCGACACCTCGGCGCCGGTCCCGAGGTCGGCGACGGTCACCGCCGAACCATCGCTTCGGACCAGCGCCATGCCCGGGATGCTGCCCATGCGGTCGGGGTCGGGGGCGAGCAGCGCCGACTCTCCTGCCCCATCGGAGGGCTGTTCCACGGGAGGGCTCGGCCGGGGCGGCGTGGTGGTCGAGGTGGTGGTGTCGGGCGCGTCGTCGGCGCGGTCGACCGAGTCGGCGTCGTCCTCCCCGCCGCCGACCATCGACAAGATGACGATGACGAGCACCACCACCACGAGGATCGCAACCACCGTGGGGGCGGTGCGGGTGGATCCCCCGCCGTCGTCGTCGGACTCGGTCGACCCGCGACCACGGGGCGCGTCGAGGTCGAGAACGACGACTCCGTCGTCGACCGCGGTGCCACACGACGAACAGAACCGGGCCCCCGTGGGGAGCTGGGTGCCACACGTGGCGCACCGCTCACTCGCCATGTCGGGACTGTACCCCCGGGCGTCGGTCGGTGACGGTCACCACATCGCCGACGACCATCGGTAAGAATCGTGTGGTGACCGATCCCCTGGAACCCGAGCGCGAGGCTCGTCGGCCCCTGACCCGACGTCAGCGCAAGGCGCTCATCTTCGTGCCGATCGTGGTCGCCATCGGACTCCTCGTCGCCTCACTCGGCATTCCTTGGCAGGCCGTCGTCGTGGCCCTGCTGCTGTTCATCCTCGTGATGCTGCTCGAGGGCTGAGAGGCCCAACGTCCCCGGGCGAATGCCTCAGGCGAGGATGGCGCCGATCAGCCCGGTGGCGGTGGTCACCACCAGCGCCACCACCGCGATGATCGCGACCCACCATGCGAGGGGGTTGCGCTCCTTCATCGAGGGGAACGTGTCGTCAGGTTCGGGTGGTTCGGTCACTCGTCCGCTCACGACGACCACCCTACCCACACGCCCCGGGGGTCCCGCTAGCCGCCCGACCGGAGGGTCGAGCCGCCATCGACGACGATCGTCTCTCCGGTGATCCACGACGCCAGGTCCGAGGCGAGGAACAGGGCGGCGTTGGCGATGTCGGCCGGTTCGCCGATTCGTCCGAGTGGTGTCCGGGCACCGAGGGTCGCCTCGTTGGGTTCCCACAGGGCTCGGGCCATGTCGGTCTTGATCAAACCAGGGGCGACGGCGTTGACCCGGGTGGTCGGCGCCAGCTCGTTCGCCAGGAGCCGGGTCTGGTGGATCAGCGCCGCCTTGGTCATGTTGTAGATGCCGATCCCCGATGCCGCCGAGAAGGCGCCGATCGACGCGATGTTGATGATGGCCGAGCCCGG
The DNA here is from genome assembly GCA_007121465.1 of Acidimicrobiales bacterium. Taxonomy (GTDB): domain Bacteria; phylum Actinomycetota; class Acidimicrobiia; order Acidimicrobiales; family SKKL01; genus SKKL01. Next base: position 10,076 of record SKKL01000044.1, on the reverse strand, counting down.
ACGTTCCTTCATGGAGCGGTGCCATGCCCGGTTGGACCACACGAGCGGGCCGCGCAGGTTCACCTCGAGGGTCTTGTCGTAGCGGGGGAGGTCGATGTCGATGGACCGCCCGGCGTAGGGATTGGTCGCGGCGTTGTTGACCAGGATGTCGATGCCGCCGAATCGGTCGACGGTCGCCTCCACACAGGCTTCGGCCGCGTCGGGGTCTCCTGCGTTGGCGGCGAAGACCGCCGTCTCGCCGGTGATCTCGGCCGCTGCTGCCTCCAATGCGTCCTGCTTGCGTGACGACAGCATCACCGATGCTCCCGCCGCCGCGAACGACGTGGCGATCGCCTTTCCGATGCCTTTCGACGCGCCGGTGACCAGCGCGACCCTGCCCCCGAGGTCGATGTCCATGGCGCCCGACCCTAGCGGCTGGGCCCCGCCCCCCATCGACCTCGATGGACGACCTCGTCGACAGGTCGACGGGCCCGCCCCGCCGAGCGGCCCGCACGGGACTCCCCAGCCGGGTGACCGATGGCCACCGCTCCGATCGGTCGGAGGTGATCCGGAATGCCGAGGGCGTCGCACACCGCGTCCTCGTGATCGAAGACCCCGAAGAACAGGGCTCCGAGGCCGGCGTCGACGACACCGTGGAGGAGGGTCATGGTGGCGAAGGCGCAGTCGACGGTCCAGTACGGCACTGCCCACCGGTCGGCCCCGGCACCGAGACCGGTGGCCGCCTTGTCGGGTTCGCCGTACCGGGCGACGTACCGCTCTTCGCCGGCCAGGGGCAGCACCAGGACCGGCGCCCGGAGCAACCCGGGCCAAGCGAAGCCCTCCCGCCGCTCCGGGGCCAGCGTGACGTCCCAGTAGCGAGCGGTGTCGGGCCCTTCCAGGACGACGAACTCGGTGCCCTGGGAGTTGCCCGCCGAGGGCGCTCGCAGCGCGTCGGCGAGAAGCCGGTCGATCAGGTCGGGGTCGACGGGCTCGTCGGTGAAGTCCCGCACCATCCGTCGACGGCGGACGACCTCACGGTGCTCCACGAGGCCCGGTGAGGCCGGTCAGGCCAGCTTGGCGAGGTCCTCGGCCATCGCCCACCCGAACGCGACCAGGCAATCGCCCCGGTCACGGTCGAGATCGTCGAACAGGGCGACGACGTCGGCATCGAGCTTGTCGACCTTCAACGACTCGTGGTCGAGCACACACGGCGCGGCCCCGTCGCCGGTGATGACGAAGGAACGGTCGTCGTAGTTGCCGTTCTCGACCCCGAACCGCTTGGCGAGCCGCCGGCCCCATGCCCGTTCCTCGCCCGAGGCCTTGTGGCCCGGTCGGGGAACGATGTCGTCGAGGTGACGGTAGGCCTCGAATCCGGCGGGGTCGCAGAACCGCGCACCGACGAGGACGTCTTCGTCGGGGAAGGCGAGCACCGCCCGACGCAGCTGGTCCAGGACGATCCCCCGCAGGATGGAGTCCCGCTTGGAGGTGCGCTTGATCGACGCCACCCCGACGAGGATGCTCGGGGTACCCCCGATGCGTTCGAGGGTGCTGAAGGAGAAGCCCTTCAGCTTCCCGTTGTCCCGCCCGAGGGTGATCAGGACCCACTCCTCGGCCTGCTTGGACAACATGCCGACACCGACATCGCTCTCGCCCTCGGCGCACATGTCGGCCAGTTCCTCGAAATCCGCGTCGCTCAGGGCGGTGCAGTCCTTGGTCTCGATCTCGATCGCCATGCCCTGCTCTGACCCCCAGGAATGGTGGACGACGTCCCCTCTAGTCCAGTAGGTCCCCGCCGTTCGCGCAACTCGACAGGCGGGAGAGGCCTCACATGACGATGGCGTCGGGGCCGAGCAGCTCCCGCAACTCCCCGACCAGACCGCTCTCGGGGTCGACGGAGAACTCGTCGGGTAGGCGGATGACCGTCTGCTCACCGAGGTGGAGGAACACCTCGGCGTCGCCGGGGTGACGGCTCAGCAACTCCTTCAACGAGGTGGAGATCTGATCGGACAGCGCGGTGGGCGACAGCCGGATCCGCACCGGAGGAGGAGCATCGGTGAGCGCCCCCTCGAACAGTTCGACATCGACCGCGATGAGCTTGGGCATGTCGTCGCGCTTGTCGACCCGCCCCTTCACGCACACGACTCGGTCGTTCTCGAGCAGGTGGCCGAACTGCTGCATCGTCTTCGGGAAGATCATCACCTCGACCGAGTCCTGGAGGTCCTCGAGGGTGAAGACCGCCATGAGGTCGCCCTTCTTGGTCCACTTGCGCTGGAGGCTGGTGATGATCCCCCCGCAGATGCGCACGGTGCCGTCCTCGAGCTCGGCCAGCTCGAGGATCTGCGCATCGGTACGGCGGCGCAACGCGGCCTCGGCTCCCATGAGCGGGTGGTCGCTCACATAGAGCCCGAGCATCTCCTTCTCGAACGACAGTCGGATCATCTTGTCGAACTCGACGTCGGGAATCGGCGGACGCTCGTCGTACACCGGCCCGTCGTCGGCTTCCCCGAACAGGGTCATGACCCCCATGTCGCGCTCGCGGCGACGGGCGACGGTGGCGTCGACGATCTGCTCGAACACCTGGAGCAGACCCATGCGAGGGTGGCCGAGCGAGTCGAAACCACCCGCTTTGATCAGCGACTCGAGGGTCCGCTTGTTGAGGACGTTGAGATGGACCCGCTCGCAGAAGTCGATGAAGTCCTCGAAGGGCCCGTTCTCCTCGCGCTCGGCGACGATCTGGGAGACGAGACCTTCGCCGACGTTGCGGACCGCCGAGAGCCCGAAGGGGATGGACCCGAGGCGACCACCGTCGGCGTCGGGGACCGCGGTGAAGTCCGAGGCCGACACGTTGACGTCGGGGACGAGCACCTCGACACCCATGTTGCGGCACTCGGCGAGGTAGATGGCGGCCTTGTCGAGGTTGGACTTCACGCTGGTGAGCAGCGCGGCGAAGTACTCGACCGGGTAGTGGGCCTTCAGGTAGGCGGTCTGGTAGGCGACGAAGCCGTAGCCGTAGGAGTGGCTCTTGTTGAAGGCGTAGTCGGCGAAGGGCTCGATGATGTCGAACCACTCCTTGCCGAGCGCCCGGCCGTAGCCGTTGGTCTCGCAGCCCTCCTCGAACTTCTCGCGCTCCTTGGCGATCAGCTCACGGATCTTCTTGCCGCAGGCCTTGCGCAGGTTGTCGGCCTCGGCGAGGGAGTAGCCCGCGAACTTCTGGGCGATCCGCATCACCGATTCCTGGTAGATCATCAACCCCTGGGTGCTGCCGAGGATCTCCTCGGCGTCGGGATGGAGATAGGTGATCGGCTTGCGGCCGTTCTTGCGGTCGGCGTAGTCGTTGTGCATGTTCGCCGCCATGGGGCCCGGCCGGTAGAGGGCGACGAGGGCGGCGACGTCTTCGAAGCAGTTCGGGGCCATGGACCGCATGAGGGCCCGCATCGGTCCGCTCTCGAGCTGGAACACCCCGATGGACTCACCTCGGCTCAACAGCTCGTAGGTGGCGTCGTCCTCGAGGTCGACGGTGTCGATGTCGAGCTCGACGCCGCGGGTCTCGGCGATGAGGTCCACCGCGTCCTGGATCACGTCGAGGTTGCGCAACCCGAGGAAGTCCATCTTCAGCAGGCCGAGGTCTTCGACCCCGTGCATCTCGTACTGGGTGACGACCGGGGCATCCTCGGGCGCTTGGCCGTTCTCGGGCTTGCGCTGGATGGGCAGGTATTCGGTGAGAGGCTCCTTGGTGATCACCACGGCGGCGGCGTGGATGCCGTCCTGGCGGCGCAGGCCTTCGAGGCCCTTGGCGACGTCGATGACCTGCTTGGCATCGTTGTCGGTCTCGTACATCTGACGGAGCTCGGCGGCCATCTTGTAGCCGTCGGAGTACTTGGGGTCCTCGTCGAGACAGGCGTAGAGCGGGGTGTCGCGGCCCATGACGAGAGGGGGCATGGCCTTGGCGACCTTGTCGCCGACCGCATAGGGGTAGCCGAGGACCCGGGCCGCATCGCGCACCGCCGCCCGGGCCTTGATCGTGGAGAACGTGACGATCTGAGCCACGTGGTTGCGCCCGTAGAGCTGAGCGGCGTAGCGGATCATCTCGTCGCGGTAGCGGGAGTCGAAGTCCATGTCGATGTCGGGCATCGACAGCCGCGAGGGATTGAGGAACCGCTCGAACAGGAGGTCGTACCTGATGGGGTCGAGGTCGGTGATCCACAGGCAGTAGGCGACCGCGCACCCCGCCGCGCTCCCTCGGCCCGGTCCCACCCGGATGTTGTTGTCGCGGGCGTGGCGGATGAGGTCCCAGGTGATGATGAAGTAGCTGGAGAACCCCATGTCGCGGATGACCTGGAGCTCGTAGGCCAGCCGTTCGACGACCTTGTCGTCGAGGGTGTCGCCCCACCGCTTCTTCGCCCCCTCGAAGGTGAGGTGGCGGAGGTACTCGTCGTCGTCGGAGAACCCCTCGGGGATCGGGAAGTTGGGAAGCTGGGGCTTGCCGAACTCGATCTCGACGTTGCAGCGTTCGGCGATCCACAGCGTGTTGTCGCAGGCCTCGGGAACCTCCGAGAAGAGGTATCGCATCTCGGCGGCGGACTTCAGGTAGTGCTGGTCACCGTGGAACTTGAACCGGTCGGGGTCGCTCATCAACGAGCCGGTCTGCACACAGAGAAGCGCGTCGTGGGCCACGGCGTCGTGTTGATGGGTGTAGTGGCTGTCGTTGGTGGCGAGCAGCGGTGCCCCGATCTTGCGGGCGATCTCGACGAGCTGGGGGTTCGTGCGGTGCTGTTCGGGGATTCCGTGGTCCTGGAGCTCGACGAACAGCGAGTCCCTGCCGAAGATGTCCTGGAGTCGGCCCGCCTTCTTCAACGCGGAGTCGAAGTCGCCCCGCATGAGCGACTGCAGAACCTGACCCCCGAGGCAGCCGGTGGTGGCGATGACCCCCTCGGAGTGCTCGTCGAGAAGGTCCCAGTCGACCCGGGGCTTGTAGTAGTACCCCTCGAGGAACGCCCGGCTGGCGAGCTGGATCAGGTTCTTGTATCCCGCATTGTTCTCGGCGAGGAGCGTCAGGTGGTAGTAGAGCTTCTTGCCGCCGTCGACCTCGCCACCCGAGTCGTCGAGACGACCCCGCCGAGCGGGTCGCTCGTGGCGGTCGTCGTGGGCCATGTAGGCCTCGGTGCCGATGATCGGGTTGACCCCGTGGTCGCGACATGCCCGGTAGAAGTCGAGGATCCCGTACATGTTCCCGTGATCGGTGATGCCGAGCGCGGGTTGTCCGTCGGCTGCTGCCGCGGCGACGACCTCGGAGATCCGGGCCGCACCGTCGAGCATCGAGAACTCGGTGTGGACGTGGAGGTGGGTGAACGAGTCGGTCACCGCGGCCAGCTCCCTGACAAATCACGGCCCCCCGGGCGAATCACAACAGTGTGGTTCGCGACAGTACACCCATCGGGTTCACAGGTAGGTGCCGGGGCGTTCGGACGGTGGAATCGGCCGATCGCCGGCGGGTAGCTCCGCCGAGCGCATCTGCTCGAGCTGCTGGCGGGCGGCGACCTGCTGGGCGAAGAGGGTGGCCTGGATCCCGTGGAAAAGTCCTTCGAGCCACCCGACGAGCTGAGCCTTGGCGACCCGCAGCTCGGAGTCGGAGGGCAATGTGTCGTCGCGGAACGGCGTGGCGAGACGGTGGAGCTCGTCGCGAAGGTCCTCGGAGAGCGCTCCGCTGAGCTCGGCGACCGACAGGTCGTAGATGTCGCGGAGGCGATCGCGGCTCGCCTCGTCGAGATCGGTGGTGCGGACCTCATCGAGGAGTTGTTTGATCATCGAGCCGATCCGCATCACCTTGGCCGGCTCCTCGACGGACTCCTTGCGAGCTCCTTCGGCGGATGCACGCCCGCCGTCGCGATCAGCAGGCGGGACCAGCTCACCACGCTCGGGGGGCTCGGTGGGGTGTAGGGGATCCGACATCGTCCGCACCATAGCGGGTCGGCTCGCGCCTCTGACCGGGGTCAGCCGCGGGTGCCGATCAGGGGCACGAGCATCTCGGCCGAGGTGACCGAGCCGTGCCGCCCGACGAGCTGGAACGGGCCGGTGTCGGCCGGTTCGAGGAACGCCATCGTGCCCCAGGGAGCCAACAGCACGTCGCCCATCCGGGCGCGCGCCATGTCGCTCACCTTGGAGCCGTACCAACCCTGGCTGATCGCCTCGTCGCGGGTGCGGATCCAGCCCTGGTGGCCATGGTGGGTGGTCAGGGCCTCGAGGAGTGCGTGGCTCCGGCCGGGACGGGCGTGGAACCACCGGAACCGACCCTCGCCGGACTGCATCGACGTCTCGGCCAGCACCTGCGAGTGCGGGGTGGTCACGTTTCCGCCGGTCTCCACCTGGCCGTGGTCGGCGGTGATGACCAGAGCGGCTCCGGTCGGCAACATGTCGATGATGTCGGCCACGAGGCGGTCGAGGGTGACGAGCTCGGATTCGTAGCAGTCGCCGAACCCGTACTCGTGGCCGACCTTGTCGAGTCCGTCGTAGTAGGCGTAGACGAACGGCTCGTTGGCCTGCAGGAGTCGACGAAGGTGCACCAGCATCGTCGACGGCAGGCGGTAACCGTGGAAGCGCACTTGGTGGAGGTGGGCGCCGCTGAATCCGGACGTGGCGAACTCGGCCTTGGTGACGATCGGGGGCCGTTGCCCGGCGAAGGGGCTGACGTCCTGGAGCCGCTCGGGCGGGAATCGAACGCGGGCGTCACCCGAGTCGGTCGACCAGCGCAGGACGTTGAGGACCTCGCCCTCGACCGCCATGCGGTAGCCGACCACGCCGTGCTCTCCCGGGGGGAGCCCCGTGGTGATCGACGTGAGGGCGGTGGCGGTGGTGGTGGGGACGACGCTGGTGACCGGGCCGCCCGCCAGGCTGGCGAGGGTCGGCACGAGGTGCGCGTGATCCTGGAGCTGCTCCCACCCGAGGCCATCGAGAACGAGGAGCACGACCTGTTCCGCGCCGACCGCGGGGCGAGGCAACCAGTCGGGAGCCTCGTCCCACTCGAGGAGCGCGGGCACGACGTTGGAGATGCACCCACCGGCGTAGTCGGGGAGGTACGGGTGCTCGTGGACCGAGGTCGACTCGTCCGCTACGGGGGGTTCGGTCGGAGCCATCGGGGTCCACTCCATCACGTCCGGTCGACCGATGCCAACCGCCTGGTGTCATGATCGGCCGTACAGTGGGTCCCGTGAAGGTTTCGACCCGAGGCGACTATGCGTGCCGAGCACTGGTGTCGCTCACGTTGCATGCCGAGCACGAGGGGCCGACGTCGGTGCGCGACATCGCCGAACGGACCGGCCTCCCCCAGCCCTACCTGGAGCAGATCCTCCTCGCCCTGAAGGGCGCGGGGCTGGTCCGATCCAAGCGCGGCGTTGGAGGCGGCTACGTCCTCGCGCGCCAACCGGCCGACATCACCCTGGCCGACGTGGTGTCGGCGGTCGACGGACCGATCGTCGCCGGCGACTTCGGCGAGCCCCACCAGGACGGCGCCTGCGACCACGAGGGACAGTGTGTGCTCCTGGCGGTGTGGGCCGAGATGGGCGAGCACATGCGACGCCACCTCGAGGCCACCACCCTCGCCGACGTGGCATCGATGGCCCGCGGCGAACGCGAATGGCCCGAGGTCGGCCCGGCCTGACCTGTAGTGGTGTTGTCGGCGAACGCGGCGCGGTCCGCGGAGCTGACCGCCGATGACCGCCTGATGGCCATCGAGCAGTTGGCGGCAGTGTTGGCCATCAGCCACAGCGGCGTGATGCGGGCGTTGTGCGATGCCCGGGTGGAGGTCGCTCTCCACGGGCCCGACGGGGCCACCGTCGGCGTCGCCCCAGCCAGCCAACAGATTCCCTGGTGGCTACGCCGCCAAGTCCAGGCCCGAGACATCACCTGCCGCGGGTTCGGCTGTGAGCGCACCATCCGACAGATCCACCACATCCACCACTGGGCCAACGGCGGCGAGACCAACCTCGACAACCTCGTCGGGTTGTGCTGGGAGCACCACCACCTCGTCCACGAAGGCGGCTGGGCCATCACCAACCCCAACCACGAGATCAGCTTCATCGCCCCCGAAGGTCGTCGCCGCATCCCCAGCCGACCCCAACCCCTCCGCACCACCACCAGCGACCGACTCCGACGCATCGCCGGCCTCGAACCGCACGAACCCGACACCACCCGCCAGGCGGCCGACCTCAGCGAAGGCGGTCCAACACCTCGACGAGGTCCGCCGGCAGCTCCGACGTGAACGACAGGTGCTCACCGGTGAGCGGGTGCTCGAACCCCAGAGCGGCGGCGTGGAGCCACGGCCGCTCACACGGGATCGGCGAACGGTCGCCGCCGTACTGCCGATCGCCGACGATCGGGTTGCCGATCGCGGCCAGATGGACCCGGATCTGATGGGTACGGCCGGTCTCGAGCCGGCAGGCCAAAAGGGTGGCATCGGTCGGGTCGCTGAAGACCTCGCGCACCTCGTAGCGGGTCCGGGCATCGCGCCCCGTGTTGGTCACCGTCATGCGGGTGGGGTCCGACGTCGATCGACCGATCGGAGCATCGACCATGCCGGCAGGAGAGTCGAGATGACCCCAGCACAACGCCAGGTACTCGCGCTCGACCGAACGAGCTCCGAACTGGGCGACGAGCGAGTCATAGGCCGCGTCGGACCGGGCGACGACGAGCAGGCCGCTCGTGCCCTTGTCGATCCGGTGCACGATCCCGGGCCGAGCCGGGTCACCGACGGCGGCCACCTCCGGCCATCGGGCCACGACGGCGTTGACCAGCGTTCCCGTCGAGTTGCCCGACCCCGGGTGGACCACCAGCCCAGCCGGCTTGTCGACCACGATCACGTCGTCGTCGACGTGGACCACGGCGAGATCCAGCGAGGAGTCGGGCTCGATCGTCGGTGCGGCAGCAGCCTCGGGCACCTCGATCACGATGACCTGACCGGAGCGGACCTTCGTCGACCGTGTGGCGACGACGGCTGAATCGAGGCTCACGGCGCCATCGTCGATCAACGAGGTGGCCTCGGCCCGGCTGCAGCCGACCACCATGGCAACCACCCGATCGACTCGCTCGGCGTCGAGGCTGTCAGGAAGCGTCTCGCGGCGCGTTGGCATCGCTGTCGACCTCCTCCGACCCGGCGGCATTGGTCTCGCTGCTCCAGGTGGCGAAGACGAGGAGCACCGCACCGATCACGATTCCCATGTCGGCCACGTTGAACACTGGCCACCACTGCAAATCGACGAAGTCGACGACCCCACCGCCGAGGAAGCCGTCGCCCGCCCGGACAGCTCGATCGACGAGGTTGCCGACCGCACCGCCGATGATCAGACCGACCGCGACCAGGCCCAGCCGGTTGGGTATCCGGCCGACTGTCCACACGAGGACGACGACCACCAACGCGGCGAGCGGAGCCACGAGCGGTCCGAGACCCTCGCCCAGGCCGAAGGACATCCCGGTGTTGAAGGTCAACCGGAACTGGAGGGTCCAGACCAGCTCGATCACGCGACCGTCCGACAAGGCGTTGACCGCCCAGTGCTTGGTGAGCTGGTCGACGACCAGGACACCGACAGCCACGACGACCGGCACCACCGTCGACCGGCGGGCCGGGGCCGACATCACCGGCGGCCGAACCCCCCGACCTTGTACTCCACCCGCTCCGCGGCCCACGGGATCGCCTCGAGGCGCTCCTTCGGGATCGGAAGGCCGGAGGTGACACAGACGCCATAGGTTCCGGCGTCGATCCGAGCCAACGCTTCGTCGATCTCCTCGACCGCGGCCCGGGCCTGGGCACTCAACGCGAGGTCACGCTCTCGCTCGACCGCCACGGTGTCGCCCTCACCCGACTCGTCGTCGAACTGGACATCGCCGGGATCTCGGTCCTGCATGAGAGCGTCGGCCTCGGCCTTCAGGCTGTCGGCCTGGTGGGTGTAGCGGGCCCGCTCCTCGAGCAGCGACTGGCGCTGAGTCTCGATGAACTTCTCGCCGAACGGCGACGACGTCGCCTTCTTGGCCGGCGCCTTGGCGGCAGCCTTCTTGGCCGGCGCCTTCTTGGCCGGCGCCTTGGCGGGAGCCTTCTTCGCGGGCGCCTT
>SKKL01000059.1 GCA_007121465.1 Acidimicrobiales bacterium | reverse complement strand
CGACGACGACGACGATGATGATGATGACGACGACGATGACGACTGACCCGACATCGACGACACCCGAACGCCCGCCCGGCATACGACAGCGTTTGGCGAGCATCCGCATGCGCGTCGTGGTCGGCTACGTCGTGCTCGTGGTGATGACACTGACGGTTGCCGTACTCGTGACCCGTCAGGTGCTGTTCACCCGACTCGACCGCACCATCGACGCTGCACTCGCGCAGGAGATCGAGGAGCTCCGACTGTTGGCCGCCGGCACCGACCCCGTCACGGGTGAGCCCTTCGGCACCGACGTGGAAGCGATCTTCGACACGTTCCTCCGGCGCAGCGTGCCGGCCGCCGACGAGGCCTACTACAGCTTCGTCGACGGCCGGCCGTTCCTCACGAGCTTCCAGGCACCCCGCGCCCTGCTCGACGACACCGACCTGGTGCGAGCGTGGTCGGGCGTCAGCGCCCCGACACGGCTCGACGTCGACACCGAGATCGGGCCCATCCGGTCACTCGCCGTGCCACTGCTGGCCCCCGACCTCGACCCCGCCACGCCCACGGGAACGACGGACCAGACCGTCACGCCAGCGCCGGCGGGCGTCTTCGTGGTGGTCTTCTTCCCCGACGTCGAGCGCGCCGACATCGCGGTGGCCATCCGCGTGATCACCCTGACCGGTGCGGTCGTGGTCGTGCTCAGTGCCTTCACCGCGTGGTCGCTGGCCGGCCGTGTCCTCCGACCGGTGCGGCGCATGAGCCACACGGCGCGTCGGATCAACGATGCCGATCTGTCCGGACGCATCGCGGTGAACGGTCACGACGAGCTCGCGCAGCTCGGACACAGCCTGAACGACATGCTCGACCGTCTCGAGCACGGGTTCGGCGCGCAACGACAGTTCCTCGACGACGTGGCCCACGAGCTGCGCACCCCCATCACCATCTCGCAGGGTCACCTCGACCTGCTCGCCGACCACCCCGACGATCTCGACGAGACCGTCGAGATCATCCGTGACGAGCTCGGACGGATGAGCCGGTACGTGTCCGATCTCCTGGTGCTGGCGAATGCGGAGCAGCCGGACTTCCTCCGGCTCGAACCGGTCGACCTCGGCGAGCTGGCCGAGACGCTCGCCCGTCGGGCGAGCTCCCTCGGCCAGCGCCGATGGGTGTGCGACGCCGCCCCCGCCCCGGGTCTCACCGCCGTGATCGCCGACGGGGGCCGCCTCGAGCAGGCGCTGCTGAACCTCGCCGGCAACGCGGTCGAGCACACCGGTCCCGACGCCGAGATCGGCTACGGGATCGCCACGACATCCACCACCGATGGCTCCAGCGCCGGGCGGGTCGACCTCTGGGTGCGTGACACCGGTCCGGGCATCGACCCGGCCATCCTCGGCACCCTCTTTCGCCGCCAAATCCGCGGTGCCAACAGTCGGGTCGGGCGACGCGAGGGCATGGGGATCGGACTCTCGATCGTCGACGTGATCGCTCGCGCCCACGGCGGAAGCGTGTCGGTCCACAGCCTCCCCGGTGCGGGCGCGACGTTCACGATCTCGATCCCGATCAGCGACGAGCACACCGAGCAGGAGGACATCCCCACATGACCCGCATCCTGATCGCCGAGGACGAATCGCGCATCGTCTCGTTCCTCGAGAAGGGCCTCCGGTCGAGCGGATATTCCACCGTGGCCGTCGACAGCGGGCCGGACGCGATCGCGTTGGCGCGTGACGAGTCGTTCGATCTCATGATCCTCGACCTCGGACTCCCCGGCCTGGACGGCCACGAAGTGCTGGAGGCGGTCCGCCGGCGCGGCGAGAAGCTGCCGGTGATCGTGCTCACCGCACGCGACGGGGTGGACGACACGGTGCGAGGACTCGAAGAGGGGGCCGACGACTACATGACCAAGCCGTTCCGCTTCGAGGAGCTGCTGGCACGCATCCGTCTCCGTTTGCGAGACACGACCAACCCCGAGACCACCGTCGTCCAGGCCGGCTCGGTCACCCTCGACCTCCGGTCGCGACGGGCGTCGGTGGGCGACCGTGTGGTCGAGCTGACCGCTCGCGAGTTCGCCCTCCTCGAGACGTTCATCCGACATCGCGATCAGGTCCTGACCCGCGAACAACTGCTGTCACACGTCTGGGGGTACGACTTCGACCCCGGGTCGAACGTGGTCGACGTCTACGTGCGCTACCTCCGCCGCAAGCTGGGGGGCGGCGTGATCGAGACGGTCCGAGGCATGGGCTACCGACTCCACACCTCTCCCGACCGCCCGCACGCCGTCAACCCCGGAAGATGAGCGTTCTCTCCTCTGGCGCTCATCCGTTTCACACCTGTGCGCCGGATCATGAGTGGGTGCTCATCGACGATGCGGTGCTCCCCGCCGCCCGACACCTGACGGGCGACGATGCACGCCACGTCCTCGACGCCGTGGTCCAGGCCGCCGAGGGGCGACTCGAGGCGGTGCGACCGAGCCACGTCCAGTACCGGCCGGGTTCCGAGCTCGTGGTGCGCTACGAGACCACGGTGTCGTGGCGCGGTGCCGCACCCGTGGCCGAGACCCTGTTGGCTGCGACAACCAGCCGGGGCCCCCTCCCGGGCACGGTGCCCCTCGTGGCCGAAACCGACGACGGACAGCTGCACGTGGGTGTGTGGCGTTGGCCGTTCGACCCGATCCTTCCCGGGCTCGGGGCGGCCGTCACGGCCACCGGGATCTCGGCGATCCTCGGCGTGGATCCGCGGTCGGTGCGGCTCGAGGTCGTGGCCTACCGACCCACCGAGCGGGCCGTGGTGCGTGCGACCACCGACCGGGGCAGCACGCACTACGTGAAGGTCGTGCGCCCCGACGCCGTGGGGTCGCTGGTCGAGCGCCACGTGCGCCTCGCAGCGACGGGGGTGCCGGTACCCGTGGTCACCAGCCACGACCCCACCACCGGCATCATCGTGATGGACGAGCTCACCGGCGCCACGCTGCGAGAACGCCTCAAGCGCGATCTGTCACCGTGGCCGGGCGCGGCGGAGTTCCGTCGTCTGACCACCACCCTCGCCGCTGCCCCGCTCCAGGACGTCACACCGGTGCGCGGTCGGCTTTCGGACGCCCTCGGTCACGCCCGGATGCTGGCCGAGATCGCCCCCGCTCGCATCTCGCAGCTCGAGCGCCTCACGGAACGTCTGCGGTCGGCGGCGGAGCGTTCGGACCAGCGGCGCGGCGCCATCGTGCACGGCGACCTCTACGAGGCCCAGCTGATCGTCGACGGACCACGCATCGTCGGACTGCTCGACATCGACGACGTCGGCCCCGGAGACCCGCTCGACGATCTGGCGACCGTGCTCGGCCACCTCCGGTACCGCGCCGGCACCACCCGCACGAACGCAGCCCGCCTCAGCTCCTATGCCGATGAGCTCCGGCAGGGATTCTGCACCGATGGCCACGACGGACCCGCTGTGGAACCCGACGAGCTCGACCTGGTGACCGGCGCGGTGCTCATCGGGCTGGCGACGGGTCCGTTCCGGATCCAGCAGCGCGACTGGTCCGCGGCCGTGGGGCGCCACCTCGACACCGCCGAGGCCCTGATGCAGATGAGAACAGTCTCAGCACCACATCATCGGAACGCCATCCACCCGTGCGAGAACGGTGGCATCAGATCGGTGTCCGTCCGATCGAACGAGCACCTCGACCCCCTGGAGGGATCATGAAGAAGATCGATTGGAAAGTGGCGGCCGCTACGGGAGTGGTGGCTGGCGTGGGGATCGGCGGGTTCGTGCTCGCCAACGACAACTCGCCGTTCCTGAGCCCGGAGGGCATCCGACTCGACGGCACCACCGAGCAGGCCTCGTCGGCTGGGTCACCCGTGAGCTTGTGGGACCTCGTCCGTAGCCACGTCGACCGGCAGGGCAGCCCGGCATCCCCGGTGTCGGCCCTCTCGGTGGCGTCGGTCATGTCCGTCTCGGCGCCGAGCCCGCTCTCGCCGGACTCGCCCGACAGCCCCGACAGCCCCGACAGCCCACCATCACCGGACTCCCCGGACTCACCCGTGAGCCCTCCGTCGCCCGACTCGCCCGACAGCCCGGCGTCGCCTCCGAGCCCGGACTCACCCGACAGCCCGCCCTCGCCCCCGAGCCCGGACTCGGTCCAGACACCTCAGCCGGTACCCGCTCCGGCACCCGCACCGGCACCGGCACCCGCACCGGCACCGGCACCTCCTCCCCCGACGGCTGACGACAGTGTCGACTCACCCGACAGCCCAGCGTCGCCGGCCAGCGTGGGGAGCGCGGGCAGCAGTAGCTGAGCCGTCCGGACGGATTCCCGGCCCGTCCTGGTGGCCGCCCATCGCCCGGGAACGACGAAGGCCCCCGGCTCTCGAGCCGGGGGCCTTGTTCGCGCGGTGCTGGGGTTCAGCTGGATGTCAGCCGCCCGGTTGCGGGTCCGGGTCACTTCACCTCGACGGTGGCGCCGGCCTCCTCGAGCTTGGTCTTGGCGGCGTCGGCGGCCTCCTTGTTGGCCTTCTCGAGGATCGGCTTGGGCGCACCGTCGACGAGGT
>SKKL01000046.1 GCA_007121465.1 Acidimicrobiales bacterium | reverse complement strand
GCTCGCAGCTACTGGGTCACCATCGCCATCTTCATGCTCATCGTCGCCGCCTCCATCGTTGTCCCCCGGTTCTTCGACGGCGAGACCACCTGGGAGGTGGGCCTCGCCGGGGACATCCCCACCGGGATCGAACAGGACCTGGAGGTCTTGGGCGGCGCCTTCGACGCGAATGTCGAGATCACGAGCTTCGCCGACCTCGACGCGGCCACGCTCGCCGTCGAGGAGGAAGAGGTGTCGGTCGCCCTCGTCGTCGAAGGCGGTGAGCAGACCCTCGTTCGTCGAGATCAGACGTCGGCCACCGTCGTCGGTGTGGTGAACCAGGTGGCGGCGGCCGCGACGGCTCGCGACCTGTTGATCGGGGAAGGGCTCGACGGGCCGACCATCTCTGCGGCGCTGGCACCGGCCACCCCCACCGAAGTTGTCGTCGACGACGACGTGGCGGGCCGGGCCGGGATCGCCTGGGCCACCGGCCTCGTCCTCTATCTCGCCATCTTCATGGGCGGAATGTCGGTCGCCCAGGCGGTGGCCACCGAGAAGTCGGCGAGGATCGCCGAGGTCCTGGTCTCGACGGTGCGGCCGTCGCACCTGCTCGCCGGCAAGGTCCTCGGGATCGGCATCTCGACGTTGATCATCGTGTTGGCCGGAGCGGTCCCCTTCGCCGGGGCGATAGCGGCCGGATGGGTCGACGTGCCGAGCGCGGCTGCGGTCGACGTGATCGCGGCCGTCGGCTGGTTCATCCTCGGCTACATGATCTACGCCGTCGGGTTCGGCGCGCTCGGCGCGCTGGTCGACCGCCAGGAGGACCTCGGCACCGCCGTTGGTCCGCTCAGCGCCATCCTCGTGCTGTCCTACCTCGCGACGATCCAAGCCTCGACCAACCCGAACAGCACTCTGGCCATCGTCGTCTCGATCATCCCGTTCAGCGCACCGATGGTGATGCCGGTGCGGATCGGTGCCGACGCCGCATCACTCGTCGAGATCGCGGCGGCGGTGGGCCTGTCGGTACTCACCATCTTCGTCCTCGCCCGCTTCGGGGGAACGATCTATCGCCGGGCGTTGTTGCGCGGCGGCCAGCGGCTGAAGGTCACCCAACTCCTCCGGGGCTGAGCCTCCGGGTCCGCCTCTCAGTCGTCGGCGAGCTTGGCTTCGACGGAGGCGACCTTCTGGGTGAGGCCGTCGGTGGTCCCGGGTCGATGGTCGATCTTGATGACGAGGCTGACCCGCGGCGCGGTCTCGGCGACCTTGTCGACGCATGCCTTGATGAGGTCCATGACCTCGTTCCACTCGCCTTCGACGTTGGTGAACATGGCGTTGGTCTCGTTGGGCAGGCCGCTGTCGCGGACCAGG
This sequence comes from Acidimicrobiales bacterium, assembly GCA_007121465.1. Classification (GTDB taxonomy): domain Bacteria; phylum Actinomycetota; class Acidimicrobiia; order Acidimicrobiales; family SKKL01; genus SKKL01. The sequence goes on along the minus strand of SKKL01000046.1, from coordinate 3,174 downwards.
CGCACGGCATCGGCGACCGAGCCACTCACCGAGTCGTCGCCACCGAGCGGGCTGAGGGAGAACGCTGCGATCATGGCCCCATCGTCCCACGTCGTGCCCTCACCCTCCTGACCGGTCCGGGATCCCCTCCGGGAAGTACTGATCCAGGTGGTCGACGATCCCATCGACGTCCACGTCGGTGCCTTCGGCAGGCAGGCAGATGACCCCGCCCATACCCTCGAAGCCTTCGATCGTCGGGATCTGCTCCAGGAGGAACGCCTCAGCCTCGTGGGTATCGACCCAGTCTCCGGTCATCCGCAGATGCTCGAGCAGCTCGTGATAGAGGCCGTCCATGCCCTCGACCCTCACGAACCCAGGCGGGCACTCGAACGGCACTCCGGGCACGTTGCCAAAGGGGAACGGACTGGTCGTGGTCGTCACGGACACGGTGCAGAACTGGCCTTCCCACGCATCGACCCGGTCGGCAGCGGTGTACACCGACGGGTCGGCGAAGGCCCGGTGGCCGTGTCCGCGGACCCCCTCGACCAGGGTGCGCACGTCGTCGGCGATCGCTTCCGGCGCCTGATCGAGCATCGCCTGTAGGCGCTCCCGGCCGGCAGAGGTGGTCATCAGCGCGTCGAAGCCTTCCGGGTCGGTCATCGCCTCGGAGCGAAGGTCGGTGTCCAGGGAGCAGAAGCCGTGGGTGACCGGATCGATCCGGTCACCGCCGCCGAACGCCCACACCCCGATCGCCAACACGGCGATGAAGGCGGCAGCGGCACTGGTGAAGGCAAGGTACCTCGACATGGAGACCCCCGATCGCTGGGGAGCACACGGCGCCGCGCCGTGCCAGGGCATCGTCTCAACCCTGTGCTCCTGGGGACAGGGTCCTTCGTTGCAGCGTCTGGGGCGAAGGTCCCTCCGTGCATCGCCCGCTGGGGTCGATCGGTGGGCCTCCGCCGCGGTGTAATGCGTCGACGGGTGGGCCGTCGAGGGTGGTGACCACGGTTCGACGAGAACCGAGAACGACCACGACGAGGAGACAGCCATGTCGAACGAGGCGACCATCACCGAAGCCGAGGTCCATGCCTTCGCGGCCAAGTTGGACGAGTGGGGGGAGCACCCTTTCCGAGAAGGAGCAGGTGATGCTCCACACCCTCTTGTCCAACGCCACCACCGGTGAGAGCGAGGTCGAGGGCTTCGCTCTCCACAAGGCGGGTGGCGACGAGCTGCGCGTAGGTAGCGGCGGCGCGGGCAAGGCCAACCTCGATCTGGTTGTCGACTCCCTCTCGCCGCAGCTCATGGGTCCGACCGGTTGGGGCTTCAGTCCGACCAGCTCAGGTGGTCGTCTCATGGCCGACCGGCCGGCCACCAACGCCGAGTAGGCCGATCGCGGCCTCGCAGAGCGGCGCCGGTAGGTGACCCCGGTTCCGAGGCGACAGAATGGGCGGCGATGACCGATCTGTTGTTCCTCCGCGACGCCTACCTGCGGGAATTCGACGCCACCGTCACCGACGTCGATCCCGACGGCAACCGCGTCGCCCTCGACCGCACCGCGTTCTACTACACGAGTGGCGGCCAGCCCCACGACACCGGGATGCTCGGTGTCCACGGTGTCGTCGAGGTTGCCAAGGTCGACGGAGTGGTCTGGCACACACTCGGCGACGGCACCGGGCTCCCCGACGTGGGTGACACCCTCCACGGGGAGATCGACTGGGAGCGCCGCCACCGACTCATGCGCACCCACACCGCCCTGCACCTCCTCTGCGGGGTGATCTGGAACCACTGGGGCGTGCCGGTGACCGGCGCCAACATGGAACCACTGAAGGCACGGATGGACTTTCGCTTCGACCCCCTGCCCGACGACTTCAAGGCCACCGTCGAGCGCCTCGTCAACGACGAGATCGTCGCCGACCGACCCATCGAGGTGACCTTCCTGCCCCGGTCCGAGGCAGTGCTCGACGACGACCTGATCCGCACCGAGGTGAGCCTCATCCCCGAATCGGTCACCGAGATCCGGGTCGTCGACATCGTCGGGCTCGACAAGCAGGCCGACGGCGGCACCCACGTGGCCAGCACCGCCGAGGTGGGTGGCGTGCGGGTCACCAAGAGCGAGTCGAAGGGCAAGGGCAACAAGCGACTGCGGATCGAGCTCGGCGATGCGCCCTGACTCGAACGCCCCCGGGGTGATCGACGACGGTGAGCTGGCCGACGCCCTCGCTCGGCTCGGCGACGAGGTCGCGCGGTACGACCACCTGCACGTGGCCTTCAGCGGCGGAGCCGACTCGGCCTTCCTCGCCCGCGCTGCACTCGACAGCCTCGGTCCCGACCGGGTGCTGGCTGTCACCGCGGTCTCGCCGTCGCTGCCAGTCGCCGAGCGTGCGGAGTGCGTCGATCTCGCCGCCGACTGGGGCCTCCCCCACCTCGAGGTCGAGACCGACGAGATGGAACAGATCGCCTATCGGCGCAACGATGGCGACCGCTGCTTCTGGTGCAAGGAGGCGCTGATGCGGGCCGTTGCACCCCACGCCGCCGAGGTGGGAGCCACCGTCGCTCTCGGCGTGAACCTCGACGACCTGGGCGACCACCGTCCCGGCCAACAGGCGGCCGCCGAGGCCGGAGCGGTGTTCCCCCTCGTCGACGCGGGCTTCACCAAGGACCTCGTCCGTCGGGCCTCGCGCCACCTCGGTCTGCGCACCTGGGACAAGCCGGCCGCCGCGTGTCTGGCCTCACGCATCCCGTACGGGACGAGTGTCAGCGTGTCGGTCCTCAGCCGGGTCGAGCGGGCGGAAGCAGCGCTGCGCACCCTGGGATTCCACGAGCTGAGGGTTCGCCACTACGACGACGCGGCTCGCATCGAGGTTCCACTCGACGATCTGCCCGCCCTCCTCGCCGAGCGGGCGGCGATCGTCGATGCCGTTCGACAGGTGGGCTACCGGTACGTGACCGTCGACCTCGAAGGGTTGCGGTCGGGCAACCTCAACGCCGCCCTCGGCCGGTGAGCTCTCCACCCCCGCCGTCCGACGAGGACCCCGAGGGGCAGCTCGCGCTCCACGCCGAGGCGCTGGCGACGGGGATCGACGAGTGCCTCGCCGGGTGGGTGGTGCGGTGCGTCGAGCAGCGCCTGGTCGAGTGGGCCGGGTCGGTCCCCGACGACATCGCCGATCAGGCCGCCCGGGCCGGCGAGGAGGCACG
>SKKL01000264.1 GCA_007121465.1 Acidimicrobiales bacterium | reverse complement strand
TGATCGGCGACCGGCGCGACCTGGGGGCGGGCGTCCTCCCGCCCCGGCCCGGACCACCCACCGCGGAGGGCCGGCTCGCCACACCGGAGCGCCTGCTGTGGCGCCTCCAGTGGCCGACGGTCATCGCCTGGGGCGTCGGCATCGTCATCCTCGCCGTTGCGTGGGCCTCGCTCGGCGATGGCGCCGACGAGTTGATCGGGCTCAGCGACGAGTTCGACGAGATCTTCCGGGCGATGGTCGGCGAGGGTGAGATGGTCGATGCCTACATCGCGTTCGTCATGGGCTTCACCGCCGTGATCATCGGGGCGGCGATGGTGCAGTCACTGTTGCGAACTCGGACCGAAGAGTCGACCGGTCGGATCGAAGCAGTGCTGTCGGGTGCGGTGAGTCGCTATCGCTGGATCAGCGCGACGGTGACGGTCGCCGCGCTGGCGACCCTCCTCATCCTCGCCGTGGTGGGAGTGGTGTCGGCGTTGGTCTTCGGCGTGATGACCGAGGATCTCGGCGAGGGCTTCCGCAGTTTCGGCGGGGCCACCGTCGTGCAGGTTCCTGCGCTCGTGGCGCTCGGAGGTGCGGTCGTCGCCGTCATCGGGCTGCTCCCGCGGTGGTCGTCGGGGCTCGCCTGGGGCGTCCTCGCCCTCGCTTTCGTCCTGGGGCAGCTCGGGGAGATCCTCGACCTACCCCCGACGGTGATGAACCTCTCCCCGTTCACCCACGTGCCGTCGTTCCCGGCCGAGGGGGTGGCGGTCCTGCCACTCGCCGCGCTCAGCGCCGTCGGCGTCGCGTTGGGGGCGTTCGGGTTCTGGTCGTTCCGACGTCGCGACCTCCAGCTCTAGGTCACCTAACGGTCGCCACATGGCAGACGACGAGATCGGCCTTGTGCTGTTCGACCTCGGCGGGGTGTTGATGCAAGTCAGCAGGGTCGCCGAGATGGCTCGCCAGACCGGTATCGACTCAGAGGAGGAGGTCTGGACTCGCTGGCTCGGCTGCGAGTGGGTCCGACGCTTCGAGCGAGGTCGGTGCTCGGTCGAGGAGTTCGCTCACGGGATCGTCGCCGACTGGGGACTCGACACTAGTCCCGCGACATTCATCGACTCGTTCAGTCGATGGCCCGACGGCCTGTACCCGGGCGCTGCCGAGCTCGTCGGCGAGGTCCACGCCCTCACTTCGGTGGGCTGTCTGTCGAACTCGAACGCGCTGCACTGGTCCGAGCAGGTGGCTTGGGGCATGGCCGCCTGGTTCGACCACGTCTTCTTGTCCCACGAGATGGGCCTCATCAAGCCCGATCCCGAGGTCTTCCACCACGTGGCCGATGTGGTCGGGCTGGAGCCGGGTCGGATCACCTTTCTCGACGACAACCGCCTGAACGTCGACGCCGCGACCAAGGCCGGCTTCACGGCCCACCACGTGCGAGGCGTGGAGGAGGCCCGGGACGCCCTCGTCGAACACGGGCTCCTCGACTGAGCAGAGTCCTCGGCTGGATCGGTGCTGAGGTCGTGCCGAGGTCAGAGCTCGACCGCGGTGAGGTCGTCTCCGAGCACGATTGGTCCGGCGAAGTGCTCGGCGGCGATCGCTCGCCACTGGTCCTCGTCCCCCGGCTGCAACGGCGGCACGTAGTGGGTGAGCACCAGGGTGCCGACACCGGCGGCGGTGGCCGTGCGGGCCGCGTCGGCCACCGTCGAGTGGTAGTCGAGGATGTCCTGGAATCGCTCGCTCGGGACCAGGCGGACCAGATCGTCGCGGATGACGGTCTGGACGTAGGCGTCGGCCTCACGGCAGATCTCGGTGAGAGAGTCGCACGGAACGCCATCGCCACCAAGGACCGCCGAGCGCCCGCCCGATTCGACGCGATAGGCGACGGTTGGCTCCACCGGACGGTGGTCAGTGTCGCCGACACGGATCTGGAACGTGCCGAGATCGATGCGGTCGCCACCCCGGACCTCGGTGACCTCGACCCAGGGCCCCTCGGCAAGGTCGTCGTGGTGGTCGAGCCGGTAGCGGACGTCGGCGGCCAGCGAATCCAACGTGTTGTCGACGACGCGGGCCGTGCCCGGCGGACCGACGATGCGAAGGGCCCGGCGCTCGACGTTCATGACCCAGTGGGTGGTGATCACGTCGCCGAGATCGGTGATGTGGTCGCTGTGGAGGTGGGTGAGCAACACCGCGTCGAGTCCGGACGGCATCTTCCCCAGGGCGGCGAGGCGCATGAGCACTCCTCGACCGCAGTCGACGAGGACAGCCGAATCGGAATCCGCCACGTACGTGGCGGGACCGGCCCGGTGGGGGTCGGGAATCGGGCTGCCCGTTCCGAGGAGCGTGATCGTGAGGGCCATGGCGGCACGCTAACCATCTTTTGCCACTCGGGCTAGCAATTGTTTCGTGCCGCCGGTCGGGCAGCGCCGTCGGTCAGGCGGTGATGAGCGGAACGACCGGCGCCTCGCCGTAGAGGGTGGTGCGCAGGCGGAGGGGACGGCCGAGGGGCTCGACGATGGCGGCGAAGTCGTCGGCTTCGAGACCCTGACCGTGCTCGGCGCCCGCCGCCCGGGAGATGTTCTCGTCCATCAACGTGCCACCGATGTCGTTGCAGCCGGCCTGGAGCAGCTGGCGGACGCCCTCGACCCCGATCTTCACCCAGCTCGCCTGGATGTTGTCGATGAAGCCCCGGTAGGCGATGCGGGCCACGGCGTGCACCAGCAACGTCTCGCGGAAGGTCGGACCACGGCGGGCCTTGCGCTGGAGGTAGATGGGCGAGGCCATGTGCACGAAGGGCAACCCGACGAACTCGGTGAACCCGCCCGTCTCGGCCTGCAGCTCACGGGTGACCAGCAGGTGGCGAACCCAGCTCTCGGGCGACTCGACCGCCCCGAACATCATGGTGACGTTGGACCGCAGGCCGACCTCGTGGGCGGTGCGGTGGGCGAACAGCCACTCCTCGGTGTTGATCTTGTCGGGGCAGAGGATGTCGCGGATCGGATCGTCGAGGATCTCCGCGGCGGTGCCTGGCAGGGTCTTGAGCCCCGCGTCCATGAGCCGCCGGAGGTAGTCGGCGAGCGGCTCGTCGAGGCGTTTGGCCCCCTCGGTGACCTCGAGCGCGGTGAACCCGTGGATGTGGATCCCCGGGGCAGCTTCGGCGACCGCCTGGGTGACGTCGATGTAGTAGTTGCCATCGAAGTCGGGATGGATCCCACCCTGGAGGCACACCTCGGTGGCCCCGAGCTCGGCCGCCTCGCGCACCCGCTCGGCGATGTCGTCGAGGGTGAGCAGGTAGGGAGTGCCCCGCAGGTTCAGCGACAGCGGGCCCTTCGAGAACCCACAGAACCGGCACTTGAAGGTGCACACGTTCGTGTAGTTGATGTTGCGGTTGTGGACATAGGAGATGCTCTCACCCACCGTGTCGGCCCGCAGTTCGTCGGCCAGCTGGGCCACCGCCGCCACCTCGCCGCCTCGGGCGTGGAAGAGGGTGAGCAGCTCGTCGAAACCGGGGGTCTGGCCGTCGCGCACCCCGTCGAGCACCTCGGCCACGGGCCCGGTGAGCATCGGTTCCGCGGGAATGAGGACCGGGGCCGCAATCGGCGCGCCCGAGTACCAGGCGGTGCTGCGGTTCTCGACCTCGACGTCGGCACCCGACCCCACGTGGAGCCGGTCGCGGATGCGCTCGGGGAGGTGTGAGCCGGGATCGTCCCGGCCCAACCACTCGGCGTCGCTGCGATCGAGCACGGCGAAGCGCAGCTCGGGGTCGAGCCAACGATCGGGATCGGCGGCCCACTCGGGATGGATGGCCAGGCGAGGCGCCAGTACGTGGCCGACGTCCTCGGTGGCCTCGCGGAGTCGGTCGAGCTCGGGCCAGGGGCGCTCGGGGTTGACGTGGTCGGCGGTGATCGGCGAGACGCCGCCCCAGTCGTCGATCCCCGCGTCGAGGAGCCGGCCCAGGTCGGTCGCGAGGTTGGGCGGCGCCTGGACGTGCACCTCGGGCGGCAGGATCAGTCGGGCCAGGGCCACGGCCCGGAGGTGCTGCTCCTCGGGGCACGGCTCGTGGCGCCACATGGCGGTGCCGGCCTTGGGCAGGAAGTTCTGGACGATCACCTCCTGCACGTGGCCGTGCCGACGGTGCGACTCGGCGATGGCCTCGAGGGCGGCGACGCGGTCGGATTCGTCCTCGCCGATGCCGACGAGGATGCCGGTGGTGAACGGGATCGCCAGCTCGCCCGCCGCGTCGAGGGTGTCGAGACGGCGCTGGGGAACCTTGTCGGGCGAACCCCGGTGGGCCTCCAGATCCTCGCGGAGCGTCTCGACCATCATCCCCTGGGAGGGGCTCACCCGACGAAGGGCCGCCAGCTCCTCGGCGTAGAGCGCACCGGCATTGGCGTGGGGCAGGAGGCCGGTCGCCTCGAGAACCGCGCTGCACATGTCGACCAGGTAGTCGACGGTGGTTTCGTAGCCGTGAGCCTCGAGCCACTCGGCGGCGACGGGAAAGCGCAGCTCGGGTCGCTCCCCGAGGGTGAACAGCGCTTCGTGACAGCCGACCGAGGCCCCGGCCCGTGCGATGGCCAGCACCCGTTCGCGCGACAGGTACGGCGAGTCGAGCCGGGCCGGCGGCTGGGCGAACGTGCAGTACCCGCACTGGTCCCGGCACAGCATGGTGAGGGGGATGAAAACCTTCGGCGAGTAGGTGATCCGGTTGCCGAACCGGTCGTCACGAACTCGTCGGGCCTCCGCCGTGAGGTCGGTGGTGGCCAGGGTGGTGAGATCGGTGGTCACACGTCTCCTGTCGGGGCGAGCGAGCCCGGGCCGGGCCTGCTGCGGATGTGGCCGGGCCCCACTGCTTCGTCGCAATGGGGGCACCGTGGTTGGCGTTCGATCGGGTTGCCGCACCGGTCGTGGATCAGCTCGACGGGTGCGCCGGCGTCGGCGTACCACCGGTCGCCCCAGGCCATCAGCGAGATCAGCGAGGCGGACAGGTCGGCCCCCTTGCGGGTGAGGCGGTACTCACAGCGCAGCGGCCGTTGCTGGTAGGGCACCTTCTCGACCACGCCGTGGTCGAGAAGGCGGTTGAGCCGGTCGGTGAGCAGGTTGCGGGCGATCCCGAGGTCGGACTGGAGTTCGCTGAACCGGCGCACACCCCGAAACAGGTCGCGCAGGATCAGCAACGTCCAGCGATCTCCCACCACGTCGAGCGTGGCCGCGATCGAACAGCGCTCCTCGTTCGGTCCCATGGCGGGCACACTAGGACGAGTCGGTTTAGAAATGCAACCAACACCCGGAGCGGGCGACCGACGCCCCGGATCACCGACCGGGAGGTGGGTCGTGATCGCCGGCCAGCTCCCCTGGGTCCGGAGCGGAGATGTCGACCGCCTGATCCACGTCGAACCACTCGACCTCGTAGCGGATCGTCACCCGCGGAGCCGAGGCATCACGGTAGCCGTCGACCACCTCGGCCATGTCCAGCATCCCCTCGTGGTCGAGCTCGATGAGCAGGCGGCGAGCCACACCGTCGTCGCCGACCCACGCGTCGAACCGCATGAGCCGGTCGAACAGCCCCGGTGGGACACCCACCATCAGCCCCCCCACGGTCCCGTTCGAGCCCTGGGTCGAGACGGCATCGAACGCCTCCACGCCCAGCCACCCGGTGTAGTGGCGGGTCGGGGTGCCGTCGAGAACCGGACCGTCGGCGGCATCGACCTCGTGAGCCGCGGCCGCCACCAGCATGAGCAGCTCGTCGGGCTGGACCACCCCGAGATCGACCGGCGCCTCGGCGGAATCGACGGGCACGGCGACCCACGTCGCTCCCTCTCCGACCTCGCCGCTGAGGTAGACCTCGCCGTCGACGATCCGCACGACGAAGTCCGACGGCACGTCGTGGGGAACGTCGGCCATGCCCCACTCGGCGAGTTGTCCGACGAGCGGATCGAGGTGCATCCCGAACTCCGCCGACCCCGCGCCATGGTCGAAGGCACCCCACACATCGATCTCGGTGTGGAAGGCGCCCTCGACCCCGTAGGCGACCGTCATCTGGAACCGCCCGGTCTCCGCGGCCGGGCCAGCGAGGCCCGACAGGTCGACGTGATCGGGCGCCCCCTCGCCGTTCGCCTCGCCCACCAGTCCGCCACCTGCCTGCTCGCCACCCGGATCCCACACCGGCCAGGGGTCAGCCGCGCCATCGTGGCCCGGCTCCGCACAGGCCGTGGTCACCATCCCCAGCGACAGGACGAATCCCGCCACCATCGCTCGCCGACCCATCGTTCGTGGACACATCGTTCGCCGACACATCGCCACTGCCACCTCCGACCGCTGAGCGGCCCTCGCGCGCCGTCTCGACGCGTTCGATCATCATGAGGACGGCCACGGGGCCGACGAGAAGGCACGGCATCCGCCGATGCGAAACAGCCCATGATGGCCGGTACCGATCGGGCCCACAAGGTTCGCGGACCGGACCGGCATCGGGCGTCGTAGACTCATCACGGTAAGCGGGCGGACGTGTGTGCCCAGTCCGGGAGCGGCATGAAGACGCAGAGCACAGAGCGCAAGCGCCGAGTCGTTCTGTTCGCGCGCGTGGCGGTCAGCCTCGCCTTTTTGGCTTTCCTCTTCACCCAGGTCGACGACGTCGACCCGTCCCGACTCGTGCCCAGCTGGACCCTGAGCACGATCCTGTGGCTCATGGGGGCGGCAGTCCTCACCTTCGTGGGAATCGGACTGTCCACCATGCGCTGGCACCAGGTCCTCACCGCGATGGGGATCCACACCCGCTGGCGCCACCTGTTCTCGCACTACCTCGCCGGACAGTTCATCTCCAACGTGCTGCCCACCACCATCGGCGGCGACGTCGTCCGGGTCACCCGGCTGTCCCGCGAGAGCGGACACAGCCCCAACACCTTCGCGTCCGTGGTACTCGAGCGACTCAGCGGCTGGTTGGTCCTTCCGCTCATCACCTTCGTCGGGCTGCTCCTCAACCCCGGGCTGCGCGAGCTCGGCCGGGCGACCGCCCTGGCCGTGGCCGTCGCCGCCGCCACCCTGTGCGGCCTGGCGCTCGTGCTCGTCGCCGTCGCCAACGAACGCCTCGGCGGCCGGTTCGCCGCCAAGGAGGGCTGGACCCGGTTCGCCGGAGCGGTCCACCTCGGACTCGACAAGTTCCGCCGCCACCCCTCGGCGGCGGCCTGGGTCATCGCAGCCGGTGTCCTCTACCAGCTCGTGATGGTCGGAGCGGCCCTCATGGCCACCCAGGCCCTCGACATCGACCCGGTCGGCCCGACCGCTCTGTTGGCGTTCCTCCCCGCCGTGTTGGTGATCCAGGTTCTCCCCATCGGCATCTCCGGGCTCGGGCTGCGCGAGGCCGCTTTCGTCATCTTCCTCGGGCCGCTCGGCGTCTCGACCGAACAAGCCATCGCCCTCGGGTTGTGCCTCTACCTGCTCAACCTGGTCACCAGCCTCCCCGGCGCGCACGCCTTCGCCTTCGATCCCCGCCGGCCCGGCGGCCGTCGTGGCCGGCCCGGCCGCACCCCGTCAGAAGCAGTGGCATGAGCACCACCGACGACGGCGCCGAGGGCAACGTTCCCGAGCCGTCCGCGGCCACCCTGCCCCCCGACCCGATCATCCTGCCCGGGCCGGGCGACGACGCGACGCAACGAGCCGCCGAATCGGTGGCGAGCAACCCGACGCTCGACGTCGCCGCCCAAGAGGTCCACGCCAGCCGCCTCCGCTGGTGGCGCGAGGTCCTCTACATCGCCAGCTTCTACGTGCTCTACACCTGGACGCGGAACCAGTTCGGTTCGGCATCGGTCGACAGCATGCAGGCCTACACCAACGCTCGTCGCATCATCCGCGTCGAGGAGTTCCTCGGTCTCTATCACGAGGCGACCATCCAGGGCTGGTTCATCGCCAACACCCTGTTCATCCAGTTCTGGAACGTCTTCTACGGCACGTTCCACTTCGTCGTCACCATCGGCGTGCTCGTGTGGCTGTTCGCTCGCCGACGCCGCTACTACGCCATCTGGCGCAACACCCTGGCGTTCACCACCGCACTCGCGCTCGTCGGGTTCAGCCTCTTCCCGCTGATGCCGCCGCGGCTGCTGTGTGACGACTGCGAGTTCGGCGCCGGCCAGGACAATCCCGAGTTCGTCGCCGACGACTACCCGTTCGTCGACACCCTGGCCGAGTACGGCGGACTGTGGTCGTTCAACGAGGGCGCCATGGCACGGGTGTCGAACCAGTACGCGGCGATGCCGAGCCTACACTTCGCCTGGTCCGCGTGGTGTGCTCTCGCCATCTGGTCCTTGGCCCGGCACCGGCTCGCCCGGTTCCTCGCCGCGCTCTACCCCGCGGCCACGATGTTCGCCATCGTCGTCACCGCCAACCACTTCTGGCTCGACGCGGTGGGAGGGGCCCTGGTCCTCGCCGTGGGGTGGTACCTGGGGCGCCACCTGGCGCTCTGGAACGAGCGACGGATCCGCTCCGAGCTCGTCACCACCAACGCGGCCCACCCCGATGACCACCGAACGTGAACGCTCGGTGACGTCCCCACGTCAGTCGGTTGCCGTCGCTCGACATGGTGTGAGCTCCGGTGCGGCGGTACGGTTTCGACGTGGCTGATCGCCCCGACCCCGAACCCGACGAGCCGGCCGAGCTACTTCCCCGTATCGGCTCTCCCGAGGATCTCCGGTCACTCGACCACGCCGAGCTCGAGCAGCTCGCCGCCGAGATCCGGGACTTCGTCGTCGACGCCGTGAACACGACCGGCAGCGGGCACCTCGGCTCCAACCTCGGAGCGGTCGAGCTCACCCTCGCCCTGCACCGGGTCTTCCGGTCGCCCGAGGACATCATCTTGTGGGACACCGGGCACCAGGCCTACGTGCACAAGCTGCTCACCGGCCGACGCGACGGCTTCACCACGTTGCGCCAGGCCGGCGGCCTCTCGGGCTACCCCAGCCGTGAGGAGTCCGAGCACGACTGGATCGAGAACAGTCACGCCTCCACGGTCATCTCCTACGCCCATGGCCTCGCCACCGCCCAGCAGTCCGACCAGGGTGACGGACGGCGGGTGGTCGCGGTGATCGGCGACGGCTCGATGACCGGTGGCATGGCCTATGAGGGCCTCAACAACCTCGGCCACAGCGGTCGCGACGCCATCATCATCCTCAACGACAACGGCCGTTCCTACGCGCCGACGGTCTCCCGCCTCGGCGAGTCCCTCAACCGCCTGCGGGCCAACCCGCTCTATGTCCGCGAGACCACCCGCTTGGAGCGGGTGCTGCGCCGCATCCCCCTCATCGGCCGGCTGCTCAACCGCGGGTTCAACGCCACCCGCACCGCGGCCCGCGAGTTCTGGACCGAACCCATCACCTTCTTCGAACAGCTCGGCCTCCGCTACTACGGCCCCTTCGACGGCCACGACGTGCGCGAGCTCGAGCGGGCGTTCCGCTACGCCGCCGAGCTCGAGGGGCCCCAGATCGTCCACGTCATCACCCAGAAGGGTCGCGGCTACGCGCCGGCCGAGAACGACCACATCAAGAACCTCCACGACATCGGCGGGGTGAAGCCCGGCAGCTACACCGCGGCGTTCGGCGAGGCGATCATCAAGGCGGGCGAGGAACACCCCCGCCTGGTCGCGCTCACCGCCGCCATGCCCGACTCGACCGGCCTCCTGCCCTTCGACGAGCGTTTCCCCGGACGGATGATCGACGTCGGCATCGCCGAACAGCACGCGGTCACCTCGGCCGCCGGCATGGCCATGGGTGGGCTCGTCCCCGTCTTCGCGGTGTACTCCACCTTCCTCACCCGGGCGTTCGACCAGGTCAACCTCGATGTCGCCCTCCACGGCCAGAAGGTCATCTTCTGTCTCGATCGAGCCGGCATCACCGGCGACGACGGCCCCTCCCACCACGGGGTGCTCGACATGGTGCTGCTCACCAAGGTCCCCGGCATGACCGTGCTCGCGCCGTCTTCTTACCAGGAGCTCCAGGCGATGCTCCACGACGCCGTCGCCCTCGCGGACGGGCCGGTGGCGATCCGTTGGCCGAAGACCGCCGCCCGCAACATCACCGCCGACGAGCTGGGGGTGGGGTTCCGGGCCCGGCAGTGGCGCCGGGGTGCCGACGTGTGCCTCGTCGGGGTCGGCAAGATGCTGCAGTTCGCGCTCGAGGCGGCCGATCTCCTCGCCGCCGACGGCATCGAGGCCACGGTGTGGGACCCCCGGGCGGTCACCCCGCTCGACTCGCAGCTCGTCGCCGACGCCGCGGCTCATCCGCTCGTCGTCACGATCGAGGACGGCTACCGCGACGGTGGGGCCGGCACCCTCGTCGCCGACGCGGTGGCCCAGGTGTCCGACGCCGCCGACCAACCCGCCCCGCCGGTCGCGGTGCTCGGCGTCCCCACTCGGTTCATCCCCCACGCCAAGCCCGACGCCATCCTCGCCGACCTGGGCCTCGACGCCCAGGGAATCGCCGCCGAGGTACGCCGCCGCCTGCGTCGCTGACCGTCGTCGGCGGTCGGCGTGACGGTCATCGAGGTCGACGGCCTCCACAAGCGCTACGGAAACGTGCTCGCAGTCGACGACGTGTCGTTCCGCGTCGAGGCGGGTGAGATCTTCGGGATCCTCGGCCCGAACGGAGCGGGCAAGACCACCACCGTCGAGTGCCTCCAGGGCCTACGTCGCCCCGACGCCGGGCGGTTGCGCGTCCTCCGCCTCGACCCCACCACCCACCAGCACGAGGTCCGGCGGCGCATCGGCTCCCAGCTCCAGGACTCGGCGCTTCCCGACCGGCTCAAGGTCTGGGAGGCGCTCGACCTGTTCTCCTCGATCAGCCGACGGGGGCCGGCCTGGCGGGATCTGCTCGCCACCTGGGACCTCGACGGCGTGGCCGACCGCTCGTTCGCGTCGCTCTCCGGAGGGCAACGCCAGCGGCTGTTCGTCGCCCTCGCCCTCGTCAACGATCCCGAGGTCGTGTTCCTCGACGAGCTCACCCAGGGCCTCGACCCCGGTGCTCGCCGAATGGCGTGGGACCTGATCCGGGAGATCCGCGACCGCGGCGTGACCGTGGTCCTCGTCACCCACTACATGGACGAGGTCGAGGCCTTGTGCGACCGGGTCGCGGTGATCGACCACGGCCGGGTCCGGGCGCTGGGCACCCCGCGCCAGCTCGTGGAATCAGCCCACTCGGAGGTGACGGTGACCTTCACCTGCCACGAGGACGTCGCCTGGCTCGCCAGCACCCGCTTCGTCGACACCGTTCACCAGACGGACGGAACCGTCGTGGTGATCGGGCCCGGGCCGGTGGTCCCCCTGGTCGCGGCCGCCCTCGTCGAGCGGGGCATCGTCCCCGAGGACATGGCCGTGCGCCGCGCCTCGCTCGAAGACGTGTACCTGGACCTCATCGATCGGCCGGCCTACTCACCGGAGGACCGATGAGGCTGTGGGTTCGGCTCACCTGGGTCGAGCTCAAGCTGTTCGTGCGTGAACCGGTGTCGGTGGTGTTCACCTTCGCGTTCCCGCTGGTGGTGCTCGTCGTGCTGTTCGGTGTCTTCGGCGACCGACCGTCCTCGGCCTTCGGGTTCGCCCGTCCCGACGACTACTACCTGGCGAGCTACATGGCGGTGGTGATCGCCGCGGTGAGCCTCATCGCTCTCCCGGTGCACGTCGCCACCTACCGGGAGCGAGGGGTCATGCGCCGACTGAGGGCCTCGTCGGTCCCGGCGGTGACCCTCCTCAGTGCCCAGGTGCTGGTGTCGCTCCTCCTGGTCGCCACCGGAGCCGGCGTGCTCGTCGCCGCCGGACTGACCGCCTACGACGCCTCGTTGCCCGTCGACCGGGCGGACGCCGTCCTCGGCTTTGCGATCGCCTCGCTGAGCTTCCTCGCCGTCGGGTTCCTCCTCGGGCATCTCGCCCGCACGGCCCGGGCGGCCCAGGCCATCGGCATGCTGGCCTTCCTGCCCATGTGGCTGTTGTCGGGCGCCGGTCCGCCCGAGGACCTGCTCTCCGACGGTCTGCAACGGGTGGCCGAACTCCTCCCCCTCACCTACGCGGTGCGGGCGGTGCGGGAGCCGTGGCTCGGCCACGGCAGCGACACCACCGCGCTGGCGGTGCTGACGCTGATGCTCGTCGCCGCCGGGGGTCTCGCCACCCGACGGGTTCGTCAGCTGTAGTAGGGGTTCTCGCCAGCGTCGTGGTCGGTGACGTCGATGATCTCGGTGACCTCGGGAATGGCGGCCCGGATCTGGGACTCGATGCCCTCACGGAGGGTCATGGCGCTCACCGCACACCCCTGGCAGCCGCCACCCATCGACAGGTAGACCTTGGTGCCGTCGACCCCGTTGAGGCTGGCGAAGCCACCGTGGGCGGCGAGCATCGGGTTGACCGCCTGCTCGAGCAGCTGGGTGACCTGCTCGGCGATGTCGCCGTGGAGGTCGAGCTCGACCCCGGCGAGAGGATCGGGACGGTTGGGGTTGCGGATCACCAGTCCGCCTTGGCCCGACGAGGTGGGCAGGTCGAGGGTGGCGCCCTGGAGCTTGGCGACGCTGTCGGCGGGAACGATGACCGAGAGACCCTCGTCGACGACGACCGAGTCGCCGTCGGCGGCATCGGCAACCGGCTCGAAGGCCAGGTCATAGGCGTACTCGACGCCGCTGGCGCCGACCACCTCGATGCGCAACCCGAGGGTGTCGGGGTTCTCCTCGGCGCTGCGGATCTCGAGAACCTTCTCGCGGGCCGCGTCGGTGACGTGGACGACCACCTCGCCGGTGGCGTCGGTGGTCTCGTCGGGCGCGGTGGACGTCTCTGAAGCCATACCCGCAATTCTAACGGTGTAGGTCGGGTTTTTCGCCCAGCGTCGACCCGCGATGCGGGTCCCGGGGAGCCCGGTGGCCACGGCACCGGTGCCGTAGAGTGCCGACGGAGCCCCGCACACCGAGCCCATCGGAGGTACCTCTGTGTCCGAGCCCGACACCGCTGTGTCCGAGCATGATGCCGCCGACCCCGTTCTCTACGAGGTCGCCGACCACGTCGCCACGATCACCCTCAACCGGCCCGACCGGATGAACGCCATCTCGGTTCCGATGCTGCGCCAGCTGGCCACGCGCCTCTCCCAAGCCGACCTCGACGAGGACGTGCGCGTCGTGATCATCACCGGCGCCGGCCGGGCCTTCTGCGCCGGACTCGACATCAAAGACGCCATGGCCGGCACCGGCATCGGTGCCGGATCGGCCGGTGGGGGCGGCGGTGGACTGCGCCACCAGACCACCCGGGACCTCCCCACCATCGAGCTGTTCGAGATGGACACCCCGGTGATCGGCGCCATCAACGGCGCGGCAGCGGGCTACGGGCTCGACCTGGCGCTCGGCTGCGACATCCGTCTCGTCGCCGACGACGCCAAGATCATCACCGGGTTCGCCAAGCGGGGCGTGGTGCCCGAGAGCGGCGGAACGTGGTACTTGCCGCGCCTGCTCGGATGGGCCAAGGCCGCCGAGATCGGGTTCCTCGGACGGAACCTCACCGGTGCCGAGGCAGCCGACATGGGTCTCGCCAACCGCGCAGTGCCGAAGGACGAGGTGCTGTCCACGGCCCAGGAGTGGGCTGCGGAGATCGTGGCCAATGCCCCTCTTGCCGTTCAGGCGATGAAGCGGCTGTTCCGCCACGGGCTCACCGAGGACTTCACGAGCCACAGCCACCACGTGCTGCTCCAGACCATGCTGTTGTTCCAGAGCAAGGACTTCACCGAGGGCATCACCAGCTTCGCGGAGGGGCGAGAACCACGGTTCACCGGTCGGTGACCCGACCCGCTCCCCCATGCGCCCTCGGTCGAGGGGGCCACTGAGTGCTGTTCCCCACCGTTGCCTTCGCGGTGTTCTTCGTGGTGGTGTTCGCCGCCAACTGGGTGCTGCGCCCTCACGAACGGGCGTGGCGCTGGTTCATGCTCGGAGCCAGCCTCTACTTCTACGGCTACTGGGACGTCCGCTTCGTCGGTCTGATCCTGTTCTCCATCATCGCCAACTGGCTCTTCGGCGAGGCGGTCCGGGGGGCCCTCGCTCCGGACGGCACCAAGACCTCCGCCAGCCGATCCCTCGTCGGCACCGCCGTGGCGGTCAACCTCGGGATCCTCGGGTTCTTCAAGTACTACGGGTTCTTCGCCGAGTCGCTCCTCGCCCTCGGCGACCGGTTCGGCATCGGGATGAGCCCCCCGCTGCTCGACGTGATCCTGCCGGTGGGGATCTCGTTCTTCACGTTCCAGGCGATGAGCTATGTGATCGACATCGGCCGGGGCGAGATCCGCACCATGCCCCTGCTCGACTTCGGCGTGTTCTTGTCGTTCTTCCCTCAGCTGGTGGCGGGCCCGATCGTGCGGGCCTCGGAGTTCGGCCCCCAGCTCGCCGACCGCCCCGACCCCCGACACGTCCGGATGCCCGAGGCGTTCCGGCTGATCTTCCGGGGCCTGTTCAAGAAGGTGGTGATCGCCAGCTTCCTCGGGACCAACATCGTCGACCCCGTGTACGCCAACCCGAGCGAGTACAGCGCCCTCGAGAACCTGCTCGCGACCTACGCCTACGCGATCCAGATCTACGCCGACTTCAGCGGCTACACCGACATCGCCATCGGGTGTGCGCTGCTCATCGGGTTCCGGTTCCCGCAGAACTTCGACCAGCCGTACCGTTCACTGTCGATCCAGGACTTCTGGAGGCGGTGGCACATGACGCTTTCCCGTTGGCTGCGCGACTACCTCTACATCCCCCTCGGCGGGAACCGGGGCACCACCGGCTTCGTGTATCGCAACCTGTTCCTCACGATGCTCCTGGGAGGCCTGTGGCACGGAGCGGCGTGGACCTTCGTGATGTGGGGCGCGCTCCACGGCAGCTACCTGGTGGCCGAGCGCGCCATCAAGGCGCGGTGGGAGCCCCGCGGCCACCCGGCCGAGCTGGTGCGGGTCGGCCAGTGGCTGCTCACCTTCCACCTGGTGTGCTTCGCCTGGATCTTCTTCCGAGCCGAGACGTTCACCCAGGCCACCGACGTCATCGGCCAGATTCTGCTGGGCGGCGGTACCGGGCCGCTCGTGACGGGGCTGGTGGTGCTCACGGTGATCGGCGCGTTGGCCGTGCAGTTCACCCCACCCGACCTCGCCCGTCGGGCCGAGCGGGCCCTCGCGTCCACCCCGCTCGGGGTCTACGCCGTCGGTGTGGCCCTGGCCTTCGTGGTGATCGATGCTCTCGGACCCGAGGGGGTCGCCCCCTTCATCTACTTCCAGTTCTGAATCGCCGCGGCGGCCGGCACCGCAACTCGATCGGGGTGCCGTCAGGCGGTGGCGACGATCCAGCGAGCCGCGTCGATCAGGTCGCCGAACCCTCCGTCCTTTCGTACGAGCGCCGCGCGCATGCCGTGGCGCTCCGCCCCCCGCACATCGGCATCG
>SKKL01000040.1 GCA_007121465.1 Acidimicrobiales bacterium | reverse complement strand
TCGATCTCGTCGTGGCGGTTGAGGGTCACACAGATCTGCTCGGTGGACTCCAATCCTTGAAGTCGGTTCATCCAGTACGTGAGCGTCGGCACCCTCCGGTCGGTGGCGGTGACGTGGTAGTTCCAGCTCGACCATGCCCGCGGTGATCTCGGCAGCATCGCGGTGCCGGTGTGGGGGGTGGCGACGTTCGGCTGGAAACGCACCGAGCCTAGGATCTCGGACTCGGTGGGGGTGGGGGAGGCCAACATGGCGAGGGCCTCGTCGGCGTGGCAGGCCAGGACGACGTGGTCGAAGCGCTCGGGCTCGCAGCCGAGAGCGAGCACCTCCACGCCACCGTCGGCGAGCCGAGACAGCTTCTCGACCGGCGCGGAGGTTCGTATGCGGTCGGCGAACGGGGCAACGAGTCGGTCGACGTAGCGGGCGGACCCGCCCACCACGGTGCGCCACTGCGGTCGGCCTCGCAGAGAGATCAGGCCATGGTTGTCGAGGAAGCGGAAAAGTGATGCCGAGGGATAGCGCCCGAAGGTCGACGGATCCGCCGACCAGATCGACGCGCCGAGGGGAACCACGTAGTCCTCGACGACGGGGCCCTCGAAACCGCCCTCGGCCAGGAACTCGTCGAGCGTCGGACCCGGATCCTCGGGTCCGACCTCGGCGAGGAGGCGGTGGGCCGCCCGATTGAACCGCAGGATGTCGGCGAGCATTCGCCAGTGGCCCGCCCGCACGAGGTCACGTCGGTCGGCGAAGAGCCCCGTGAGGGTCGATCCGGACCACTCGTGCCCGCTCCGCTCGTTGTGGACGCTGAAGCTCATCTCGCTCGGCCGAGTCTCCACGGCGAGCTCGTCGAGGAGGCGCGAGAACCGTGGATAGTTCGCCTCGTTGTAGACGATGAAGCCGGTGTCGACCTGGTGGGTCTCGCCGGCGACGTCGACCGGAACGGTGTGGGTGTGGCCACCGATCCGGTCGGCCGCTTCGAACACGGTGATGTCGTGGTGCGGGTGGAGGCGATACGCGCAGGTCAGCCCAGAGACACCTGTTCCGACGATGGCGATCTTCACGCACCTCTTTCGTACCAGGTCGGCTGGTCGGATGCGCCGACCTCAGCGCGCGGGCAGGGGCACCAGGTCGGCGATGTGGCGACCGATGGCCAGCGACGCGGTGGCGGCCGGGGAGGGAGCGTTCAGAACGTGCACCACCGGACCATCTCGCTCGATCACGAAGTCGTCGAGCAGCGTCCCATCGGGGGCCACGGCCTGCGCGCGCACACCGGATCCGCATCGGATCAGGTCCCGGGTGGTCAGCTCGGGGACGAGCCGTCGCAGTGCTCGGACCATCGCCGCCTTGCTCAGCGAACGCACGACCTCGCCCGATCCGGTGCGCCAGTGGCGTCGGGCCAGTGCTCGTAGCGCCGGTGACCGGGCCAACCCGGCGAGCTCCGCCGGGTCGATCGCCCGCCAGCGGTAGCCCTCCCGGGCCAGGGCCAGCACGGCGTTGGGCCCTGCGTGGATCGCTCCGTCGGTCATCCGGGTGAAGTGAACGCCGAGGAAGGGGAACTGGGGATCGGGCACGGGGTAGACGAGGTGGTTCACGAGGTGGCGGCTGGCCGGCCGCAGCTCGTGGTACTCGCCCCGGAACGCGATGATGCGGGTCGACGGGGACAGGCCAGACGATCGGGCGATGACGTCGGAGTGGAGGCCGGCGCAGTTGACCGCGGCCTGAGCCCGCAGCTCACCGAACTCGCCGGACACGACGACCTGATCGCCGTCGCGTTCGATCGCGCGCACCGGAGATCCGAGGCGCACCTCACAATCAGCGGCGACCAGCTCAGCGGCCAGATGTCGGGCGACCTCGCCGAAGTCCACGATGGCGGCATCGGGGACGTGCAACGCCCGATGCCCCTCGACGTGGGGCTCGATGCGTCGCATCGCCTCGCGGTCGATGAGCTCGGCTCGCACCCCGTTGGCCTCGGCGCGGCGGGAGAGGTCGTGGAGGCGGGGTAGTTCCGACTCACGGGTCGCGACGATGATCTTGCCGCACCGGTCGAGGGGCAGTCCGTGCTCCTGGCAGAGCCGGATCAGCTCGGAGCGGCCGGAAGCGACCAGGGTGGCCTTGAGCGACCCCGGCCGGTAGTAGACGCCGGAGTGGATGACGCCGGAGTTGTGACCGGTCTGGTGGGATCCGATCGAGTCTTCCTTGTCGAGGTTGACGACTCGAACCCCCGGGTGACGGAGACGGAGCGCCCGAGCGGCGGCGAGCCCGATGATGCCCGCACCCACCACCACCACGTCGGCGTCAGTACGCATGCGGAAAGAACTCCTGTTCGTGGGGCCCACCGTGGCCGGATCGTAGTCACCCGGGTCCCCCTCACCGAGCGGTACCGTCTCACGATGCCCGAGCTTCTGGAGGTCGAGGCCTATCGTCGCCAGGCGGAGGCCACGGTGGGGCGGACGATCGTCCGGGTCGAGCTGTTCGATCCGGCGTACTGGCGCGGGGAGCGACGTCCCGACGAGCTCGAGGGTGCCACCGTCGAGGGGACCCGGCGGATCGGCAAGCTCGCCCTCCTCGACACCGATGCGGGCACCCTCGGTCTGCGCTTCGGGATGACCGGCCGGCTTCTCGTCGATGGTGCGGCCTCTATCGACCAGCTCGTCTACACGAGCGGCCGTGACCTGCCCGAGTGGCACCGCGTGGCCGTACGGTTCCGTGACGGGACGACGATGACCCTCACCGATCCTCGTCGCCTCGGCTGGGTCGAGCTCGATCCCGACGAGACCCGTCTCGGCCCCGATGCTGTGTCGGTGCGACCGGCGGTCCTCCGCGAGGTGCTGGGCTCGAGCAGTGCTCCCCTCAAAGCCCGACTCATGGACCAGAAGCACCTGGCGGGGCTCGGGAACCTGCTCACCGACGAGATCTTGTGGCGCGCCGCACTCGATCCGACCCGTGAGGCGCGTTCGCTCACCCCGGTCGAGGTACGCCGCCTGCACCGGAACATGTCCCGGGTGATCGCAGACCTCGGGCACCGCGGCGGCTCCCACACCGGCGATCTCCAAGCGGCGCGATCACCCGGAGCACAGTGCCCACGGGACGGACGACCCCTCCGTCGCGACTCTGTCGGGGGACGGACCACCTACTGGTGCCCCCACCACCAGCGGTGACGCGCCCGGAGAGGTATCGCCCGAGGGGTACGATCGTCCGCGCCGTGTCGAGACGACCCCCTTCTTCCGCTGCCGCCGGGCACGACCCTGTCCATCGCCATGGATCCCCAGCCCTACGGACCGGCGTTGCCTCACTCGTCGTCGCGTGCTGCCTGGCGATGGCCGCCCCGGTGACCGCGAGCGACTCCGGCGACGGCGCGTCGGCCACCACGACCACCACCGGTTCGACCACCACCGCGCCGACGACGACCACGCCCGAGTCGACGACCACCACCGCGGCGCCGACGACCACGACGGAGTCGACGACCACCACCAGCACCGCACCCCCCACGACGTCGGCGCCGACGACCACCACGACGACACCTCCCACGACCTCCCCGGTGCCGACCGCGCCCCCCACGACAGTGGCTACGACCACCACGACCAATCCACTGCTCATCGCCGGGCCGCCGTCGGCACGACGTCAGCTCGACACCGATCCCGGATCCGAGCAGGTGCCCGTCCCGGACGGGGGCGAGGAGGACCTCACCGAGGGTGCGCCGTCAGAGAGCACCGACGACACCGAGCGTCTGATCCGGTGGGTGGTCGTCGGTCTCGTCGCCGTCGCTGTCCTGCTCAGTGCCTTGGCGGTCTACTACTGGTGGATCACCCGGCCCGGTCCGGTCGTCGCCCCTCCCGCCGAGGACGACGACACGAGCGCCGACGACGTGGTGGAGGGCGACGAGGTCGATCCCGCCGTGGGCGGGCCCGGCGGAGATGACCCGGTCGGGCGAGGTGGCTGAGCGGCGCACGGGTACGGTGTGTCCATGGCTGATGGACTCGACCTCGACGAGATGATCCAGCGGTTCCGCGACCGGGCGCAGGCGGTCAAGAACCGCCCACTCCCACCGATTGCGGGCGAAGAGAGGGCGCGGTTCGTCCGCCAAGCCCAACTCGACTTCCAGGACTTCGCCATCATCGGCGACTCGGAAGCGACGCTGGAGGACGGGGTGCTCACCCTCCGGGTCGACCTGCGACCCGCCGACGACGAGTGATTCGGCAGGGTCCCGCCACGGGTGGCATCGGGCACTAGTCTGCGGGCACACGCCCGATGACGGGCCCCACCCGGCGTACGGAGGTCCCATGTCCGATCAGCACCCGCCCAACGACGCCGAGAGCAGTGCGCCTCCGCCTCCGCCGGCGGATCAGCCCACGCCGCCCCCTCCGCCGCCGTCGAGCCCCGGAGCTCCGCCTCCACCCCCGCCTGGCTCGGCCGGCCAGGTGATCCCGCCCCCTCCGCCGCCGTCGAGCCCCGGAGCTCCGCCGCCGCCCCCTCCCGGGCCCGGAGCCGGTGCAGTCCCCTCTGCTCCGCCGCCTCCGCCTCCCGCTCCGAGCGATCCGGGTCCGCCGGTCCAGCCC
>SKKL01000168.1 GCA_007121465.1 Acidimicrobiales bacterium | reverse complement strand
GGCCCGGTGGCGGGCACCAGGCCGACAATAGGCCGCTCGGCCCGAGTTGGTCCCCACCGATGTCAAAGGCTCATCCGGCGCTGTCGATCGCCGATCGCATCCCCCGATCGAGAAGGCCATCGAGCCTCTCACCCGAACGACACCGGAGATCAGCGTGACCGACACGGACGACGGCATGGACAACGCGAGCGACGACGATCTCGTCGACGAGGTGGTGGCCGAGTTCCTCGTCGAGGCCCAAGAAGGCCTCGACCAACTCGACCGGGACCTCCTCAGCCTGGAGGAGGGAGCGTCGGCCGACGTGCTGGCCTCGATCTTCCGGGCCATGCACACGATCAAGGGCACCTGTGGATTTCTCGGGTTCGGTCACCTCGAAGCGGTGAGCCACGCCGCCGAGAACCTGCTCAGCCCTCTGCGCGACGGCGAGCTCGCCGTCACCGAGGACATCACCACCGCCCTGTTGACCACTGTCGACGTGATCCGCGACATCCTCGCGGTGATCGAGTCGACCGGAACCGACGGCGATCGTGACTACCCCGAGCTCATCGAGCGGCTCGACATCCTCCAGGCGGCCGGGTCGCCTCCACCTCCGCCCCGCCTCGGCGATCTACTGCTGGAACGAGAACTCGCCAGCCCCGAGGAGATCGAGCTGGCGGTCACCGAACAGGCCCTCGGCGACGAGCGCCCCCTCGGCGAGATCCTCGTCGATCACGGCGTCCTCGACGAGTCCACCATCGAGACCGCCTTGACGAGCCAACGCGAGGTCAGGGCGTCGGCCGCCGACTCGACCATCCGGGTCGACGTGCGCCTCCTCGACGACCTGATGAACCTGGTCGGGGAGCTGGTGCTGGCTCGCAACCAGATCGTCCAGCTCACCAGCGACGACGACCACGAAGCGTTCTCCGCGCCTGCCCAGCGCCTCAACCTCATCACGACCGAGCTGCAAGAAGGTGTCATGCGCACCCGTATGCAGCCCATCGGCAACGTGTGGAACCGGTTCCCGCGGGTGGTGCGCGACCTCGCCCGGGCGATGGACAAGCAGGTCCGGGTCGAGATGGACGGTGCCGACACCGAGCTCGACAAGACCATCGTCGAGGCGATCAAGGACCCCCTCACCCACCTGGTTCGCAACTCGGTGGACCATGGCATCGAGTCGCCCGACGTTCGGGCCGCCGCCGGCAAGCCGAGCGAGGGACGCCTGTCCCTCAGCGCCTTCCACGAAGGTGGCCAGGTGATCATCGAGATCTCCGACGACGGCGCCGGCATCGACAGCGAACGCATCCGAGACAAGGCGATCGAACGGGAGCTGCTCACCCGTGAGCAGGCTGCCGCGATGAGCCCCCGCGAGCTGGTCAACCTCATCTTCCTGCCCGGCCTGTCCACCGCGGCCGAGGTCACCAACGTGTCGGGACGAGGCGTGGGCATGGACGTGGTCAAGACCAACATCGAGCGGATCGGTGGCGTCCTCGACGTCACCACCGAGCTCGGCCACGGCACGACCTTCCGCATCAAGATCCCCCTGACCCTCGCCATCATCCCGGCCCTCCTGGTCGGCGTCGAGGGCAGCCAGTTCGCCATCCCCCAGGTGAACCTGCTCGAACTGGTCCGCATCGAGCCCGAGCGGGTCGCCACCGACATCGAATGGATCCACGGCGCGCCGGTCCACCGCCTCCGAGGGCGGCTGCTGCCGGTTGTCGATCTCGCCACCGAGCTCGGCATCCGCGACACCTGCCTCGCCGGTGACCAGGCCGTGAACCTCGTGGTGCTCCAGGCCGACGGCCGGCGCTTCGGTCTCGTCGTCGACGAGATCACCGACACCCAGGAGATCGTGGTCAAGCCGCTCGGCAACCAGGTCGCCGACGTCGCCACCTACGCAGGGGCGACGATCATGGGCGACGGACGGGTGGCCCTCATCCTCGACGTGCTCGGCCTCGCCCTCGGGGCCCAGGTCGTGCTCGAGTCCGCGGAGCGAGGCGATCACCTCACCGAGGCCGAGGAGGCGGCGGTCGACACCGACCGCGACACCGTTCTCGTCGTCGACCTCGGCGCCGATCATCGCGGAGCGATCGTGCTGTCGTCGGTCACCCGCCTCGAACAGCTCGACCGAGCGGGCATCGAGCTCAGCTCGCGTGGGCCGCTCGCCCAGTACCGAGGTGAGCTGTTGCCTCTCGTGTCGCTCTCGCGTGTCGCGGGCTTCGGTGCTGGCGCTGCACTCACCACCGGCGGCTCCGGCCTGATGGACGTCGTCGTCTGGAACGGTCCCGACGGCCAGGTCGGTCTCGTGGTCGACCGCATCGTCGACATCGTCGACGAGAAGCTCGTCCCGATGTCGACCTCGGCCGACGGTCCCCGGGGAACGGCGGTTGCGGTGGTCGGCGGTCACGTCACCGATGTGCTCGACGTCGAGACCCTTCTCGGGGTCCGCGCTCCCGACCACTTCGTCTCCCCTGTCCACGCCGGTCTGTGAGAGGAAACACGATGACCCAGTACTGCACCTTCACGATCGACGACATGACCTTCGGGGTCGAGGTCGCCCGGGTCCAGGAGGCGATTCGCTTCCAGGAGATGACTGCGGTGCCTCTCTCCCGGGCGGAGGTGCGTGGCCTCATCAACCTGCGCGGCCAGATCGTCACCGCCCTCGAGCTGCGACGCCGTCTCGGGTTGCCCGACGCTCCCGAGGGCTCGACCCCGATGAACGTCGTGGTGCGCACTCCCGACGGAGCGGTCAGCCTCCTCGTCGATCGGATCGGCGACGTGGTCGATGTCGACGCCGACAGCTTCGAGGCGGTCCCCGACACCGTGGTCGGCATCGGCCGGGAGCTGCTGCTCGGAGCCCACAAGCTTCCCGGCGGCCTGCTCCTCGTGCTCGACACCGACGCCGCCGTCGCCGTCCTTCCCCGTTCTGCCTGATTCATTCCCCCCCCCCCCTCAACCTGTCTGACCCGAAGAGAGCCGATTTCATGAACAACTCATCCCTCACCCTTTCCCGTCGGGTCGTCATGACCTTGGCGGTCGTCGGAGCCATCGCTCTGGCCTCGACCTTCCTGCTCGTTCGCGACGCCACGTCGCTCGGCGACGACGTCGCCGGCGTCAGTGACCAGTACGAACAGCTCAACATGGCCACCGAGATGCGCCTCCTGCTGGCAGAGAGCCACGTGAACTCCCTCGCCGGGATGATCCTCGTCGACCAGGCCGATGAGTACGCGGCCATGGGCGAAGAGGTCCAGGCCGACCTCACCGCTCTGGCCGTCGCCCTCGACTCCCAGAGCCTCGCGGTCGCCGAGCGGGCCGCTCTCGACGAGTACCTCGACCTGCGGGCCCAGATGGCCGCCATCCAGGAGGCCGACGGCGCCGGTCTCTCGGCCGAGATCGTGGAGTTGGCCGGGCTCCAGGTGGCCGCCCTCGAGACCTTCGAGTCCGCGGCACGTGCGGACGCAGCCGCGATGGTCACCAACGCCGACGCCCAGGCATCGCAGATCCGAACCATGGGCCTGATCGCCGCTCTTGCGGTGGTCCTCGCCGCCGGCCTGGGTGGCTGGCTGTTGAGCCGAGGCGTGTCCCGCGCGGTCGGCGGGAGCGCCGCCGCTCTCACCGCTTCGTCGTCGGAGCTGTCGGCCGTGTCGACCCAGATGAGCGCCGGTGCCGAAGAGACCGCCACCCAGGCGGGTGTCGTGTCCGCCGCCGCCGAGCAGGTGTCGTCGAACGTGGCGACCGTCGCCTCCGCGGTCGAGGAGCTCGGCGCCTCCATCGCCGAGATCGCCGGTCACGCCTCGGAGGCCACCCGTGTGTCGGCCCGTGCCGTCGACGCCGCGGAGACCACCAACACCACCGTGTCCAAGCTCGGGACCTCCTCCGCCGAGATCGGCGAGGTCATCGAGGTCATCACCTCGATCGCCGAGCAGACCAACCTGCTGGCCCTCAACGCCACCATCGAGGCGGCCCGGGCCGGTGAGGCCGGTAAGGGCTTCGCCGTCGTGGCCAACGAGGTGAAGGAACTGGCCAAGCAGACCGCAGTCGCCACCGAGGAGATCAGCTCGAAGATCGCCGCCATCCAGACCGACACCTCGGGTGCGGTCGACGCCATCGGCGAGATCTCCGAGGTCATCGGCAAGGTCGCCGACCTGCAGACCACCATCGCCGCCGCGGTGGAGGAGCAGACCGCCACGACCAACGAGATCTCCCGCTCGGTGACCGAGGCTGCCCGCGGGTCCTCGGAGATCGCCGAGAACATCACCTCGGTCGCGATGGCCGCCCGGTCCAACACCGAGGCCGCCACCGCCACCCACGCGGCGGCGTCCACGCTGGCTGAGGTCGCGGCCGAGCTGCAGGCCCTGGTCGGCCACGCCGAGCAGGTGTCGTCGGCTCCCCCGGCATCCCCGGCCGGCCCCACCTCGACCCCTGAGTCCGATCCCTCCGTCGACGATCGCCCCCGTTGGGACGAGGCTCCGGCCTTTGCTTCGGCCGGCGTCGGTCGCTGAGCCAGAGCGAACGACCGACCGTGCCCGTTTCACATCGCAACGCCGACGCTCCCCGGTCCGGGGGACCGGTCCGGGTCATGATCGTCGACGATGCCGTCGTGGTTCGGCGGTTGGTCTCCGACGTGCTCTCCGCGGTGCCGACCATCGAGGTGGTCGGCACCGCTCCCAACGGGCGCCTGGCGCTCGCCAAGATCCCTCAGCTCCGACCCGAGCTGGTGGTGCTCGACGTCGAGATGCCCGAGATGGACGGCATCGAGACACTGACCGCTCTTCGGGAGGCCCATCCCGACTTGCCGGTCATCATGTTCAGCACCCTCACCGCGCGGGGCGCGGCGGTGACCCTCGAAGCGTTGATGCGGGGAGCGAACGACTACGTCACCAAGCCTGCCAACGTGGGCAGCGTGTCCGAGGCGATGGAACAGGTCCGTTCCGAGCTCGTGCCCCGGATCCACAGCCTCTGTGGTGTCAGCGAGGGAGCGGCTCCGAGCCGGCACACCCCCCGTCGGGACGCGCGTCCCACGGGAGCGCCGCGCGACGTCGATCGTCCCGCACCGGCTGGGAGTCGACCGAACCGTGGACCCGCCGCCCGGGTCGACCTGGTCGTGATCGGGATCTCCACTGGCGGCCCGAGTGCGCTCGCCGATGCCCTGCCCCGACTTCCCGCCGACCTGCCGGTGCCCGTCGTCGTCGTGCAGCACATGCCACCGATGTTCACCCAGCTCCTCGCTGAGCGCCTCGACCGTGCGGCGTCGCTGAGGGTCCAGGAAGCCCAGGGGGGCGAGCGACTCACCGCCGGCACCTGTTGGATCGCTCCCGGCGACCGGCATCTGTCGGTCGAGCTCGCCCCCGACGGCGGCGGTCTGGTGACGCGTGTCCACGACGGCCCGAAGGAGAACTCGTGTCGACCGTCGGTCGACGTGCTGTTCCGGTCGGTCGCCGGGATCGTGGGCCCCCACTCCCTCGGGGTGATGATGACCGGCATGGGCCAGGACGGTCTGGCCGGTAGCGAGGCCATCGTGGCCGCCGGTGGTCGGATCATCGCCCAGGACGAGCGTTCGAGCGTCGTCTGGGGAATGCCGGGTGCGGTCACCCATGCCGGACTTCCCGATGCCGTGGTCGACCTGGCGGGGCTGCCCGGCGAGATCGTCCGGCGGGTTGCACTCCACCGGGTGCCACCGCTTGCCGGGGCGGCCCGATGACCTCGGTATCCGAACACGACCTCGCCTGGGTTCGCGACCTCATCCACTCGACGGCCGCTCTCGTGCTCGAGCCGGGCAAGGGCTATCTGGTGGAGAGTCGCCTGGCTCCCATCGCCCGGGCTGAAGGCTGCTCCATCAGCGAACTGATCGCTCGACTGCGCCTGTTGCCCCACGGGCCGCTGCACGACCGGGTCGTCCAGGCGATGACGACCAACGAGACGTCCTGGTTCCGCGACCGGC
Source organism: Acidimicrobiales bacterium (assembly GCA_007121465.1). GTDB lineage: Bacteria > Actinomycetota > Acidimicrobiia > Acidimicrobiales > SKKL01 > SKKL01. The sequence continues at coordinate 33,814 of SKKL01000168.1, read as the reverse complement.
ATCCCTTCGATGCGCTGCGGTCGACGGTGATCCCGGCGCTGATGGAGAGGCGCCGCGCCGAGCGGTCCCTCACCATCTGGTCGGCCGCCTGTTCGACCGGCCAGGAGCCCTACAGCATCGCCATGGTGCTGCTCGACACCTTCCCCGAGCTGGCGTCGTGGAGGATCTCCATCCTCGCGAGCGACCTGTCCGAGGCGGCTGTCGCCCGGGCCCGGACCGGCCGGTACACCCAACTCGAGGTGAACCGCGGTATGCCGAGCGAGATGCTCAGCCGCCACTTCGAGCCCGATGGGGCCGACTGGCGGGTCAACGACCGCATCCGCTCGATCGTTCGCTTCGGCGTGGTGAACCTCATCGGCCCCTGGCCCCAGGTTCCGGCGACCGACATCGTGATGCTGCGCAACGTGATGATCTACTTCGATCTCGACACCAAGCGCCGCCTGCTCGATCGCATGCACCAGACGTTGCGTCACGACGGCTACCTGTTCCTCGGCAATGCCGAGTCCACCCTGAACATCGACGACCGCTATGTGCGGGTCGCCCCCGAGCGTGCCGGCTGCTATCAGCTCCGCTCGCACCTCGCTGGTGGCGTCTCGCACATCGACCGACTCGTGGCCGACCGGTCACGAACTCCAGAGGGGATTCCCACATGAGCATCGACTCCAGTTCCGTCCACGACATCGTCATCGAGATCTGGGAGTCGATGCTCGGCCTGGAGGTGAGCGTGGCAGCCCCGCCGCCCGCGCCGCCTCCTCCGCACCGTGAGGTCTGTGCGGCGGTCCAGATCACCGGAGGGTGGGAAGGAGCGGTGGTCGTGGCCTGCGACGAGACCGTGGCCGCGTCGTTCACATCGGTGATGCTCGGCCTCGACGACGACGAGGCGCCGGCCGAGTCCGACATCCACGACGTCATGGGCGAGCTCGCCAACATGGCCGGAGGGAACCTCAAGGGGGTCGTGGGGCGTGAGGCCCAGCTGTCGCTGCCCACCGTGGTGGTCGGGTCGGATCTCGACATCAGCGTGCCGGGAGCGGCTGTTGCGGTCCGGGAGGTCTATACGGCCGGCGACGAGCGGTTCTCGGTCACTGTGATGGCCAAGCTCGACCCGGCGGTGGCAGTCGCCAGCTGATCGCTGCTGTGCCCATGGGGGCGATCCCCGCCTCTTGCTGACACTTATACGTCAGTAGCGCTCATTGATGACGGAACCCTTGTCATGTGACCGAGGTCATGTTACTGTGGCGTCACGCCCGCTCTCTGTGTCTGTGACACCGAGAGTCGCGGCGAGAGGAGGCTTCGGGGCAGCTCCCCGCGGGTCCGTGTCGCGGGCTCCAGGACGGGCTGATTCGTCGCGCCTCGCACCGGGATCGTCCCGGGCGCCTTCGGGCGCACGACCCAGTCCAGTGAAGGGGATTTCACCGATGACCACACAGCACCGGAAGCGCTCGGCGCTTCTCGTGACTCTCACGCTGTTGGCGGCGACGCTGTTTTTCGCCCCCGCAGCCGAGGCCCAGTCCAACCCCTATGAGCGAGGCCCCGATCCGTCGGTCTCGTCGATCCGCACGACGGGTCCGTACGCGTACTCCACGAGCAGCGTGTCCTCGTGGGTGAGTGGGTTCGGAGGCGGCACCGTCTACTACCCGACCGGCACCAGCGAAACCTTCGGCGGCGTCGTGGTCTCACCCGGCTACACCGCCAGCTCCTCGAGCATGGCGTGGTTCGGGCGTCGGATGGCCAGCCATGGGTTCGTCGTTCTGGTGATCGACACCAACAGCCGCTACGACCAGCCCAACAGCCGGGGCACCCAGCTCCTGGCCGCAGCTGACTGGCTGTCGTCGAGCTCGCCCCCCGCCGCGGTGCGCAACCGACTCGACTCGAGCCGCATGGCGGTGGCCGGCCACTCGATGGGTGGCGGCGGTGCCCTCAGGGCCTCGAACTCCCGCCCCTCGCTCGAGGCGTCGATCCCCTTCACCGCCTGGCACACCACCAAGACCTGGTCGTCGAACACCGTTCCGCAGCTGATCCTCGGAGCCGAGAACGACTCGGTCGCTTCGATGAGCTCGCACTCGATCCCGTTCTACAACGGGCTTCCGGACTCGACGCCGAAGATGTACGCCGAGCTGCGTGGGGCGTCGCATTTCACCCCGAACAGCACCAACGCCGACTACCAGCAGCTGTCGGTGTCCTGGCTGAAGCTCTTCGTCGACAACGACACCCGCTACGCCGGCTTCCTCTGTGGAGACGACCGGCCGACCGCCGGTGGGTGGGGATCGACCTGGAGTGATGTCCGGGACAACTGCAACACCGGCTGGGCCGACGTCGGAAACGGTGGCGACGACGGAAACGGTGACGACGGAAATGGTGATGACGACGGGATGGCGTGCATCCGGTCGAGCAACGCCAGCCACGTGAACAACGATCGGGCCGTCTCGATCTGGGGCATCGCCTATGCCCGTGGCTCCGGTGACCGTCTGGGGAGCAACAGCTACTTCTCGTTCAGCTCACTGCAGCAGATCGGAGACAACGCCTGGACCGAGGTGAGCTCCTGCTGACCCCGCTCTGACTCGCCCCTGCTGGCGAGAGCACGTCCGGGGCCCGGCCACTCAGGTGGCCGGGCCCCGTCGCGTCCATGGGAGGCGGCGGGGCATTGGTGTCTCGAACAGATGTTCGATACCGTCGGATCATGGGATGGCGCAACCCGCCGGTGCCGTGGTCGACTCTCGAACAGCGCTTGTCCGGTTCCTCGCGGGGCGACCACCCGTTCCCGGGCGATGGCTCCGACAGCCCGGCCTGGTCCCGCCGGCGCGAACCCTACCGACCGGCCGAACCGGTCGATCGCCGCGACGAGCGGGCGACGATCGCCTACGCCGAGCTGCACTGCCACTCCAACTTCAGCTTCCTCGACGGGGCGTCTCACCCCGAAGCCCTGGTGGAGGAAGCGGTCCGGCTCGGACTCGACGCTCTCGCCCTCACCGACCACGACGGCTTCTACGGCATCGTGCGCTTCGCCGAGGCCGCCCGGACCCATGGGCTTCCCACCGTCTTCGGGGCCGAGCTCACCCTGGACGGGGGTCCTCGCACCGCCACCGCCGATCCCGAGGGAACCCATCTCGTCGTCCTCGCTCGGGACCCCACCGGATATGCCCGGCTGGCGTCGGTCATCAGCGATTCCCAGTTGGCGGGGGAGAAGGGCCGTCCCCGGCTGGACCTGGACACCCTCACCGAGCGGGCCGGCCATCCCGGCCGGTGGGCGGTGCTCACCGGCTGTCGCAAGGGGGCGGTTGTGCGGGCCCTGACCGATGAGGGGCCCGCCGGTGCCCGTCGCGAGTTGGCAGAGCTCGTCGGACGTTTCGGCCGGGAGAACGTCGCGGTCGAGCTGTGGGATCACGGCGACCCGCTCGACTCGGCTCGCAACGATGCACTGGTCCAGCTCGCCCTCGAGGCCGGGGTCGAGCCGGTGGCGACCAACAACGTCCACTACGCCACGCCCCGACAGCGCCGGTTGGCCACCGCTCTCGCCGCCGTTCGGGCCCGCTCCACCCTCGACGCCGTCGACGGCTGGCTTCCCGCGGCGGCGGGTGCCCATCTGCGGTCAGGGGCGGAGCAGACCCGGCGGTTCGCCCGCTATCCCGGGGTGGTGGAACGAGCAGCCGAGCTCGGCCGGGCCTGTGCGTTCGACCTGGCTCTGGTCGCCCCCCGCCTTCCTCCCTTTCCCTGCCCTGACGGGCTCGACGAGATGGCCTGGCTCCGGCGGCTCACCGAGGAGGGAGCCACGTCCCGTTACGGGTCTCGCCGCGACGAGCGGGTCCCCGGGGCGTGGGCCCAGATCGACCACGAGCTGACCGTCATCGACCAGCTCGGCTTCGCCGGCTACTTCCTCGTGGTCTGGGACCTGGTCCGTTTCTGCGGTGACCAGGACATCTTGTGCCAGGGCCGGGGGTCGGCGGCCAACTCCGCGGTCTGCTACGCCCTCGGCATCACCAACGCCGACGCGGTGGCCCTCGGGTTGTTGTTCGAGCGATTCCTGTCCCCCGAGCGCGACGGCCCGCCCGACATCGACATCGACATCGAGAGCGACCGGCGGGAGGAGGTCATCCAGTACGTCTATGACCGGCATGGCCGTCGACACGCCGCCCAGGTGGCCAACGTCATCACCTACCGGGCCCGTTCGGCGGTGCGCGACATGGCTCGTGCCCTCGGCTACGCGCCTGGCCAACAGGACGCGTGGAGCCGGCGCATCGACCGATGGGGACCGGTCGCTGAGGGGTCCACGGAACAGGCCGGTGCGGCCGACTCCTCCGGCCCGGCGATCCCCGCCGATGTGGCCGATCTGGCCGCTCAGGTGGAGCACGCCCCCCGTCACCTTGGCATCCACTCGGGTGGCATGGTGCTCTGCGACCGGCCGGTGGTCGAGGTCTGCCCGGTGGAGTGGGCCCGGATGGAGGGGCGATCGGTCCTGCAGTGGGACAAAGACGACTGTGCCGCAGTCGGGCTGGTGAAGTTCGACCTGCTCGGCCTCGGCATGCTCACCGCCCTCCACCTCACGATCGACCTGGTCCGGGACCATCAGGGCATCGACGTCGACCTGGCCGCTCTGCCCCAGGACCCGGAGGTCTACGACATGTTGTGCCGGGCCGACTCGATCGGAGTGTTCCAGGTGGAGAGTCGGGCCCAGATGGCCACCCTGCCCCGGCTACGGCCCCGGGAGTTCTACGACCTGGTGGTAGAGGTCGCGCTCATCCGGCCCGGGCCCATCCAGGGCGGATCGGTCCACCCCTATATCCGACGCCGCAACGGGGTCGAGCCGGTCACCTATCTCCATCCCTTGCTCGAACGCTCTCTCGCCAAGACCCTCGGGGTGCCGCTGTTCCAGGAACAACTCATGCAGATGGCGATCGACGTCGCCGGCTTCACCCCCGCCGAGGCCGATCAGCTCCGTCAGGCGATGGGGTCGAAGCGTTCGGCCGAGCGGATGGAGGCGCTGCGGCGTCGGCTCTTCGAGGGCATGGCCGAGCGGGGGATCACCGGCCAGGTCGCCGACGCCATCTACGACAAGCTGGCGGCGTTCGCCAACTTCGGGTTTCCCGAGAGTCACTCGGTCTCCTTCGCCTATCTGGTCTACGCCAGCTCGTGGCTGAAGCGATACCACCCGGCGGCCTTCTGCGCCGGTCTCCTCGGGGCCCAACCCATGGGGTTCTACTCGCCCCACTCCCTCGTCCAGGACGCCCGCCGCCACGGGGTGCCCGTCGCCACCCCGGATCTCCATCACTCCGGGGTGCATGCCGTCCTGGAGGGACCCCCAGGGGATCCGCCACCGCCGGGCGCGTCGCCGTCGCAGTGGGGTATCGGTGGCCCGGTGGTGCGTCTCGGTCTGTCGGCGGTTCGCGGGGTGTCGGTCGATCTGGCCGAACGGATCGTGGCCGCCGCGCCCTACCGTTCCCCCGAGGACCTCGTCCGCCGAGTACGCCCACCCACTCGGGCGCTCGAGGCGCTCGCCACCGCTGGGGCGTTCGGATGCTTCGGACTCGACCGCCGCCGTGCCCTGTGGGCGGCAGGGGCGGTCGCGCATGCCCGCTCGGACCGTCTCGAGGGGATGGTCACCGGAACCGAGGCGCCACCGTTGCCCGGTCTCTCCGAACCGGAGTTGGCCTCGGCGGACCTGTGGGCCACCGGGGTGGCCCCCGATGGCCATCCCACCCGTTTCGTGCGGTCCGAGCTGGCCCGCCGGGGCATCGTCACCGCCGCCGAGTTGGTCGGGTTGGCCGACGGCGAGAAGGTGCGGGTGGGGGGAGTGGTCACCCACCGCCAGCGTCCGGCTACCGCAGGGGGAACCACCTTCGTCAACCTCGAGGACGAGACCGGCCTGGTCAACGTGGTGGTGTCGGCCGGCTGCTGGTCCCGTCACCGGGGGGTGGCCCGCTCCTCGGCGGCGCTGGAGGTCCGGGGTCGTCTCGAGCGGGGTGACGGTGGAGTGGTCAACGTCATCGCCGAGCGGATCGAGCCGCTCCCGCTCACCACGATGGGGTCGCGCTCCCGCGATTTCCGGTGACATCGGTCACCCAGCGGTAGTCTCGTGGTCATCCGGATCGACTCATCGGCGACGGTCCGATGCCGACTATGAGGTCACACCCACGATGCCGTGGAGCAGCCATGTCCGAGGCCCACCCGGCCCCTGATCACGATCCGGTGCATGACGCCGACTTCCTTCGTCGCGTCGTCGACGCGGCGAGCGACGGAATCATCGTGCATCGCGCCATCCGTGACGACTGTGGTGGCATCGCCGACTTCGAGATGGTGTTCATGAATCGGATGATGGAGACGATGTTCCCGGCGGGCACCGGGAGCTGGCTCGGGCGTCGACTCCGCGAGGACCTTCCCACCACCCTCGGCGACGGCCGCTACCAGCTCCTCGTCGACGTCGTGGAGAGCCAGCAGCCGATCGCTCGAGAGGTCGAGGTCCACCTCCTGCGGGGCACGACCCACCGGCTCCACCTCTCGGGCATCCCGATGGGGGACCAGGTGGTCGTGTCGCTGCGCGACGTGACCGCCGAGCGGACCGCCACCCACGCGCTGGCCGAGAGCGAGCGTCGCTACCGCGAGCTGGTCGAGCACCAGGCCGAGCTCGTCTGTCGCTTCCTCCCCGACACCACGATCCTCTTCGCCAACGAGGCCTTCGCTCGCTACTACGGAGGCTCTCCCGAGGGTTTGGTCGGCGTGCGGATGATCGACCTGTTGCCCGAGCCCCGGCGGGCACCCGCGGCTCAGGTCATCGGATCCCTCACCCCCGAACGTCCGACCATCACCGACGAGGGCTTCCTCATCGATCCCAACGGCAACCAGCGGTGGCAACAGTGGACCACGTCGGCGGTGGTCGAAGGCGACCAGGTCGTCGAGATCCAGGCAGTCGGAATCGACATCACCGACCGCAAGCGGGCTGAAGAGGCGATCCGGGTCCGCTCCGAGGTGCTCGCTCTCGTGTCCCAGGTGTCACAGCGCTTCATCGATCTCCCTGCCGACCGGGTCGACGACGCGGTGGAGGCCGCGCTGGCCGACCTCGGCCGCGCCGTGGCGGTCGACCGGGCGTACCTGACTCTCTACCAGTCCGACGGCGTCCACCTCGACATGACCCACGAGTGGTGTGCACCCGGGGTCGACGCCGCGCGCCCCTATGCCGTCGGGGTTCCTGACCATGAATGGCCTGCCGCTCGCGACGCCTTCCGGCGGGGCGAGACGATCCGCATCGAGTCGGTCGCCGACATGGGCGATGACTGGGCCGCCGAGCGGGAGAGCTACGCCACGACCGGCGTCCAGGCCACGCTCATGATGCCCCTCTTCGACGGGGGACGCCTCATGGGCTCGGTGGGCTTCGACGCATGTGATCGACCGCGGGACTGGAGTGACCACGAGGTGGCCCTACTCGGTTCGGCCACCGTCTCCATCGGCCAGGTGCTCGCCCGGCGCGACGCCGAACTCGAGCTGCGCCGATCCGAACGCCGGTTCCGGGCCCTGGTGGCGGGGATCCCCGACCTGTTGATCCGTGTCGACGCCAATGGCACCGTCCTCGACTGGCGCCCGCCGACGGATCTGGATGACCACGACACTCCCGCCACGGTCGCCGAGCGAGCGACGCGCTATCGCGCCCCCACCCCGGCTGCCGTCATCGGTCGCCCACTGGCCGAGGTGTACCCGGAGCTGGCGGGCACCATCGACGCTGCGCTGGTCGGTGAGGAGGCTCAGCCGAGTCAGACCGTCGCCTTCCAGGTCCCCAGCGGGACCGAGACGGCGTCGTTCGAGGCCCGGGTCACCCGTGCGGGCCAGGAGGTCATCGCCGTCGTCCGCGATGTCACCACCGAGCACGAGCTGCAGACGACGCTTCTGCATCAGGCAACCCACGATGCGCTCACCGGGCTCGCCAACCGTCGCCTGTTCTCCGAGCACCTGGCTGACGCGCTCGATCACGGACACCGCAGCGGCGCCTACCCCGCGGTGCTCTTCGTCGACCTGGATCGGTTCAAGGTGCTCAACGACAGCCAGGGCCACGACGTCGGAGACACCACCCTGTGCGCAGTTGCCGAGCGACTCGCCGATTCGGTCCGGCCCGGAGATGTCGTCGCCCGCCTCGGAGGCGACGAGTTCGCTGTCCTGTCACACCGGATGGGCAGCGAGTCCGATGCGGTGACCCTCGGAGCGAGGGTGGTCGACGCGACGGGCGAACCGGTCCTGGTCGACGACCAGGAAGTGGTGATCACCGCCAGCGTGGGGGTCGTGCTCGCCGCCGCCGAGAGCACCGTCGCGTCGGTCCTGCGCGATGCCGATGCCGCCATGTACGAAGCGAAGGCTCGGGGGCGTCGGCGGGTGGAGCTCTTCACCGACGACATCCGCGAAGCCGCGCTGGTCCGCCACCAGGTCGAACACGACCTGCGCCGTGCCCTCGACTCGGACCAGTTGCGTCTGCGCTACCAGCCGCTGTGGTCCCTCGTCGAACGGCGTTGGGCCGGGGCCGAGGCCCTCATCCGTTGGGAGCACCCCGAGCGGGGGTTGCTCACCCCCGACGAGTTCTTGCCCATCGCCGAGGATGCCGGGCTGATGCCCCGGCTCGGTTCGTGGGTCGTTCACCAGGCCTGCGCCGACGCCCGTCGATGGCTGGCCGAGGATCATCCCGGGGTGCGCGCCTGGGTGAACCTGGCGGCCGATCAGCTCATGGCCGCCGACCTCGTCGAGACGGTGACTGCGGCACTCGACGCCCATGGCCTCGATGCCTCGGCCATCGGTGTCGAGGTGACCGAGACGGCGGTGGTGGGTGACATCTCCCTCGCCCGGGCGAACCTGGCGGGGTTGCGGGCGATCGGCGTGCTCGTCGCCCTCGACGATTTCGGGACGGGCCTCTCGTCGCTCACCCACCTGGGGAGTCTGCCGCTCGACGTGGTGAAGCTCGACGGAGCCTTCGTCTCGGGCGTCACCGGCCAGGGTCGGCAGCGCGACCTGGTCGACGGAATCGTGAGCCTCGTCAAGCGTCTCGGGCTCGAAGTCCTCGCCGAACGGGTCGAGACCCACTCGGACGCAGAAGCGCTCGACGCGCTCGGGGTCGACTCCCTCCAGGGCTACTACCTCGGGCGCCCCATGCCGGCGTCCGATCTCGTCGAGTTTCTCCCTCGCCAAGGCTGTCCCGACACCCGGGCGGAGAATTCAGCGTAGGACCTGGCCGAGACGCCCGAGCATCTCGGCGATCGCGGCGCGAGCATCAGGGTCGCCGTGCTCGGCCGAGCGGTCGTTCACCTGCTCGGCCAACAGTCGCAGGGTGGTCGCCACGGTCTCCGCCTCGCTGCGGGTGACCGTGTCGCGGTCGCTTCGCAGCTGGGGGACCAGCTGTTCGACCTGCAGGGCGAGGGCGGCGGCGGCCTCGGATGGTTCGAGGCGCTCGTCGAGAACCGCACGAGCGGTCTCGGTGGCGAACCGCACCCGGTCAGCCGGATGCATGACCGGTGACCGAGCCAGGGTGGAGGTCGATCGCCTCGGCCACATCCGGACGGGCGAGGTAGTAGCCCTGGGCGAGATCGCAGCCCATCTCCGCGAGGAGTGCGAGTTGCGCGGCGTTCTCGACACCCTCGGCGACCACGGTGAGATCGAGGGAGTGGGCGAGATCGACGATGCTGCGGGTGATGGCCCGGTCCTGATGGTCGTGGGCGATGGCGCTGACGAAGCTCCGGTCGATCTTCACCACGTCGACGGGGAGTCGGGTGAGGTAGGACAACGACGAGTAGCCGGTGCCGAAGTCGTCGACCGCGATGCCCAGGCCGAGAGCCTTCAGGTCGCGTACCGCTCCGATCGCCCGGTCGAGGTCGACCATGAGGGCGCTCTCGGTGATCTCCAGACAGAGGCGGGACGGCTCGATACCGAGCCGTCCGAGTACGAGTTCGACCTCGGCGGTGAGATCGGGGAGGCAGAGCTGGCGGGCCGACAGGTTCACCGCGACGGTCAGGTGCCGGGTGGCAGGATCTCGGGACCACTCGGCGAGCTGTTGGCAGGCTTGCTCGAGCACCCACCGGCCCACCCGGTCGATGAGGTCGGTCTGTTCGGCGATGGGGATGAACTCGGTGGGGCGGATCATTCCCCGGCTGGGGTGCTTCCACCGTACGAGCGCCTCGGCTCCGGTGGTGCGACCGGTGCGGATCTCGACGGTGGGCTGGTAGTGGACGCGCAACTCGCCGGCGGGAACGGCGCGGCGGAGCTCACTCTCGGTCTCGAGCCGGTTGACCGCTCGCATGCGGTGCGTCTCGTCGAAGAGGGCATGGCCGCCTCGGCCGCGGTCCTTGGCCTGGTACAACGCGATGTCGGCGTCGCGCAGCAGGGATGCGGCGGTGGCATCGGGCGAGGAGGGGAGAGCGACCCCGATGCTGGCGGTGACGTGGATGGCCCGACCGGCGATCTCGATGGGTGCGTCGAGGGATTCCGCGACACGGTCGGCGATGGAGTCGATGCGTTGTATCGAGGAGACGTCCTCGCACAGCAGTGCGAACTCGTCACCGCCGAGTCGGGCGACCATGTCGCCGGGGCGCACGCTGTCGCGGATGCGCTGGGTGACCTCGATGAGCAGTGCGTCTCCCAGTTCGTGCCCCAGGGAGTCGTTGATGACCTTGAAGTGGTCGAGGTCGACGACGAACACGCCGACGGTTGACGCGTGGGGTCCGAGGCGCTCGACGGTGCGCTGGAGCCGGTGGACGAACAGGGTGCGGTTGGGGAGCCCGGTGAGCGCGTCGTGGAATGCTCGGTGGAGGGTCTCCTCCTCGGCGCGTCGTCGGTCGAGGGCGAGTCCGAGAGCGTTGGCGATCGACTGGACGAACACGGTGTCGTCGGGGGTGAAGACCCGTCGCTGGATCGAGTGCACGGACAACGCGCCGTAGGGTCGGTGGGGACCGGTGACCGGGACCGACAACATGCTGTGGGGTCCGCCGGCCCGCAGGTGGGGAGGTGCCGAGAAGCGGGCATCGTCGGGGAGATCGTCGACGACGACGGTCTTGCGCTCGGCGATGGCGGTTACTTCGGGAACCTGTTCGTCGGCATCGATGGTGATGAGCCCGGCGAGTTCGCGGGTGGGTCCGAGGGCCGTCTCGAGGAGCATGAGCTCCTCGTTGGCGACATGGCGGTAGAGCTCGACGCCGTCGACGCGCAGCGTCTTCTTGAGGATGCTCACCGCTTCGAGGGCCAGGAGGGTGGGATCGGCACCTTCGAGAGCGCGACGACCGAGCTGAGCCACTCCGGCTTGTTGCTCGAGGCTGGTCTGGAGCTCGGCGGTGGCGCTGAGCTGAGCGGTGACATCGCGCAAGGTGAGCATCAGCCCACGAACCGAGGGATCGCCCAGTCGGTTGGAGACGCCCATCTCGAGCTCGAGCCAGGAGCCGTCGGCCCGGCGGACCCGCGCGTGCAGCCCTACGAGGCGGTCGCGTTCGCCCGTGGCCACGGCGGTGATCGCCCCGACGACGCGGTCGCGGTCGGCGTGGTGAAGACGTTGGGCGAGGACCTCGCCGACAGAGGTCTCGTGATCCCACCCGAGCAGAGAGGCCGCGCCCGCTCCGAGCTCGAGCGTGCGCCCCTCGGGGTCGAGCACGGCAACGGCGGATCCGGTTTCCTCAGCGAGGCTGAGCAGCTCCGCGCGCGGAGGGAGGTCGGGTCGCGGCCGGAAGAAGCGGGTCCAGCGTCTTGCGGTCCTCATGCGCTCACCCCCCTCGTGTACGCCGACTCCGACTGCGCTCCATCGGCCGAGGTCGAGGTCGTGTGAGCTGTGGAGTCGTGTTCGTGGTCCCAGCCGCCACTGTAGCGGCCGCCACCCACAGTGCTGGTGGGTGGCGAGTCCTCAGACGGGGACGCGCTCGATGTGGGCTCCGAGTTCGCGGAGCTTGTCGTCGATGCGTTCGTACCCTCGGTCGATCTGGCCGATGTTGGCGATGGTCGAGCGCCCCTCGGCACACAGTGCCGACATCAGCAGGGCCATACCGGCCCGGATGTCGGGAGACTGAAGGCGAGCCCCCCGGAGCGGCGATGGTCCGGTGACCACGGCTCGGTGGGGATCGGCGACGATGATGCGAGCCCCCATCTCGATGAGCCGGTCGGTGAAGTACAGCCGGCTCTCGAACATCCACTGGTGGAGAAGGACCGTGCCGGAGGCCTGGGTGGCCACCACGAGAGCGATCGACATGAGGTCGGCGGGGAACCCGGGCCAGGGTGCCTCGTGGATGCGGGGGATCTTGCCGCCGAAGTCCTCCTGGATGCGCAGGTCCTGGTGGCCGGCCACGACCAGGTGGTCGTCCTCGGCGGTGACCTCGACCCCGAGGATCGAGAACTTGGCGCAGATCATCCGGAGGTCGTCGTGGCGGACGGGACCGATGCGCAGATCACCGTCGGTGACCGCTCCGAGACCGATGAAGGAGCCCACCTCCATGTAGTCGGGGGCCACCCGGGCCTCCGTGCCTGACATGGTGTCGACACCGTCGATGATCAACAGGTTGGAGCCGACTCCGTCGATCGATGCTCCCATGCCGACCAGCATGTGGCACAGGTCCTGGACGTGGGGTTCGGAGGCGGCGTTGCGGACCACGGTGGTACCCGAGGCGAGGACAGCGGCCATGATCGCGTTCTCGGTGGCCATCACCGATGCCTCGTCGAGGAGCATGTCGGCCCCGACGAGGCCGTGGGGAGCGTCGAGCTGGTGTTCGTCGCCGTTCTCGGAGAGCTCGGCGCCGAGCGCAGCGAAGGCGTGCCAGTGTGGATCGTTGCGCCGCCGGCCGATGGTGTCGCCCCCCGGCGGGGGGAGGGTGGCGGTGCCGAAACGGCCGAGCAGCGGACCGGCGAGCAGGAGCGAGGCCCGGATGCGGGCGCAGAGATCGGGATCGAGGGGTCGCGGGGTGACGGTGCGGGGGTCGACGGTGACCGACCCGTCGGCGTGGTTCTCGACGTCGGCCCCGAGAGCGGACAGCAGGCGCAGCATCGTCCGGACGTCGCCGATGTCGGGGACATTGGTCAGGGTCGATGGCCCGTCGCCGAGAAGGGTGGCGGCGAGCATCGGCAACGCCGCGTTCTTGTTGCCGGCAGGTCGGACCGTGCCCGACAGCGGACGGCCACCGATGATCTCGAATCGCTCCATGTCGACGGGAGCCTATCGGTGTGCCGGTGGGACCGTGAACCGCCCCCACCGGCTCCAGATCACAGCGGCGTGGGTGCTCCGCCCAGTGCCGGACCGTTGTCGTCGGGTTCGCCGTCGCCGGCTCGGAACAGCTCGCCGATCCCCGCGACCGACCCCATGACGCCCGACATGTCGGCGGGCAGGAAGATCTTGGTGGCCTGGCCGTTGGCGATTCGACCGAGCGCTTCGAGGTACTTGATCGCCAGCAGGTCGTTGGTGGGGTTGCCATCGTGGATGGCGGCGTAGACCGACCGGATCGCCTCGGCCTCACCCTCGGCGACGGTGAGCTGACGGAACTTCTCGGCGTCGGCGATCGAGCGGATCGCTTCGGCCTGGCCCTCGGCCTCGAGTACCTGACTGGCCTTCACGCCTTCGGCCTGGAGGATGTCGGAGGCCTTCTGGCCCTCGGCCCGGGTGATGGCGGCGGTGCGCTCACCCTCGGCCGAGGTGACGACGGCGCGGCGGGTGCGCTCAGCGCGCATCTGCTCGTGCATGGCGTTCATGACGTCGGGCGGCGGATCGATGCGCTGGATCTCGACTCGGACGACTCGCACACCCCAGTTGTCGGTGGCGTCGTCGAGGATCTCGCGGAGGTTGATGTTGACCTTGTCGCGGCTGGTGAGCGCCTCGTCGAGGCTCATGTCGCCGATGACGTTTCGAAGGTTGGTCTGGGCCAGCTTGGTGACCGCCATGAGGAAGTTGGCTACGTTGTACATGAGCCGCCGTGGATCGGTCGGCTCGTAGTAGACGACCGCGTCGACGGTGACCGACACGTTGTCGGAGGTGATGACCTCCTGGGGCGGCACGTCGACCACCTGCTCGCGCATGTCGATGAGCCGCATCCGCTGGACGAACGGGATGATGATCCGCAAGCCCGAGTCGTGGGTCTCGCGGTAGCGGCCGAGGTGTTCGATGATGCCCTTCTGGTGCTCTCGCACGATCCGGACACCGGCGGACACGTAGACGACGAGGAGGATGATGAGGACGATGAGAACGGCAATGACGACTTCCACCAGGTCTCCTTCTGCGGATGCTTCCGCCTGAGGGCACGCCGGGTCGGGCGGCACCATCCCCGATGTTGGCACACCGGCGGACCGTTCGCCGCGCCGGGTCGAACGTGGCTAGTTGGTGCCGAGACCGTCGTCGAACTGGGACGGAAGCTCGACGGGGAACACGATGACGCGGGTGCCGCGCACCTCGACGACCTTGACGTGGGCGCCTGCGGCGATGGGAGACCCCTCGAGGCTCTCTGCCCGCCACTCCTGGCGGTCGATGCGCACCATCCCGATGCCGTCGTGGTCGTCGTCGATCGCCTCGATCACCCGGCCCTGAGAGCCGATGAGGCGGCGGGCGCCGACGCCATCGACCGGTCTCGGTTCGTTGTTCATGCGCTGGGCGAGGGGCCGTAGCGCGAGGAACGACCCGCCGGAGACGATGATGAACAGCGCCAGCTGCAGCGCCAGGCCCAGCCCGAAAGCAGCCGCACCGAAGGCCGCCAGCGCACCGATGGCGAAGGGGAGCATGAAGAACGATCCCGCGGCCAAGATCTCGCCCACCGCGAGCGTGACCGCCACGACGATCCACACGATGATCATGATGCCGCTGTCTCCCAAGGTCTCTTCCTCGCCCTCTCGCGTGGCTGGGATCGCTCCGCCTGTGTCGCCACTCTAGTGGCGGTCGGCCACAGAGCCTCGGGGATCTGGCGGCTGAGGTTGGTAGCGTCTGATCATGACTCGGCCCGTGATCCTCACCGTTCACGCCCATCCCGACGACGAGGCGTCCAAGGGCGCTCCGACGATCGCCAAGTACCGCTCGCTCGGCGCCCACACGGTGTTGGTCTGCGCGACCGGTGGCGAGGAGGGCTCCATCCTCAATCCGGCGATGGATACGCCTGAGGTGCAGGCCGACATCGCCGCGGTGCGTCGTGCCGAGCTCGATCTCGCCGCCAGCGTCATCGGCTACGAGGTGGTCGAACGCCTGGGATACCGCGACTCCGGCATGCCCGAGACACCGTCGAACGACCATCCCGAGTCGTTCTGGCAAGCCGACATCGACGAAGCGATCGGCAAGCTGGTGGCGGTCATGCGCCGGGAACGACCCCATGTCGTCGTCACCTACTCCGACGATCAGCAGGGCTATCAGCATCCCGACCACCTGAAGGTCCACGACATCACCGGGCCCGCCTGCGACCGGGCGGCCGATCCCGAGTGGTACCCCGAGAGCGGGGAGCCGTGGCAGCCGCTGAAGCTGTATTACACGACGTGGTCCCGCGCCCGGATGGTGGCGATGCACGAGAAGTTCCTCGAACTCGGGATGGAATCGCCCTACGGCGACCGCTTCGCCAACCGACCCGACACCGATCACCGCATCACCACCCAGGTCCCGATCGACGGGTTCCAGTACGCCCGCACCGAGGGACTCCTGGCCCACGCCACCCAGGTCGACCCCACGTCCCCGTTCTGGTTCGGGTTGCCGACCGATGAGGCGAACAAGATCCATCCGTTCGACGACTACATCCTCGCCCGGTCCCTGGTGGACACCGAGGTTCCCGAGGCCGACCTCTTCGCCGGCATCCCCGATCTCGAGTGGCGCTGTGAGTGAGCTCCTGACCGAGGCGTGGTGCGCCGCTACCACCGAGCGTCTCGACGGGTTGGAGCCCGGTCCGGGCGGATCGGGTGTCGTCGACTGGATGGTGTCCGGAGGGCCGGACGGAAAGGTCCGAGTTCGCTGGACCGTGGCCGAGGGCCGCCCGCTGTCGGTGGCGCCGGTCGACGACCCGGGCGACGGTGAGTCCGACGTCGAGGTGCCCGTGCGCGTCGACGACGTCGACGCAATGATTCACGGTTCTCTCGATCCGGCGGTGGCGTTCATGAGGGGCGATCTCAAGCCCGACGGGCAGGCCGCCGCCTGGTTCGCTCTCCTCTCGGCCCTCGGGCGCGACGACGTCCGTTCGGCTCTCGACCCGGGCTGATCCCGGAATGTCGAGACGCGGCCCGGGGCCGGGGGTCGCGGCTCGGGTGTGGTCTCAGCCGGCGCGCTGGGCGTCGCGCAGGAGCCGGTAGCTGACCAGGGTCGACCCGGTGCGCTCGATGAGCGTGCGCATCTCGTGGTCGTGGGTGACCAGGTGCAGGTCGTCGACCCGACGAGCCCAGTCGGGTGCATGGGCCCGCAACTCGGGGCCGTCGGCGGCGGGGTGGACGTAGACCTCGGTGACCCCGGGCTCGAGGTCGAACAGCGCTTTCTCGATGGCCTTGCGACTCCCGACCCCTCCTGAACCGACGACGACGAGGTGGTCGGGGAACAAGATGCCCTCCTCCTCGGCCAAGCGGCGGAGGGGGAAGCCAGCGGTGCGTTCGACGGTCGGCCCGGGAAGACGGACCGGAAGCCGGAACTCCACGGCGAGGTCGAGGTAGACATCGAAGAACTCGGGCCGCATGTGCATCGCCCCCAAGTGGGAGTCGAGGTGGCTGACGTCGAAGCCCCACACGATCGCCCGTTCGATCTGGGTCCGGCACTCTCGTCGGACCTCGTCGAGGTCGGCGTGGTCCCACAGCTCGTCGGGAGTGCGGGGGAACCCGCCGTCGCCGTCGACGAGGGAGGGGGCGTGGGTGACCGGCCCCCAGCGGTAGAGGTCGAACTCGGCGTTGAGAGTGAGCTGGACCCCGACGTCCTCGCCTCGGTACGACTTGGCTGCCTCGCGGGCCCAGGGTGGGGGGACCATGAGCGACGCGCTGGTGGCCAACCCTTCGCGCAGTGCCTGGTAGACGCCGCTGTTGGCGGCGTGGCTCGCCCCGAGGTCGTGGGCGGTGATGATCAGCAGGCGGGCGTCAGGCCGATGCCCGAGCCGTTCGGCGAGGGTGCTCACACCGGTGACGCTATCGGCTCACCAGCGGGTCGAGCGGAACGCCGGGTCCTCCGCACTTGGTCCAGAGTCCCCGGCCGTCTGCTCGGGCCTGCTGTTCGGCGGCCGCGAGCGCCGAGCGGTAGGCCCCGTTCGGATCGATGTGCCAGGTGGCCGCGTAGCCCTCGATGACGAGCGCCTCGTTGACGAACAGGTCGTCGTCGGAGCGGAACAGGTAGAGCAGGAGGCGGCCGTAATGATCACGCCACTCGACGTCGCGCTCGAGACGCACCACCGAGCCCGGCGGGATGAGCTCGGTGATGCGGTCGGTGGACTCGGCCCCGTAGCACTCGACGGGACGGGTGGGGTGCACGGTCTCGGGGGTGTCGATGCCGATGAGTCGGACCCGCTCGTCGGTTCCGGCCAGGTCGATCACGACGGTGTCGCCGTCGATGATCGACACCACCGTTGCCGAGTCCGAGGGGAGCGGATCGTCGGGTGGTGAGCTGACGCAGCCGAGCAGAGCCGAGATGCTGGAGATGACGACAACGGCGAGCGCGGTTCGAGACCACATGACGCCTCCGGTCGGAGAGGTCGAGTTCGGAGGCGACCGTCGCCCGGTCGCGAGTGGTGGAGCCCGACGGGCTCGAGATCAGAGGCGCTGGATGATGGTGCCGGTTCCGAGACCGCCGCCACAGCACATGGTGACGAGGCCGTACTCGCCGTCGGTGCGCTCGAGCTCGTGGAGTGCCTTGGTCATGAGCACCGCGCCGGTTCCCCCGAGAGGGTGACCGAGGGCGATGGCGCCCCCGTTGGGGTTGACGGTGTCCATGTCGGGCCCGAACTCACGGGCCCAGGCGAGCACGACCGAGGCGAACGCCTCGTTGATCTCGGTGACGTCGATGTCGGACATGGACAACCCGGTGCGCTCGAAGAGGTGGCGGGTGGCGTCGATGGGCCCGGTGAGCATGAGCACCGGATCGACACCGACGTTGCAGGTGTCGACGATGCGGGCACGCGGGGTCAGGCCGAGGGCCTCGGCCTTCTCTCGGGTCATCATGAGGACCGCTGCGGCGCCGTCGGAGATCTGTGACGAGGAGCCCGCCGTGTGCACGCCGTTCTCGCGGGCCACCGGCTTCAGGCCGGCGAGGGCTTCCAGGGTGGTGTCGCGGAGACCCTCGTCGCGCTCGACGCGGTGGCTGGAACCCGTGGGCTTGCCCTCGTCGTCGAGGTCGGGTGCATCGACGGGGACGATCTGGGTCTCGAAGCGGCCCTCGGCCCACGCCCGGGCGGCGACCTGCTGGGACCGCAGGCCGAACTCGTCGCAGTCGGAGCGGGAGATGCCCCACTTGTCGGCGATGCGCTCGGCGCCCTCGAACTGCGAGGTCATCTCGTACTGCTCGAAGTAGCTCCCCGGGGTGGGGCGGCCGAACTCGGTGCGCATCGGCGCTCCGATGGGGATGCGGCTCATGACCTCGACGCCACAGGCCAGCGCCGAGTCGACGACACCTCCGGCGACGAGCGCGGTGGCGAGGTTGGTCGCCTGCTGGGAGGATCCGCACTGGGCATCGACGGTGGTGGCGGCGACCGACAGGGGCAGCCCGGCGCTGAGCCAGGCGGTGCGGGCGACGTTGAAGGTCTGCTCGCCGACCTGGCTGACACAGCCGCCGACGACCTGGCCGACCTCGGCGGGGTCGATACCGGACCGGGAGATGGCTTCGGACTGGACCGCGGCCAAGAGATCGGCGGGGTGCATGGTGGACAGGCCACCGTTGCGCTTGCCCACGGGGCTGCGAACGGCTTCGACGATGACGACTTCACTCATGGCGATGAGCCTAGGCGGCGGCGGGAGGTCCGTGGTCGGCGGACCGCTCGTCGAAGGCGAGAGAGGGGGACAGATCCCGGTGGCGGGGGGACGAGCGAAGGGCGGCTCGCGCCGCGGCGATGCCCCGGCGCCCGACCTCGCGGGTGTGGTCGTCGAGCCGCCAGTCACGGCCCGGTGAGTCCTCGGTGATGAGGGCGAGCTGTCGTGTGTCCATGTCGTCATCATCTCCAGGGGGTGTGACACTGAGACGCGCGGGTGGTAGGCAAGGAGCGGGTCGACTCGGCCCGATCGGCGACGACAGAGGGGGAGCAGTGCAGCGATACGGGATGACGGTGCCTTTCGGAGGCGTTCCGCTGGCCGATCAGCGCGAGTGGGTCGAGGAGTTGGTCGACCTCGGCTACACCGACGCCTGGTCGGCCGAGTCCGACGGTGGCGACGGCTTCACCCCCCTCGCCCTCATCTCCACATGGGCGCCCAGCCTGCGGCTCGGCACCGCGATCATCCCCGCCTACACCCGGGGGCCGGCGTTGATGGCCCAGACCGTCGGCGCCATGGCCCAGGCTGCTCCCGGGCGTTTCGCCCTCGGACTCGGCTCGTCCTCCAACGTCATCGTCGAGCGGTGGAACGGGATTCCCTTCGATGAGCCCTACCAGCAGGTCCAGGCCATGGTTCGGTTCCTGCGCGACGCCCTCGGCGGCGAGAAGGTCACCGGCGACTACGGCCGTTTCGAGATCCAGGGATTCCGCCTGGGGATGGTGCCGCCCGAGCCGGTTCCCATCCTCGTGGCTGCCCTGCGCGAGGGAATGCTGCGACTCGCGGGCCGCGAGGCCGACGGAGCCATCCTCAACTGGCTCGGTGCCGACGACGTGCCCACCGTCGTCTCCCACGTCCACGACGGAGCTCGTGCCGCCGGGGCCGACCCCGATGCACGAGAGATCGCCGCCCGGCTCTTCGTCATCCCCAACCCCGATGCCGATGTCGCCCGCAAGGCAGCTCGCCGACTGATCGCCGCCTACCTCAACGTGCCGGTCTACGCCGCGTTCCACGACTGGCTCGGTCGCGGCGACGACCTGGCGGGTATGTGGTCCAAGTGGAAGGAGGGCGATCGAGCGGCCGCCCTCGAGGAGATCCCCGACCACGTCGTCGACGACCTGGTGATCCACGGGGCCCCCGAGGCGTGCCGGGAGCACATCGGGCGCTACATCGCCAACGGCGTGACCACCCCGGCGCTCGCCGTGCTGCCCTTCGGGGTCGACATGCGCGAGAGCATCCGGGCCCTGTCCCCCTCCGCCGGGGGCTGACCGGGCTCTACCTCCGCGGGATCGACCTCAGGCGGTGGGGTCGGTCTGCTTCCAGGTGTTCCAGTAGGTGATCTCTTCGACCGGCCGACGCTTGGCCGGCTTGAAGTCGTCGCCGGTGTAGTAGCCGATGGGGATCAGCGCGGCCTGGCTCACCGTGTCGGGAATGCCGAGCAGGTCGGCGGCGTCGCGCTCGGAGAAGAGGTGGATCGTGGTGAGCACGGTGCCGAGCCCCCGGCTGCGGGCGGCGAGCATGAAGCTCCACGCCGCGGGGATGACCGATCCCCAGTAGCCGGGTCCGTCGCCCCGGTCGAGCAGGCAGGGGATGAGCATCGCCGGCACTTCGTGCATCCGGTCGGCGAGGTAGTCGGCGGAGTCCGACACCGCGGTCTCGGGGTCGAGCCCCTGGTCGGCCCGCGCCTGCTTGGACTGCTCGAGGTAGGGCTTCCACCCGGCGCGGTACATGTCGGCCAGCGCGGCCTTCTTGTCCGGCTCGTCGACCACGATCCAGCGCCAGCGCTGGGTGTTGCCTCCGGTGGGGGCCTGGATCGCCACGCGGAGGCAGTCGAGGATGAGCTCGCGCGGCACCGGCCGCTCGAGGTCCATTCGCTTGCGAACCGCTCGGGTGGTGGTGAGCAGGTGATCGGTCTGGCTGAGATCGAGCTCCACGGTCTCGGTTCCCCCTTCGTCGTGGTCGGTCCCGCCCCGGTGGCGGGCTCCGACGGCGTCGGGTCGACCCTAACCGGAGGGATGCGACGGTGGGGCACTCGCCGCTCGTCGCATGAGGTTGCGGATCTCGCGCAGCCCGACACTGAGGTGTTCGAGCCCCGGATGACCGACGGCGCGAATGTCGAGGAGCACCTCGAAGGTTCGGTCCACCGCAGTCTGGTTCGTCCGCACCCAGGAATCGACGCGGGCTTCGGCGTCGGTGTGTCCGCCGGTGGCGAGGATGCGTCGCACGAGTCCGGCGTGCTCGGCGAACAGGTCGTCGCGCAGTGCGGTTCGGGCCAACGTGGTCCACATGTCGTTGCGGGGGAGCTGGTCGATCTGGCTTCGCAACCATCCGAGGCCGAGATGCTCGTCGAGGAGGAAGTAGACGCGGGTCGCGTGGTCGAGCGGCGCTCCCTCGGCGCGAGCGGCGGCGACGATGTCGAGCGCGGTGGAGGCGAGACCGCTGAGGGCGACCTCGGTGGCGAGCGCCTCGTCGACCCCGGCCGAGACCCACTGGTCGCGCCGTTCGAGCCGTTCGTCGGTGACCTCGTGGGGGGCGGCAGTGGCGAGCAGCGACACGACCTCGGAAACGCCGGGGGCCAGCTCGGCGACGGCCTCGTGGACGTCGAGCGGCGCGTGACGGTGTCGGATCAGCCAGCGGGTGGAGCGCTCCCCGAGACGCTTGGTCGACAGCAGCATGGCGATCATCACGTGGGGTGGGAGCCCGCGGTCATAGGCCTGAACCCGTTGCCACTGTCGGTCGAGGTCGTGGATGCGCCACGCGGCCAGGTGGGCTCGTGCCACCTCGGGGACCGAGGCCGCGGTCTCCTCGGTGAGACGCAGGGTCATCGACACGCCTGCCCGGTTGACCAGACGGTTGGCGAGTTCGGTGGCGAAGAGCTCGCGACGCAGCGGGTGCTCGGCGAGGGCTCCGGGGAACCGCTCGTGGATCGCCGGGGGGACATAGGGGTGGAGCTCGCGGAGCATGGTCGGCTCTTCGGGCAGCGAGGACTCCTCGATGGCCGCGGCGATGACGTTCTTCGAGTACGCCATCAGCACGGCCAGCTCGGGTTGGGTGAGGCCGCGGCCGTCGTTGGCGCGTTCTCGGAGCTCTTCGTCGGTCGGGAGCGCCTCGAGTCCCCGGTCGAGGTCGCCGACCTCGCTCAGCCAGGTGAGGTGGCGGGCGTGCACGTGGGTCATCCCGGCGGCCTGGGTCCGGGCTGACGCGAGGGCGAGGGTCTGCGCCTCGTTGTCGGCGAGCACGAGAGCGGCGATCTCCTCGGTCATCGACTCGAGCAGCTCGTTGCGCTGGCGCACGGTGAGGTTTCCCTCGGCCACCTGGCGGTCGAGGAGGATCTTGAGGTTGACCTCGCGGTCCGAGCAGTTGACACCACCCGAGTTGTCGACCGCGTCGGTGTTGACGAGTACGCCTCCGAGCGCGGCCTCCACCCGGGCGCGTTGGGTGAGGCCGAGGTTGCCGCCCTCTCCGATCACCCGGCAGCGCAGTTCGTCGGCGTCGATCCGGACCGCGTCGTTGGCGCGGTCGCCTACGTCGAGGTGGGTCTCGGTGCTCGCCTTGACGTAGGTGCCGATACCACCGTTCCAGAGGAGGTCGACCGGAGCGCGCAGGATCTCGCTGATGAGCTCGACGGGGGTGAGGAGTCCCGCCGGGCAGCCGATGGCTCGGGCCACGCGGTCGTCGACGGTGACGGCCTTGGCGGTGCGGGGGACGATGATCCCCCCGTCCGACATCACCGATCGGTCGTAGTCGGCCCAGGTGGAACCGGGGAGCTCGTAGAGGCGTCGTCGCTCCTCGAACGAGCGCTCGGGATCGGGGTCGGGGTCGATGAACACGTGGCGGTGGTCGAACGCGGCGATCAGCCGGATCGAGCGGGAGAGGAGCATCCCGTTCCCGAACACGTCGCCGGACATGTCGCCGATGCCGACCACGCTGAAGGGGTCGACGTCGGGGTCGAGGCCGAGGTCGGCGAGATGACGCCGGACCGACACCCATGCGCCCCGGGCGGTGATCCCCATCTCCTTGTGGTCGTACCCGGTGGAGCCACCCGACGCGAAGGCGTCACCGAGCCAGAAGTGCCGGTCGAGGGCGATCTCGTTGGCCACATCGGAGAGGGTGGCGGTGCCCCGGTCGGCGGCGACGACGAGGTACGGGTCGTCCCCGTCGAGGCGTACCACCCGATCCGGGGCGACGACGGCGCCGTCGACCCGGTTGTCGGTGATGTCGAGGAGGGCGCCGATGAAGGCGCGGTAGCAGGCCTCGACCTCCGCCCTCACCTCCGAGGGCTCCCCCGACGCCGGGAGCTGGCGACACACGAACCCGCCCTTGGCTCCGGCGGGGACGATGACCGAGTTCTTCACCACCTGGGCCTTCATGAGGGCGAGGACCTCGGTGCGGTAGTCCTCGCGGCGGTCCGACCAGCGGATACCGCCTCGGGCCACGCGGGAGGCCCGCAGGTGGACGCCCTCGACGCGGGGGGAGGACACGAAGATCTCGTGGCGCGGTCGGGGTGGGGGGAGGTCGAGCACCTGGTCGGGATCGAACTTGAACGCCAGGTGGATCGGCGGCTTCCCGTCGTCGTCGCGCTGATAGAGGTTGGTGCGGACCGTGGCTCCGACGATGGCGTCGAGGCCTCGCAGGATTCGGTCCTCGTCGAGGCGGGGGATGGCGTCGAGAGCATCGAGGATCCACTGGTGGGTCTCGGCCGCCGCGTCGGGGTCGTGTCGGTCGGGGTCGAGGCGTTGATGGAAGCGATCGACGAGGAGGCGGGCGAGCCCGGCGTTGGCGGTGGTGACCTCCTGGATGTAAGTGGGGGTGAAGGTGATCCCCGCCTGGCGCAGGTAGTGGGCGAAGGCCCGCAGGATCGACACCTCCTGCCAGTCGAGGCCGGCGAGCAGCACGAGCTCGGCGAAGTTGTCGGTATCGGCCAGGCCGTTCCAGACCGAGAGGAAGCTCTCCTCGAACCGGGAGCGGATGGTGGGTCCGTGGTCGCGGATGTTCTCCGCCGCGGGTCGGGGTAGCAACAGACCGAAGTCGTGGATCCACGCGACCCGTCCGTCGGCTCGTCCGATCTGGTACGGGTGCTCGTCGAGCACGGCGACCCCGTGGGACTGGAGGATCGGCAGCACGGTGGAGAGCTGGACGGGCTGGCCGAAGCGGTAGAGCTTGAGGTGCAGGACACCGTCGTCGGCCTCGGGCGGATGGTAGGTGCGGACCGCCACGGCCCCGTCGGGTCGGGTGCCGAGCTCCTCGAGTCGGTCGATGTCGGCGACGGCGCTCTCGGGGGAGCGGTCCTCGCGGTAGCCGGCGGGGAACCCCGACCGCCATCGCACGGCCAGCTCCCCTCCCGGTCCCTCGCCGTGTTGGTCGATCAGCTCGGCGCGCAGGTGATCGGACCAGGTCCGGGTGACCCACTCGAGACGTTGTTCGATCAAGGAGAGGTCGAGATCGGCAGGGGGTGAGTTCGCGATGGTGACGATCAGGTGGAGGCGGGCCAACGACGACGACCCGAAGGTGACCTCGAACCCGGTCACCTCGCCGTCGAGAGCCGACTCGAGGAGGCCACTGATGGCCTCGCGGACCTCGGTCCGGAACCGGTCGCGGGGGACGAACACCAGACAGGAGATCGAACGACCGAAGGGGTCACGCCGGGTGAACAGGCGGACCTGGCGCCTCTCGTAGAGGTGGACGATGGCCAAGATGGTCGGCATGAGCTCGTCGACGGTCGCTTCGAACAGCTCGTCGCGAGGATGGCTCTCGAGCACGTTGACCAGGCGGTTGGCGTCGTGGCCGCTGCTGTCGAAACCGGAGCGATCGATGATCTCGGCGACCTTGCGACGCACCACCGGCAGGCGGGTCACGGTCTCGGTGTAGGCCCGGGCGGTGAAGAGGCCGAGGAAACGGCGTTCGGTGATGACGCCGGTGTCGGGGTCGATGTCGCGAACGCCGACGTAGTTCATCGGGGCCGATCGGTGAACCGGGGACACCGCGTTGGTGCGGGTGATGAGTAGGCGGTCGTCGCCGAGGACCCTCTCAGCCCCTTCGGGAGCGAGCGACGACAGGGGGCGTTCCGACGCGGGGGCGTCTCGGAGGATCCCGAGGCCGGTGTCGGGCACCGACCGGATGACCCCCTCGGCCGGATCGAGCCGGTAGTCGCGTGCCCCGACGAAGACGAAGGCGTCGTCGGACATCCACTCCAGCAGTTCGGCCGCGTCGGCTCGCTGGGTGGATCCGAGGTCGGGGGCGCCACCGTCGTCGGGCTGACCGGTCGCCAGGTCCTCCGCGACGCTCCGGGCCCGCTCGACCATCTCCTGCCAGTCGTCGACCGCCACCCGGACTGCGGAGAGGGCGGATTCGATCTCGCGGCGGAGAGCCTCGGCGCGGGCCGGGCCGACGACCCGGTCGACCTCGAGGTGGACGAAGGCCTCGGTGTGGTCGTCTCCCGGGCCCTCGCCGGCCGGTCCCACCAGATCCGCGTCGTCGCGACGGACCGCGAGGACCGGGTGGATCAGCAGGTGGACGTCGAGTCCGCACCGTTCGACCGCCATGAGGACCGAGGCGACGATGAAGGGGCTGTCGTCGGTGACGATGTCGACGACGGTGTGCGGTGACCGCCAGCCGTCGTCGTCGATGGTGGGCTCGTAGATGCGTAGCGTTGGTTCGCCTGGCTGGCGGCGTCGGGCGGTCTGGAGGTGGCAGATCGCCGCGCCGTAGAGATCCGAGGGCGAGCGGTGCTCGAGGTCGTGGCGGGCCACGTGGTGGTAGTAGGCCCGCACGAGTCGTTCGGCGGTGTGGGCCCGCTCGGGTCCGAACCGCTGACGCACCCTGATCGAGATCTCGTCGAGGGGGTCGGCAGTGATGTCGGTAGCCGGGTGTTCGCCGTCGATCACCTCATCGACGGTAACCACTCCACCCGCCCGATGCTGCGAGGCGGGCTCAGAGGTCGGGATCGGTGAGCGTCGCGGCGTCGCGGAGGTGGTCGGTCAGCTCGTCGAGCGAGCTGCGGGCGTTGAGCCCGCTGGTCGAGGGCATGAGGTGGACCGGCCGCCCGCCGAGGAGCCGGTCGCTCGGCCCGGCGACCGCGCGACGGTCGACGGCCGCTCTCCACCCGGCCAGGCCCACGATGCACACCACGCCCGGCTGGAGCCAGGCGACGAGTCGTTCGAGCCGGCCCAGTCCCGTGCGGTGCTCGTCGACGGTGAGCTCGCCGGCTCGGGGGGTGGCCCGCTTGACCATGTCGGTCATCCCGACGCCCCTCTCGGTGAGGAGCCGGATCGGGTCGGAGGGGCCGGGTTCGTGGCGGGGGGCGAGGCCGGCCGCTCTCATCGCCGGCCAGAAACGGTTGCCCGGGCCGGCATATCCAACGCCGGCGTCGGCGGCGTGAAGGCTGGGGTTGAGTCCACAGACCAGCATCGCCATGGCCGGGCCGACGGTGTCGGGCAGCGTCCGCTGCCGGGTGAGGAGCAGGGTCGTCCCGCTCGTGTCTCGGAGTGCGAACCCCGCGCCGCTGACGAGATCCGCGATCGAGACCGGCGAGGGTGGGCGGTGAACGATCCGCACGGCGATCGGCTCGTCGTCGGCGAGCTGACGATGGAGTCGGGCGAGGGCGAGGGGGACGGCGCGCGCCTCCTCGTCGACGGTGACGGTGCGGGCGCCCGCCACCGCTCAGATGGGGTTGTCGTAGCGAGCCTGGAGTCGGCGCATGCCGGCGATCCAGCGGTCGCGGTCGGTGGCCTTGCGCACCATGTAGTCGGCGACCTGGGGGTGAGGGAGGATGAGGAACTCCTCGCGGGCGATGCCCTCGACGGCGATGGCGGCCACCTCGTCGGCTTCCATCATCCCGTCGACGCCGGCGACGCCGCCTTCGGTGGTCTCGGCGGTCATGGCGGTGCGAACGGCCTGGGGGCACAACACCGACACCCGGATCCCGCGGTCTCCGTAGGTGATCGACATCCACTCGGCATAGGCCACCGCCGCGTGCTTGGTCACCGAATAGGGAGCCGACCCGATCTGGCTGAGCAGACCGGCGGCCGAGGCGGTGTTGAGCAGGTAGCCCTCCCCCCGATCGAGCATGGAGGGCAGGACCGCACGGGAGGCGTGGACGTGGGCGAGGACGTTGATCTCCCAGATCGCCTGCCACTGGTCGTCGGGCACCTCGGGCCCACCGCCGATGGCGATGCCGGCGTTGGAGCAGAAGAGGTCGACCGGGCCGACCCGCTCGGCCGCGGTGACGAGCGCAGCGAGGTCGGTTTCGCTCCGGACGTCGCAGTGCAGGGAGATGGCCTCACTGCCCTCGGACCGAACGGCGGCCTCGGTTCGGGCGAGCCCCTCCGCGTCGATGTCGCCGAGCACCACCGCCTTCGCTCCCTCTCGTGCGAGGGCCACCGCGAGGGCCGCTCCGATCCCGCTGGCTGCTCCGGTGACGATGCTCACTCGATCCTGGATGTCCATGGGCCGATCGTAGGGCCAGTGGTCGTGAGGTCACAGAGCCGCATGAATCCTCACCGGGCGGGGTAGGGTGCCGACGAGACCCAAGAGACGCCGAGACCTCGGCGGCCGGATGTGAAACATCGCTGTCACACTCGGTCGCTATGGTGGAGGCAGTGCGATCGGAAGTTCCGGTCCGCACGGACACTTCGGGAGGCCCGCATGACCGAGACGGCTGCCGTCGAGACCATCACCGAAGCGCTCGCGCTCATCGATCGCGGCCTGGGTGACATGCAGCACCGCGAGCTCGTGTCCACCGACGAGGTCTCCGACCTGCTGCTCGACGTGCGCGTACTCCTCGCTGCCCCGGGCACCGATCCCGAGCAGCTCGACTCGGCCCTCACCTCCAACTGAGGCGCCCGGGCTCGGCCCGGACGCCCCCAGGGCGGCGGAGGAAATCGGTCAGCGGCGAACGCTGGTGTGCTTGAACTCGTTCAGTTCGGGCCAGCCCGCCATCATGTCGATGACCCGCTCCACGGTCCGGGTGGCGTCTGCTCCGTCGGCGGGAGCCGCCATCAAGCGGACGAACACGGCGTTCTCGTCGACGACGAACGTGGGCACGCCCCACACCCGATTGTCGTCGGCCGCCCGATCGTGGTCGGCTCTCACCATGTCGAGGGCTTCTGCGCCGTTGGCTTCCTCGAGCACGGCGGCGGCGTCGACTCCCGCGTCGGAGAGCACCGCCGAGATCACCTCGGGGTCGCGCAGGTCGGCCCCGTCGGTGTGGCGCGCCTCGAACAGGCCACGGTGGACAGCGAGGAAGGCATCGGGGTGACGCTCGCGGACCACCGCCGAGACGCGGAGCGCCAGCAGGCCCGAGTCCTTGTCGGGCGCGTCCCACACCGACGGCTGGCCCTCCTCGACGTGGACCTGACCGAGCGAGAACGGTAGGAACGTCACGTTCCAGTCGGCGCCCGCCTCGAGCCCGGCCACCACGTGGAGGTGGGCAATGCGGGCGAACGGGCAGCGGTAGTCGTAGGTGACGGCGAAGGTGGTCATGTCCGGCCCAACCTCCCGAGCGGCACCAATTGTTCCGCTGCGGGATAGGTCATCGGTCACTCGGGGTCGGCGTCGAGGGGGGCGAGGCGACGGACGACCTCGCCGAGAGCGAGTCCGAGGACCGCCCCGCCGACGACATCGGACGCGTGGTGGATGCGCACATGGACCCGGCTCGTCGCGACCACTCCGGCCAGGACGTACCAGAGGCCCCCGCCCCGCGTCCGATCGGCGAGCAGATGAGCGGCGAGGAAGGCCGACGAGGCGTGCCCGCTCGGGAAGCTGCTGGTGAGCGGCATCCGGAGGTGGTGGGGTCGGTCGCCCACATGGACGGGGCGCGACCTCCGGAACATCGACTTCACCGGCCCGTTCACCACGGCCGACTCGACGCCGAGCGCCAGGCTGAGGCGCATCGCCCGACGCCACCCCTGGTCCCGGGTGACGACGCCCTGGGTGGCGCCGGCGAGGTGCCACAGGAGGCTCCAGTCCCCGAGGGCCGACGCCGAGTAGAAGACGCGGTCGGCGACGGGGTTGCCCCGCATCCGGTCGACGAGCGCGTCGATCGCCACGTCGGCCCGATCGATCACCGCGCCGAGAGGCCCGGACGGGTCGGTGGGCGCGGTCACGACGAGAACACCTCGCGTATCCGGCCAGCCACGAGTTCGGGTGCCTCGAGCGGGCCGAAGTGCCCGAGTGAGTCGTCGCGGTGCAGGCGCCCCGCCGGCAGGCGCTCGGCGACCGCATCGGCGAACCCCGATGGCGATCCCGCCGCGAGGGCGCCTGCGGCAACCGTGGTCGGACAGGTGACCCGGTCCAGGTCGTCGAACGCGTCGTGGCCGCCGCTCATCGAGTAGACCTGCGCCTCGTTCGCCCCCCGGCACTTGAGTCGGACCGTTCCGTCGTCGAGGTCGGCGAACCCATGGTCGACATAGGCAGCCAGGGCGTCGGGATGGAGTGCATCGAGGGGCGGTTTGGCCTGGTAGTTGCCGAGCGCCTCCTCCCGAGAGGCGAAGACCTCCCGCCGGCGGAGTGCGCCGACCGCCAGCGGGTGATCCCCGGCCGTCTGGGTCGCCGACTCACGAGCCTCGGGAGTGAGCACGATCGGTTCGAACAGGTAGAGGCCGGCGAAGGTCCCCGGGTGTCGTTGCTCGGCCAGGAGGAGGGCCGCCCCGCCTTTGGAGTGCCCGACGCCGAAGCACCGCGACGGTCGACCGAGGTGGTCGAGCACCGCGTCGACGTCGTCGGCGAAGCCGCTCCAGGCGAAGCTCCCGGATGCGGGTGGCGAGCTGTCGCCGTGCCCACGGAAGTCGACCGACACGCATCGGAACGCGTCGGACAGATGGGAGGCGAGGGGCTCCCACACCCGTCCGTGGAAACCGGTCGCATGGGCGAGCAGGAGGAGGGGGCCGTCTCCACCGAGCTCGTGCACGGCGAGTCGGACACCGTCGGTCGAATCGATGAGGACGGAGACGGGCTCGGACATCGGACCATCCTGCCACCGGCGGACGTGGGCCCGAGGATCGAGACGCGTGTCCTAACGTGAGCGGCGTGGACTTCGAGCTGCCTTCTGACGACGACCCCCGACGAGTGGCGGTTCGCTCGTGGTTGGCCGAGCATCCCGAGCCCTCGGGCCGCGACCTCGCCGATGCCGGCCTCGTCGCCCCCCACTGGCCCGCACCGTGGGGTCTCGACGCCGATCCCGTTCATCAGCTCGTCATCGACGACGAGCTCGCAGCGGCCGGGGTGTCGCGACCGTCGAACCCGATCGGCATCGGCTGGGCCGGTCCGACGCTCGTTCATGCGGGCACCGATGCTCAAAAGGAGCGGTACCTCCTCCCTCTCCTCGCCGGCGAGGAGATCTGGTGCCAGCTCTTCAGCGAGCCGGGTGCCGGCTCAGACCTGGCCGGCTTGTCCACCCGGGCCGAGCGCGACGGCGACACGTGGGTCGTCAACGGCCAGAAGATCTGGACATCGCTCGCCCACAACGCAGCCTTCGGCATCCTCATCGCCCGCACCGACCCCGAGGCTCCCAAGCACCGGGGGATCTCCTACTTCGTGTGCCCGATGGATCTTCCCGGCATCGAGATCCGGCCCATCGTGGAGATGACCGGTGCTCACACCTTCAACGAGGTGTTCTTCACCGATGTCCGCCTGCCCGCTGATGCCCTGGTCGGCGACGAGCACGAGGGTTGGACACTGGCCAAGGTCACCCTCGGCAACGAGCGGGTGTCGCTGTCCGACGGCGGGGCGCTCTGGGGGCGAGGGCCCACTGCGGCGGACCTGATCGACGTCGTGCGGACCGCCGGAGGGGCGCCGGACCAGGGGCTCCGTCAACGGCTGGCCCGTCTCCACACCCACGCCGAGATCCTCCGACTCATCCGCCTGCGCACCGTCTCGGCCCGCATCCGGGGCGAACAGCCCGGTCCCGAGGCGTCGATCCGCAAGATCCTCGCCGACGAACACGGCCAGGATGTCATGGGTCTGGCGAAGGATCTCGCCGGTCCGGGAGCCATGCTCACCGACCAGGGACCACTCGGCACCGACGTCGCGTTGTGGCACTACGGCTACCTGTTCGCCCCGGCGCTCACCGTCGGAGGTGGCACCGGAGAGGTGCAACGGAACATCATTGCCGAGCGCGTCCTCGGGTTGCCCCACGATCTCGACGTCGAGTCGGGGCTCGGGTGGTCCGAGACGCGTCGACCCGATCGATCGAAGGAGCCGTCGTGACCACCACCGGAGAACTGCCAGAGCTGCGCCGCCGACAGAAGGTGAAGGCCGCGTTCGACCTGCCTGGCGTGCCCGAGGGAACCCGCGGACGGGTCACTCTCGTCAACGGGTTCGGGCCCTGGAT
Source organism: Acidimicrobiales bacterium (assembly GCA_007121465.1). GTDB lineage: Bacteria > Actinomycetota > Acidimicrobiia > Acidimicrobiales > SKKL01 > SKKL01. The sequence goes on along the minus strand of SKKL01000168.1, from coordinate 2,616 downwards.
CCGCTACCGGGTGATCTTCGAGAACGGGATCGACCGGGGGAACGTCCTTCGCGAGGATCTCGAGGCCTGATCGCCCGATCGCGTCAGTAGCGGGCGAGGGCCTGCTCGGCCTCGGCGACGAACCGCTCGACGAGCTCGCCGGCGGGCACGAGTTCCTCGATGGCCCCGGCGCCCTGACCCGCGGGCCAGAACTCCTTCTCGGGATCGACCTCGGCCGACTCGTCGGCGCCGAGGTGGTTGGCACCGTCTTCGACCGAGCGGAGGAACTGGGCCGGGAACGGGGCGAGCTGGTCGGGGTTCTCGTCCCAGAACTGGGTGTAGGAGTTGCGCACGACCCGACAGGTCTTGCCGGTGTAGCCCCGGGAGATCACCGTCCCGTCGTCCTGGAGGCCGAGCAACGCCTCCTTGTAGCCCGGGGTGGTGCGGGCCTCGGGGGTGGCGATGAACCGAGTGCCGACCCACACGCCGTCGGCGCCGAGCGTCAGGGCAGCGGCGAGGCCTCGCCCGTCGACGATGCCTCCCGCGGCGACCACCGGCACGCGGTCGCCGACCGCGTCGACGATCTGGGGGACCAGCGCCATGGTCGCGACCTGACCGGTGTGGCCTCCGGCTTCGGTGCCCTGGGCGACGACGAGGTCGCATCCCGCTTCGACGGCGGCGATGGCATGGCGGACCTTGCCGCACATGTTCACCACCAGGACGTTGTTTCGATGGCACAGGTCGACCACGTCGCGGGGGACGCCGAGGCCGGCGACGAACACCTGGGCGCCTCCGTCGATCACGGCTTGGACTCGCGCTTCGAAGTCTCCCGGCGACGCGGTCAGCAGATCGACGCCGTAGGGCTTGTCGGTGAGCTGGCGGACCGAGGCCATCTCGGTGACCATCTCGTCCGGGCCCATGGTGGAGGCCCCCATGCAGCCGAACCCGCCCGCCTCGGACACGGAGGCGACGAGCTGGTGATAGGAGACTCCTCCCATCCCGGCGAGCATGACCGGATGGTCGATCTGGAGTGCGTCGGTGAGGCGTGTTCGGATCATGCTCCGACTATACGTTGTACAGAGCGGGGCCTCCTCGCACCGTCGAGGGGGGAGGGACGGCGATGCGAGGAGGCCTCCGGGTGACATCGGGTGGGGGACCCTGATCACCTGCTCGGTCGGACCTCTGTGTGCCGGTGATGACCAGTCCCGGCGGGTTCCGACACAGGTCAGGGTAAGGAGGCGGCGTTTCGGGTGTGTGTCTCGCCGGTGAACGCTCCGGGACCGCTCAGTGCACCCTTGCGCCACCGACTCGGAGTGAGGGCGATGCCTCGCGGAGAGTCCTCGAAGAGCCACCGGGCCACGTTGCGGCGAGTCCAGCTGGTGAGCCCGACGATGGCGATGGATGCCTCGGCCACCGGGGAGGTCGACACCAGGCGGGAGAGCCCGGCGGCCATGCGATGGTCGGCGACCAGCTCGTGGCGCACGGCGCTCGTGTACCGATCGACGAGCGTGAGCGGGTCGCCGTCGGGGTCGTCGGTGATCGTCGCCGCGGCGAGACGCCCGGTGAGCAGCGCTTGGCCGATCCCTTCGCCGGTGAAGACGTCGGTTGCTCGGGCGGCGTCGCCGGTGAACAGCACCCGGCCGGCCCCGAGGAGGGCGCGATCGACCCGAGCGGGAATCGGCCACGCCCGGTGCGGTCCCTCGGCCTCGGAGTCGGACCCGAGGACAGCGGCGATGTGGGGGCGAGCGAGGATCTCGGGCCAGAGCCGGGCGAGTGCTCCACCGTCGAGCGAGTCGCCCCGGAGGACACCGAAGCCCACATTGGCCCGACCATCGGGCAGGGGGAACGACCAGACGTAGCCAGGGAGCAGGTCGCGCTCGAACCACACGTGGAGCTCCGAGGCGGCCGCCGCGGTGGTGGTGCGGTACTGACGGAAGGCGTGCCACTCGCCCCGGTAGCGGTGCTCGGCCAGCCCGAGGGCCTTGCGGGTCGGTGACCACACGCCGTCGGCGGCGACGATCCAGCGGGCCCGTATCGGCTCGGAGCCGGTGGGGCCCGACACCGAGACGCCGTGGGTGGATTGGGTGGCGTCGGACAGCGGCCATTCCTCACGGACCTCGGCTCCGGCCGACGCGGCCATCTCGACCAGCTCGGCATCGAGGTCGATCCGGCGCGCGATCGCGGCGTACTGACCCGGTCCCTCGGGGAGCGGCAGCTTCACGTGGCGGCCGCCGGGGGAGTGGAGGTGGGCCACCGGCACCGGCGTCCAGGATGCCACCCGTCCGGGGTCGAGCCCGAGGCTGTCGAGCTCGCGCAGCGCAAGGGTGGTCAGGCCGTCGCCGCAGGTCTTGTCACGAGGGAACCGTGCTCGGTCGACCAGCGCCACGGTCAGTCCGGCCCGAGCGAGGAGTGTCGCGGTGGTGGCTCCGGCGGGTCCGGCGCCCACGACCACGACGTCGTGGGTCGCCCCGCTCATCCGTCGTCGTCCCCGTTGCCCTCGCTGCTGTTGTCGCCGTTGCCGTTGCCGTTGCCGTTGCCGTTGCCGTTGCTGGACATGTTGCTGTTGCCGTTCTCCGGCGGCGGCGGGGGTGGTTCGGGCGGCGGTTCCGGCGGAGGCGGCGGAGGGGGTGGGGGCGG
>SKKL01000239.1 GCA_007121465.1 Acidimicrobiales bacterium | reverse complement strand
CGCGCCCTCGCCGCCGGCGTCATCGCCCTGCACGTGGCGGTGTTCCTGTTCCTCGGTCTCGACTACTGGACCTGGGTCGCCACGGTGGTGGTCCTCTTCATGTTCGAGCCCCGCGGCGTGGCCCCACCTGAGGCTCACGCTTCCCAGAAGAGCTCGATCTCGGTTCCGTCGGGGTCCCAACACCGAAACGTGTGAGGTGGTTCAGGTCCATCAGGCGCGGGTCTTGCGCACCCGATGGACCTCGACCGGCTCAAACCTGAACCCACAGCCGGGGCGGCAGCGTCAGGCGTCGTCGCCGATCAGCATCTCGGCCTTGTTGCCGTACTTCTGGGTCAGACCCATGGCGTGCTTGCTCGCCTCCATGATGCTGGGGTCGCCCATGGCCGCCTGCATGTCCTCCGGGGAGTCCCACGTGGCGACGAACATCACGTAGTAGGGGGCTTCGGTGCCGCGGGGCGTGCCGCTGAAGACCGTGGTGGTGTGCGAGGTCATCTTGGGGAACTTCGCGGCGATGGGCAGGTGATCCGCCTTGTACTCCGCGAGGAAGGCCTCGGCATCGGATTCGGGCTTGGTGTACAGAACAGTGAGGTTTGCCATGCCCCCTCTCTATCGGCCAGAAGCCACGTTCACGCGGTCAGGTCGTCACATCCACCTGGTTGGGTCCACCGATCCGAGATACTGGTTCCATGGCATTCGGCCAACCCTCAGGACCACCGGCCAGAGCGAAACAGGTGCAGGAGCTCCTCGGGCTGCTGCAGGACGCGGGACACGTCGATTTCCGCGATGCCCGCGGTCCGATGGGATTCACCCAACGCCAGGCCGGCGGGAAGTTCACCCAGGATGAGGCCGAGGCGTTCATCGCCCAGCTTCTCGAAGCACAGGAAGCCGAATCCGACGGCGAACCCCCACCCTCCACACCGCCACCGGTCCGCCTCACCGCCGCCGAGCGGGCGCTCCGCAAGGTGCCCGCCCACGAGCTGGCGTCCGAGCTCCAACGTCGCGGCTGGGTGGTGATGGAACCCTGAGGCCGACACACCCAGGCGGTGCCCCTCGGTCCCGTGCGCCAGATGCGTCACCGATGCCGAGACTCAGCGAAGGCGCAGGGTGACGAGCTCGAAGGGACGCAGCTCGAGCTGAACGGCGCCTTGCACGAGGCTCCGATGTCCGGCGGTCCCTCCCCGTGGGTCGCACCCCGGTATGCGCGAGACTCGTGCCCGATGACCGAACCTTTGCGCTACGGGATCGTCGGGGCGGGGATGATGGGTGTCGAGCACATCAGGAACCTGATGGCTCTCCCCGGTTCCGAGGTGACCGCCTTGGCCGACCCACACCCCCCGTCGATCGCCAGGGCGCTCGACGCGCTCGGGTCCGGCGCAGAGCAGGTCGCCACCTTCGACCATCACCGAGATCTCCTCGATGCAGACCGCTGCGACGCGGTCGTGGTCGCGACACCGAACATGACCCACGTCGAGGTCCTCCACGATGTGCTGTCCACCGACATGCACGTGCTGGTCGAGAAACCCCTGTGCACCACCGTGGCCGACTGCCGGGAGGTGATCCGACGGGCCGAGGGCCGCACCGCGCTGACCTGGGTCGGTCTCGAGTACCGGTTCATCCCCGCCGTGGCCCGACTCGTTGACGAGGTGCACGCCGGCACCGTCGGACAGCTGAGGATGCTCGCCATCAGGGAGCACCGCTTCCCGTTCCTGACCAAGGTGGGCCACTGGAACCGGTTCAACCGCAACACCGGAGGAACGTTGGTGGAGAAGTGCTGCCACTTCTTCGACCTCATGTGCCTGGTGAGCGGCGAGCGACCCACTGCCGTGTTTGCCTCGGGGGCTCAGGACGTCAACCACCTGGACGAATCGATCGACGGCGCTGTCCCCGACATCCTCGACAACGCCTATGTCGTCGTCGAGTTCCCGAGCGGTGCTCGCGCCCTGCTCGACCTCTGCATGTTCGCCGAGGCCACCCGAAACCAGGAGGAGATCAGCGCCGTGGGCGACGCCGGCAAGATCGAAGCGTTCGTGCCCGACTCGCTGGTGCGAGTCGGGCGACGCGGCGCCCACTGGATCGGCGGGGTCGAGGAGGAGATCGTCAGCGACGACCGGGTCGCTCACGAGGGCTTCCACCACGGGTCCAGCTACCTGGAACATCTCGCCTTCCTCGACGCCGTCCGCACGGGTGCGCCTCCGGGTGTCACCCTCGACGACGCCCTGTGGTCGGTGGCCATCGGCGTCGCAGCCCACCGTTCGATCGACGAGGGACGTCGCGTCCACTTGGAGGAGGTGCTCGATGCCGACGCCTGAGAGCGAACCGACCCCCGCTGCACCCGTCGGATCCGACGAGGGACTGGTCGATCCGTCGCCCCGCCGGCTGGTACCCGGCTTGCCCGAGGTCGGCCCGCTCGCTCTCGGGTGCTGGAGAATGATCGACTCCCACTCCGCCCGAGATGCGCTCGACGCTGCGGTCGAGGCAGGCCTGACCCTGGTCGACACCGCCGACGTGTACGGCCTCGACTGGGGTGGCTCGGGTTTCGGGGCCAACGAGAAGGCGCTCGGCGCGGCCCTGGCGGCCTCACCCCATCTGCGCGACCGCATCGTGCTGGCCACCAAGGGCGGCATCGTGCCCGGTGTGCCCTACGACTCGAGCCGGGCAACGTTGCGCGCCGCCTGCGAGGCGTCGCTACGTCGACTCGGCACCGACGTCATCGACCTCTACCAGGTGCACCGACCCGACCTGTTCACCCACCCCGACGAGCTTGCCTCGACCCTCGGCGACCTCCTCGACCTGGGCCTGGTCCGGGCGGTCGGCGTCTCGAACATGACCGTCGCCCAGGTCGACGCGCTCGCCGCAGCCCTCGACCGGCCCGTCGTCACCAACCAGGTCGAGCTGTCCGTGGCCGCTCTCGACCCGGTTCGAGACGGGACGCTCGATCGTTGCCTGCGGGACCACATGACGCTGCTGGCCTGGAGTCCGCTGGCGGGAGGTCGGGTGATGAGCGGCGAGGGCCTGCGACCGGAACTGATCGCCGAACTCGACCGGATCGCCGAACGCGAGGGCGTCGACCGGGCTGCGGTGGCACTGGCCTTCGTGCTCGCCTTGCCCGGACGGCCCGTCGCCATCGTCGGCACCCAACGCCCCGAACGGATCGAGGCCGCCACCGCCGCTCTCGGGGTCCACCTGAGCCGGGCGGATGCCTATCGTCTCATCGAAGCCTCCGAGGGGGTACCGCTGCCGTGAGCCTCCCCGAGATCGCGTGGTTCGCAGCCCTGTGCGACGACGACGTGGAGCAGCTCGGCGTGGCCGCGCCCGGGCTGCTCAGCTCGTGGGACCACTGCCGCACGATCGTCTCCGCGGCCGAGGACGGCGGGTTCGACAACGTGCTGTTGCCATCCGGGTACTCCCTCGGCATCGACTCGACGGCGTTCGCCGCCGCAGTGGCGACCCAGACCCGACGCATCCGGCTCCTGTTGGCGTTACGGACCGGCGAGCTCGTCGTGCCACAGTTGGCCCGTCAGCTCGCTACCGTCGACCAGATCGCCGGCGGTCGGCTCACCGTGAACGTCATCTCCAGCGACATCCCCGGCGAGCGCCCTCTCCCGTCGGAGGACCGCTACCGCCGCACCCTCGAGACCATGGCCGCCCTGCGGGACCTCCTCGACGGCCGCCCCGTCGAACTGCACGGCGAGCACGTCGACCTACAGATCGATCCGCCACGGGTGAGACCGGTCGCCGGTCGCTGCCCACCCTTCTACTTCGGAGGCCTGTCCGAGGCGGCCCGGGACTGCGCTGCTGCCGGTGCAGACGTGTACCTCATGTGGCCCGACACGCTCGACGCGGTCGAGCAGGTCGTCGCCGACATGCGCTCCCGTGCCGCTCGAGTCGGACGCACGTTGCGGTTCGGATGGCGATCTCACGTGATCGTTCGCGAGACCGAGGCCGAGGCCCGGGCCGCGGCGCGTCGCCTCGTCGCCCGTCTCGACGACGAGGTCGGCGCCACGATCCGGGCGCGTTCGCTGGACAGCTCCTCGACCGGGGTGCGCCGACAGGCCGAGCTGCGTGACGAGTCCGACGACGAGGGCTATGTCGATCGCCACCTCTGGACCGGCGTCGGTCGGGCCCGTAGCGGGGCCGGTGCGGCCATCGTTGGCGATCCCGACCAGGTCCGGGAACGAATCCGCGAGCTACACACGGCGGGGATCGACGCATTCATCCTGTCGGGCTACCCACACGTAGCCGAGTGCGACCTGTTCGCCCGCCACGTGCTGGCTCGCCTCGACCACGGGCCCCTCGACATCGAACCTCAGCCGGTGGCACTCGACTGACCCGGTTCGACGGTATGTGGGGTGATCATGTTGGGTTGTCGGCGGGTGGGTTGAGCTGTTCCTAGCCGGCCGCTGCCTCGCGTGTCTGCTCCTCGGGGAGTTGCGCGGCGCGAGGCGCTCGCGGCGGTCCGGATTCGGCTCGGCGGCGGCCAGCTGGTTCAGTGGCGGGTCTGCTCGACGGCGTCCATCGTCGCCAGTTCGGTGAGAGCGGCTCGCACCTCGGTGGTCCAGCGAGCCGCGGCGACCTGCCAGCGATCGGG
>SKKL01000235.1 GCA_007121465.1 Acidimicrobiales bacterium | reverse complement strand
CGGCCTGGGTCTGGCCGGTCCAACCGGGTGAGCCGTCGGCGGCCACGGTCAGCCCAGCGCGTCGGGTGGGACCAGGTTGTTCTCGCTCGTGGTCTCGGCCTCGACCAGCTCGACCATCTTGTCGACGACCTCGGCGGGGTCGCGCTGGTCGGTGGTGACGAACGCCTCGACGGCCCGGAACAGGTCGGTGGTGGGTGCCTGCAGGCTCTTGTCGTCGAACCACTCCCACATCGACTCGGCCATCCGGTCGTTGAACCCGGTGCCATAGGGCCCGGGGTTGAGCAGGCACACGTCGACCCCGAGCGGAGCGAGCTCGCCCCGCATCGCCGAGCCCATCGCCTCGAGGGCGTGCTTTGACATGGCGTAGGGCCCGGTCGCCGGAGCCGAGATCTTTCCGGCGATCGACGACACGATGATGATGCGCCCGGACCCTCGGGTGATCATCCCGGCGGCGACCCGCTGGGTGATGGCGAGGGTGCCGAACACGTTGACCTCGAACACCTGGCGCACCACCTCGAGCGGGACGTCGACCAGCGGCCCGAAGCGTCCCAGACCGGCGTTGGCGATCAGGACGTCGACCTCCCACGCGTCGACCTTGGCGACGTCGTCGGTGGTGATGTCGAGCTTCTCGACCTGCAGTTGAGGCGCCTCGGCGGCGAGCGCGTCGGCCTGGTCGGCGGTCTCGGTGGTGGCGATGACGTGATGACCCCGGTCGGCGAGCGCCAGAGCGGCTCCCTTGCCGAACCCCGAGCCAGCACCGGTGATGAGCACGGTGGGCATGGTCCGGAGCGTAGTGGCGCTCGCCGAGCTTCAGGTCGAGGTGACGACCAGCTCGCCAGTCATCGACTCGTGGCCGGGCACGTCACAGATGAGGCGGTATGTCCCTGGTGTCAGGTCGATGGGGATACGCACCGAGCCGAAGGCGGGGAGCTGCACGTCGATGTCGGTCTCCTCGACGGTGAAGGTGTGGCGGAACATGTGCTCGTTGTCGACGAACAACACGTCTCCTGACCGCACCTCGACCCGATCGGGGAACTCGGTGGCGGTGATCGAGAGCAGGATGTCGCCCGGCTGGCGGTCCTCCCCCGTGGTCACGGTGGTGGCGACCAGGGCGATCGCCGCAACGGCACCCAGCGCGCCGACCGAGAGGACCCCGAGCCGTCGTGCGGCCCCATCGGACGCCGATCTCCACGCTCCGATGGCAGCGGCCAGCACGACGATGCGTCCCGCCACACCGATGACGGCGTGGGCCCAGTCGATCCCGGAGTCGGGATGGGAGAGGTGGTCCACGGCGAAGGGCAGTGTTCCGAGCAGCATCAGCGCCGTGGTCACCCCGAGCACGCCGATTCCTACTCTCGGTCGACGACGCAGGAGCACGACCCCGACGACGGACAGCGCGGCAGCGATGACCAGCGGAGGGACGATCTCGCTGATGAGGGCGAGGAACACGAGATCGACCACGGCGACGACGATGGCCGTGACGGCCAGCAGAGCCCGCCAGGGATCGAGCAGCGAGCGATCGGCGGGGCCCGAACGGGGTGTGGTCTCGGTCATCGCTCAGCCCTCCACGATCAGTTCGGCGTACATGCCGTGGGCGATGTGGGGAGGTCCGCCGCCGTCGATCTGGGGCGGTCCATCGCCCGCCTCGGCTGCGGCGGCCAGGTAGGCGTCGGGGTCGACCCCGGTCGGGATCATGCACACGAGCAGGTAGCGGCCCGGTTCGTCGAGGGTGCCGTCGCCCACCGCCGTGATCTGGTCCCCGCCCGGCGCGGCCAGCAGGACGGTAGCGGGTGCGATGGGACCCATTGCTGCCTCCAACTCATCGGGGGGCAGCTGGACGAGCTCGTCGGCAGAGCGCTCCTCCTCGTCGGGGATACGCAGGGCGACGATCTCATGGAGCTCGGTGGCGGCCTCGTTGACGATCGTCAAGCGGGTGCCGGCGGGAACCGACTCGGGAAGGTCACGGAATTCGAAGTCGACCGCCACGACCTCGACGGGTTCGGGTTCGGCCGCCTCGACGGTCGAGTCGTCGTCCGCACATCCAGCGGCAACGAGTGCGACGGCGGCGACGAGACCGGCTCCTCGCCTGATGCGGGAACGGACGGGTTCACCGGGTGTGGAAGGCATGGGGACTCCTCGGGGTCGGGGTGTCGGTAGGTGTTCTTCGACGTTGCGCCCGTCGGGGTCCCGGCGACACCGTGGAGTCCGGTGAGTCGTGGTGCGGCCACCCGCACCTCGGAGGGGGGCATTCCCCCTGTTCGAGACGCCCTCGTCACTTCATACTTCCCACATGGTCGATGAACCGGGCGTCCCGCGGTGGGTGAGGCCGCTGGTGGTGCTCGGAACCGTTGCGGTGACTCTCGCTGTGCTGTCCCTGATCGCCCGAGGACGGCCGGTCGACGTCGTGTACGGCCACTGGATCTTCCACAACGGACCGGTCGCGATCCTCGGACTGTGGCTGGGTTCCGCAGTGCTGCGACGGCGTCCTGGTCATCGCGGTGGCTGGCTCATGATCGGACTGGGTGTCGCGACAACCCTTCACGTGGTGGCGGTCGCCTACGTCGACGTTCGCTTCAGTGCCCTAGGAGTCCGCACCGGTCATCCCGATGCGGTCTTCGGTCCCTTCCGGCCGGTCGACCTGCCCATCGATGCTGCGCTCGTCCTCTGGATCAGCACCTGGGTTTGGGTACCGGCAGTGATCTCTGGCGCGACGCTGCTGCTCCTGATCTTTCCCGACGGGTTTCTTCCGAGCCGTCGTTGGCGTCCCGCCGTAGGTGTGGCCGTCGCGTCGATGACTGTCGCCACCGTCGCCTACATGATCGAGGCGTGGCCCGGAGCTACCCACGAGCTGCTGATGGGTGCCCAGGTGTCGGTCCACCCGATCGCCTCGGCACTCCTCGCCGTCGCGGGGATCGGTGTGCTCGCCGCAGCAGGAGCGGCGGTGTGCTCTCTCGTCATCCGTTGGAACCGATCCGATGCCGACCAGCGGCGACGAATGCGTCCAGTGATGATCGCCGCCGCAGCGTTCGCACTTGCACACGTGGTGTTGTGGCCGTGGCAGTGGATCTGGATCCCGACCTCGATGGTGACGATCTGGATCTTCGCCGGGTCCTACGCGTTCGCCGCCGCCCGGTACCGGCTCCACGATCTCGACGTGTTCGTGAGTCGCGCTGCGGTGGCCGCGGTCCTCGCCATGTTGTTCACCGCGGCCTACCTCGGCCTCGTCGTCGGGGTCGGCGAGGTCGTCGGCCGGGGAGGAGACAGCACGATCGTCCCCCTCGTGGCCGCCGGCGTGGTCGCCGTTGCCTTCGATCCGGTCCGGCGTCGAGTGCGGCGCCTCGTGGAGAGGCTCCTCTGGGGGCGCCCGACCGATCCGCACCAGGTGTTGTCGGAACTTGCCGCCGGCCTACGGTCCGCCAGTTCCCCCGAGCAGGTACTCGACGACGTCGCAGGACTCGTCGTCGAGGTGACAGGGGCCGAACGGGTGGAGATCGCCGTCGACCTGTACGGCGAGTCACGCCCGGCGGCCGGACGAGGCACTGTGCGGCGGACTGCGCCGCTGTTCACCGTTGCGGTCACCCACGAAGCTGAACACCTCGGAGCGGTGTCGGTGTGGGGGAGGTCGCTCAGCGATCTCGCGCCCGGTAGTCGGGAGCTGGTGGACGACCTGGCCGCCACCCTCGGCGTCGTGTTGCGCAACGTGCGCCTCACGGCCGAGCTGCGTCACCAGATCGATGAGCTTCGTCGCTCGCGGGAACGGCTCGTCACCGTTCACGACGAAGCCCGTCGAGAACTCGAGCGCGACCTCCATGACGGAGCCCAGGCGCAGCTCATCGCGGTTCGGATCCGATTGGGTCTCGCTGCCAGACTCGCCGCTCGCCGGCCCGATCCCGAGCTTGCGGAGGCGCTGGCCGAGATCGGCTTCGAGCTGGACGAGGCCGTGGTGGCACTGCGCTGCCTCGGACGGGGATTGCACCCGCCTGCGCTCGACAGCGGTGGGATCGTGGCGGCCCTCACCGCCGCTGCTCGGTCGTTCCCGCTCGACATCGTGGTCGACGGCGACGAGATCGGTCGCTACGAGCCCACCGTCGAAGCTGCGGTGTACTTCACCTGCCTCGAAGCCATCCAGAACGCGGCGCGGCACGGTGGCGCCGGACGGGTCTCGGTCCGCCTGGGCGATGGCGACGGCCGCCTCCGGTTCTGGGTGGAGGACGACGGTAAGGGGTTCGACCCGAACCGTGTGGTCGACCGCAGCGGTCTGGACAACATCGAGGACCGGATCGGTTCACTCGCCGGGACCGTGAGCGTCGACGCGTGCCTCGGTCGGGGGGTCACCGTCGTCGGGGAGGTCCCGGCTCAGCCGGTCTCTCGCCCTTCGGCGAGGTAGAAGAGGACCGCTTGGACTCGACGATGGACCTCGCCGTCGTCGGGGGCCAGGTCGAGTTTGGTGAGGATCGCGGTGATGTGCTTCTCGACCGCGCGGTCGGAGAGGACCAGCCCGGTGGCGATCGCGGCGTTGGAACGCCCCTGCGCCATGAGGCCGAGAACCTCGAGCTCGCGAGGGCTCAATCGGGACTGGATCGAGGACTCCTTG